>NZ_JBIBKC010000004.1:112924-461611 GCF_042958985.1 Pseudomonas sp. NPDC007930
GGGCTTTGTTCGGACGGGAAGTGTTGGCCATCGGACGTATGCGTTACGACGCGCTTTTCCCTTGCGTGGTTGCGGCAATCGTTGCTGACCAAGTGGGGCAAGCCTGGGGAGTGGTTCATACGCATTACGTCATTGGCGAAGTGGTTCCCGTGCAGCTCTGGAGCGTCATGGCTGTGGTAGCTGCAGGAATTATCTTCGGCCTCACTGGCCTTCTATTCGCGACGGCCACCCATAAGCTCGGAGCTTTCGTTAAACGACTTATCTCCTATTCGCCACTACGCCCCTTCGCCGGAGGCCTGCTGATCGCAGTCGCCGTGTGGGCGCTCAGTGGTAACCATTACATCGACGTCGATAAATACATCGGACTGGGCATTCCGAGCATCGTCCAATCCTTTCACATGCCAATGGATCCTTGGGACTGGCTTGGAAAGATGTTGTTCACCGTTGTCTCCCTGGGGACTGGATTCAAGGGCGGCGAAGTCACTCCGCTGTTTTACATTGGAGCGGCCTTGGGGAACGCGCTAGCGCCCCTCTTACATCTCCCCTTCGGCATGCTGGCTGGTATCGGTTTTGTGGCCGTCTTCGCTGGCGCAGCTAATACGCCACTGGCAACCATTGTCATGGCCATGGAGCTCTTCGGCCCTGAAATTGCTCCGCTTGCAGCCATTGCCTGTATCGCAAGTTACCTCGTATCCGGGCATACCGGGATCTATCACGCCCAGCGCGTGGGTCACAGCAAACATCACCGTCCTCTGCCGGAGGAAATCCGGCTCTCCGATATCAAGCAATTTCATGCTCAAAGTGAATCTGCCAGCGAGCGGAAAGTGGCTCCTATAGGGGAAGAGAAATGACCGGACATCGCCAAGATCGCCTGACAGTTTTGCAGCTCTATGTCCCTGGTGCTAGCCGGGCTCGAGTTACAAATTTCTGGCACCACCTGAGTGTGCCCGCGCTTGCCCAACACCTTCTTAAAGTCGCCCAAAAAGATAAGATTGAGCAGATGATGCTCAAGCCGATTCTGCAGGCTATTTACCGGGCCAAGCATTTCCCATCATTACCCAGAGCTCGGTGATATGCGTCATCACGATGAAACGCTGCGCACCGTTGTGCAACCACGCTGACGAGTTGCGCAGGGTGCGAGCTCCCGCGCTATGACTCGCTCAGATTCAGCATTTTTTGAAAACTGCAAGGGACTGGAGCAAGGTAAACGGGTGAAGATAGGGCGTTGGCGTCACGCAGATGAGGTGCGGGAAGAGATTCGTGAATCGGTAGCGGCGTACAACCTGCAGAGGGAGGCTTCCAAGTAGTGTTACTCAATCAGAAGAGCGCAGATCAGGAAATTTCTCTGAAGGAAAGAGAAGACTTTTTGCTGCTGCCGAAAATTGCTGAATTGACGCGCTGGGTAACGGCCCAGTCAACGGGCGAAAGAACATTACCGTATTTCGATCCGCTGGATGGTGGCGTCTTCGCAAGGGTATTGATTTTGTTGGAATCGCCCGCTCGAACGATCAGTCTTCCACGGTACGTGTCAAGAGACAATGCGGGGCCTGCACAACGCAACCTCAAAGGTTTCATTGAGCAGGTTGGACTGGCACGTCACGAAACCGTCCTTTGGAATTTGTACCCTTGGCTACCAGATCTCGAAAAGCCCAAGGGTGCGCTCCGCAGAGCGCAAATCGACGAAGGTATCGAGATGCTGATCACGCTACTGACGCTTTTCCCTGATCTCGTCACTATCGTATTTGCCGGACGTGTTGCCCAGAAAGCCATACCGCGTGTTCGGCTCGCCTTCCCTGATTTTTCATTGCTGAAAATGCCACACCCCAGTCCCCTTTCTGTTTGCACTCACCCGAATGTTAGGCAGCGCATTTTGTCCACATTGCGTCACGCCAAACAGTCGATCGAGTAGCCAAAGGTTCAGGTTTTGCCCGCCTTGTTCAGTGAGGCAATACACGGCGAGACGAACAAGTTGCCGCGATAGGCACCCGCCAGGGTTTTGGCCGCGACGATCATCCACATGACGGTGAGCATCAACACCAGTGCCACGCCAAAGAAGCTAAAGAACGTGAGGTGCAGCATAGCGCCCAATTTGAGGGTTGTTACGGCGTACACTCCCAGCGGAAAGGTGAAGCCCCACCAGCCGAGGTTGAAAGGGATGCCCTCCCTAAAGTAGCGCCCGGTAATTAGCAGCGCCAATACCATCCACCACAATCCCAGCCCCCAGAACAGCACACCACCGATCAAGCCGATGCCCTCGGCTACGACGCCGATGCTTGCCATTCCATGAGCAGCAAAGATCGCTGGAGCATCGTTGCCCAGCACCAACATCCCCAAAGCTCCGGTACCGATCGGCCCTAAAGACAGCCAGCTCGATGCTGCCATGCTTTCATGAGGTAGTTTGTGCAGCGCCATGCGCAGTAACAGGATCACCAGGATGCTCAAGGCGACGGGCACCGAGTAGGCCCACAGCACGTAGCTGGTGATGAGCATGGTGAACTGTGCGCTAGCGTCAGCGAGGTGCGGAGCCAATAGACCGCCACTCGCGGCAGCCACCTCAGCCGCAACTACTGGCAGCAACCATACCGCTGTCATCTGATCGATGCTGTGCTGCTGGCGGGTAAACATCATGTACGGGATCAGCACCCCACAGGCCAATGCCATGGCGACATCAATCCACCACAACACTTCCGCTAAAGCGACTACCCCATCCCCCCAGCGTGGCAAACCATAAAGGAGAAAACCGTTGATGATGGTCGCCAATCCCATGGGGATGGTTCCAAAAAACATCGATACAGTGGAGTGGCCGAAGATCTGTTTGGCCTCATCGAAGAACAACACCCAACGGCTCGCGTACATCAGCGTGAACAGGCAAAACAGCACGATATTAAAAAACCACAAAGCTTCCCCTAACGCTTTGGGCCACTGCGCAGCAAAAGGCAGTTGGCCCAGAGCCAGAGCCAGAATCCCGGTGCCCATCGTGGCGGCGAACCAGTTGGGTGTGAACTGCCGGATCGCTTCTCGTGGATTGGACAAGGCCGCCAAGGGATGGCTGCCGCCCATGATAGCTGCGAGTCGTGTATCACTCATTTTCGCGCTCCCGCTTCAGTTTGCCGTCAATATGACATGGCTGAAGTATAGGTTGGTGGGCATAGCGGTAAAAACGGATAGTATAGGTTTACATTACCTATTAAGAAGGTAGATCCCTTGAAGCTTAGCCTGCGTCAGCTACAAATTTTCTGCGCCGTCGCGCAACACGGTAGCACCACCAGCGCAGCCATTTCGGTGTCACTGTCCCAATCTGCAACCAGCGCCGCACTCAACGAGTTGGAAAACGCCTTGGATACCAGGCTGTTCGACCGTGTCGGCAAGCGTTTAGTGCTGAACGATAACGGCCATGCCTTACTGCCTCAAGCCAGAAGGATACTTGAGAATGCACAACAGATAGAGGCCAGTTTCTTACCAGGCCATGCCGGTCTGAAAACACGCTTGCGGGTAGGATGCAGTACCACGATAGGCAATTATGTTCTGCCATTGATTCTCGGTGAGCTGCGTCAATCAACACCACATTTGAGGGTCGATGTCGACATGGCCAACAGCATGGCTATCGCAAGAAGAGTCGCTGATTTCGAGATTGATATGGGCCTGATCGAGGGGCCTTGCCACCTGCCCGAACTCAGTGCCGAGCCTTGGCTTGTTGATGAGTTGCTTATTGTCGCAGGCCAACGGCATCCCTTGGCACTAAAGCAGCAGGTCACACTTGATGATCTTCGTACCGCCGAATGGCTACTGCGCGAGCCAGGTTCTGGTACCCGCGAAGAAGTCGAACAATTGCTGCTGCGTCATCTGCACGATCTCGCCGAAACGCGCCAGATTGGCAGTTCAGAGGCTATCAAGCATACCCTCGCACAAGGCATCGGCATGAGTTGCCTGTCCCGCTGGGTCGTTCGGGATCTACTGGCCTCTGAAGTCCTGGTTGAACTGCCGCACGCCTTGCCTGCACTGACTCGACGTTTTTTTCTGATCCGCCACCGGGACAAATTCATATCGCCTGGGCTTGAGCGATTCTGGGAGAGCTGCAGTCAGTTCTTGAGCCAGAAATAGCCAGACCTATTTATAAAACAGGTAAGAGCTACCAAAACAAGTTGTTTCCGGAATTTATCAAATACGCATAAGGTCAACTCATAGCCCTGCAGCGATGAACGAGTTGTCTTTGCCAAGGCGCGAGTGGATGCTTGGCTTACCCTTATGAGGAAACCCTGATGAATGTGATAAAGAAAACCATCACAGCCCTGACGTTGGGTGTTGCGTTGGCCACAACGATGAGCGCGTTGGCCGCGGACGATCGCTGGACGTTCGACGGCGATATTCACAACAACTCGCTGGCTCTCAGCCCTGATGAAACGACGGCGGTGGTCTCTTACAGTCAGCGTCCAGATGTAGTGGTTTATGATTTGAAAACCGGAAAGGTTCGCCAGGTTCTCACCGGCTACGTCACGCCGCGAAATATTGTGTTTTCGCCAACTGGCGATGTGTTCTACCTCTCCGACAGCAGTTTGGGGGTCGTGCGCAAGATTGACACCAAGACTTTGAAAGTGATCGCAGATATTCCGTTGGGCGCAGGTGCTTTTGGTACCACACTCAGCAAGGACGGAAGCCTGCTCTACGTCAACAATGAAGCGGCCAGCACGCTGTCGGTCATTGACCTTGATCACCAGCGGCCAGTAGCTGTGGTACCTGGCTTCTCCCAACCGCGCCAAGGTATCCGGGTAAGCCCTGACGGCAAAACCGTCTATGTCACCAACTTTCTTGGGGACAAAATTACCCTGGTCGACAGCAAGACCAATATGATTGAAGGTGAGATCACTGGCTTCAACAAGTTGCGCGCCATCTCCATATCGGCGGACGGCAATACGCTGTACGCGGCTAACAGCGGCAGTAACAGCATCGCAGTTGTCGACACTCAAAAACGCGCCATTACAACCACCGTCATGGTGGGCAAAGACCCCTACGGCGCAGCACTTACTCCAGACGGGCTGCACGTCTACTCGGGTAACCTCGGTGACAACAGCCTTTCAGTGATCGACACCAAAACGCTGAAAGTGACCACCACTGTGACCGGTTTGAAGGCACCCCGCCAGGCCATTGTCTTCACCAAAGACAAGTCGAAGGCGTATGTCCTCAATGAGGACTTGAGTATCTCCACAGTCGATCTCGCCAGCAACAAGGTGGTGTCGACGCTAAAGCCCGACTGATTGAACAGCGCAGGCCTTCATGGGGGCCTGCTGATACTCCACGACCAAGTGAATAATAATGAGTGAACGTGATGAGTTCTGGATGATGAATCGCCATCGCTCATCGAGATGAGCTAGTGATGCTTGACCGTGAGCGTCGCTTTGCTAAATTGAGTAAAGCACAGGGTCGGGGGAGCTCAGGATTCCAGCAAAAAATGATACCGGGACGTTTTTTCTACAGAGTCGAATAAAACTGTTTGTGGCTCGTCTACTGTCTGATGGCTTGCTGTTTCCAATAGCAGGTGAGCCTTCTAAAAATTAAAAAACACCAAAGGAAATACGTATGTTCAAAAAGATGATTCTCTCCGTCGCTGTTGCCGCCTGCTGCATGTCGGGTTTGGCGTTCGCCGATGCGCCAGTCAAGGTTGCTGAAACGGATAAGGGAAAAGTACTCGTAGATGCGAAAGGAATGACTCTTTATACCTTCGGTAAGGACACCTCGGGCAAGTCGGTCTGCAATGGGCCATGCGCTGCAAACTGGCCACCTTTGCCGGTATCCGCAGATGCGAAAGCGGGTCATGATTACTCTGTCGTCACTCGAGACGATGGCACAAAACAATGGGCATACAAAGGCATGCCACTTTACAGCTGGGTCAAAGATACCAAGCCAGGGGATACAACCGGTGACGGCGTCAACCAAGTCTGGCACGTTGCCAAGCCGTAACGTCAAATAATTAATAGGCTGGCTTGCGCCAATGGCTTTGTCAGTGGCGCAAGCCAGAAGAGTACGCACTTGACATTTTCGCCAAGTTCTACTCGAAAAAATCGAACGTAGGGCAAGCGTGGACACTCTTGCTGCGCTGATCGCTATAGTGGCCGAAGCGGATCATCTGGGTAGAAAAACTGCTGCTATCAAGGCAGCAGCCCTTTTACACTAAGTGCTTCTAATGCTGGCGATGGAGCTTCAGGCGCGCGGTGTTACCGTTGGCCTGATCGATTGGCTAGCGTTGAACGTCTTACCTCGTGTCGTACCTGCCCACTTGCATATCTGGATAAGCAGCGCTGCCTACATCCACGCGTATGCACATCTGAACACCGTGGTTTACCAGCATCCGGAAAAGGGGGGAAAAGTTTTGTCCTGGAAGTCTCCTACCAGACTGATGTGCAAGCTGCTTACCGGAGATATGGGAATTGACGTTTTGCACGCAATGCGTGCCGCAGTTAGAGTTGCGGACGGACATATCGAAGGTTGAGGTTCATTTAAGAAGCAGCGACACCGCAAGATCAGCACTCGCCAGCTTGCATGTGATCGACGATTTGGCGTCTAGTTGTTTCCCATGGACTCCCCATCTGACCCGGCTCCGGTATTGGCGATCCCCCATACGTCGCCAAGTCCGCTTGCGATATGATGCAAAGCACATATCAACACAAGCAGCTTGGGAACAGTTGAAAGGCCGGGGCCTTATGGCTTTTATTTCACAACACAGGAACGTGTTCTATGCCAGTCGGTGCCCCCCCATTTGCCCCTCAACCACGACTGCCTGTAATTCCTCTTCCACCCACGTACGGAGGGCAGCAGGCATATCTTCCACCAGGTGCTAGTGAGTGGATGCCGCTGACAGCTGAGGCTTATCAAGTCCTGAAAGGCGTCGAGCCTGATGATGAAAATGTGATCAGCTCGAACAGGAATAGGCTTAGCGAGATGTTTTCGTCTGCTCTTCAGGTACCTAACTTAGGTTTTTTGCTGGAAGCGGTACATCTTTAGGTAACCCAGGCGGGCCTAGCATGTGGACGCTATGGCAAGACTCGACGTGTGACCCGCAGACCCATGCGCTGACAGCTGCTGGCCAGCAGGTTACTGAGCGTGTCCGTTACGCCGAGCGCGATAATCCGAACATTGAGCATTTCTTGTCACAGTGCGATGCCTACCTGGCGTTCAATGACGACCCAGTCGTTGAAGAGTTTGTCGCACGCGTGAAGGAGCACATCCCACACGCTTGCTCAACGTTCATTACCCTGCCCACTTCAGACATATCGGCATATCGTGAACTCCTCCAGAAGCTGGCTAGGAGGAGGGTTCGTGACCCGCGCCTGAATGTGTTTACGACGAACTATGACATGTGTTTTGAAACGGCAGCGTCGGAACTGGGTATGGTCATTATTGACGGATTTTCTTACACCCGCAGACGCCGGTTTGACGGCAAGCATTTCACGTACGACATCGTACGCAGGGAGGCAGACAGCCACGAGTTTGCTGAAGGCATTTTTCAACTGCTGAAGCTGCACGGATCAGTCAGCTGGAGCCGAGAGGGTCATGAAGTCTATGAGGACAGCCGACCGACGCCGGAAAATGCGTGCCTGATATATCCCGCAAAAGGAAAATACCAGCAAGCGTTTCTTCAACCTCACTTGGAGCTGCTTTCAAGATTTCTGGAGTTTTTGCGTCAACCAAATAGCTGCCTAGTTGTGTCAGGATTCGGGTTTAACGATGACCATCTTTCCGAACCGATCTACTCAGCTTTGCAATCCAACCCAAGCCTGAAGCTGATTCTTTGCGACTACAACGGCATCAGCCATGTCCACAACCGTGGGGATAATGGATCGAGCCCCTACTGGGGAAAATTCCGCGATCTTGCTCAGCGCGGGTGCTGGATCTCAACACAGATATCCGATGATACAGCTTGAGAAATTACTCCGGCCACCTGCATGGGTAACGCTATAAACCATTAGAGGCTGTAGTCTCACCTTATCGCTGACGTAGACTCTGGGGATGACGTCCCACTACCGCGAGATCACAGTCATGGCAACAGACATAACTCCCACAGGAGGCTGCGAGCGCGCGGCAGCTCTGTTAGAGGTCTACGGGCGCACGGCCAACGGGCAATTTCTCCCTCGGCTCGCATTGGCAAACAACCTGCTCAAAAGCGTGAACGTCGGAATCACGAACATTCAGGTCAATGTCGCAAGTCCGCCTGATCTGACTCCAGTGTTTGATGCGTTAAGGGCGCTGCCACAGCTGCTGCAGGACAAAACTCTTCAGAAGAACTACAGGGCTGTGCTCAACCACTACGAAAACTACCTCCATCACGGGGACGAGCTCTATCTCAAGGATGTGCTACTGCGCTGCGCCACCGAGGTTCCAGATTTCGAGTCTGCGCTGGAAGAAACGCTGAAGGCTCTAGCACCAGACCCGTATGATTATCGCTTTGCCCCAAAAAAACTGGAACCGCTTAAAAGCCTCTGCAACTCATACCTCGGCATGCTGGCTTACAACTTCCATGCCGTGACGATCTATCATCCAGACACAGCAACTGACGAGACAGCGATTCAGGTCAAAACCCGACACCATGCAACAGTCCACACCGGCTACTCGCTGCCGAACCGCGCCATCGCCAAATCCACGAAACTGCGAAACATCGGCGTCATGCGCCGATCTTGGGCATACAGGAGATTGGGTGAGCCGGTCAGTATCGCGTACTGAGGCAGTAGCACAGCCAAGGAGCCTTTATTCAGTGCGTCACTGGCCAGCTCTTGGGGCTGGAGCATCACACCAATCCGGGTTCGAAATTAAGCTGATAAAGCGTATACTTCGACTCTCAAAACGAAGCTGAAAAGGCCAAAAGTATACGTTTTCACCTGAGCGTACCGGCTAAGAATTTATGAAATCCCCGTTAACACTGGCCTGTGCGAATGTATACGTAGACCTATATGAATACTATGCCAATAAGGGCTGAGCGGTAGACCAGAGGCGCCTTCGGGCGCCTCTTTTCGTTCATGGCCGGGCTGCTTGATCAGCGGTATACTCAAGGTTCAGCGACGGGGAACACTCACCATGCCTACATCCCTTGAGGCCAAGCGCGCCTACTACGCACGTACTCGCCGGTCCAACTACGAGGCCAGCCTGAGGCTCGAAGGCTTCGATACCAGTGAAGAAGACGCCAGCAAGGCACTGCCCAGCCGGGAAGAAGTGCTCAAGCGTTATCGCCAACACCGCCAAGCGTGACGATCGATAAATACGGCGCAGGCCAGGACCCTTACTGCTACCCCGGCACCGACGTGCTGCGGAATCACCTGGGCCTGAAGGATGCCCTGCTCTTGCAGGAGGCAGAACGCGATCTTTCGCGCATCGCGGCCGCAGAAATCGAATTCCAGCCCCCGCCTTACGGCCGAGGCTATCTGCGAACCTTGCACAAACAGCTGTTTCAGGACCTCTACGACTGGGCGGGCGAATGCCGCTCGGTGGACATCTCGAAAGACACCACGCGTTTTTGTACGGCCAGCCGAATCATTCCAGAAGGGAACAAGCTTTTCGCACAGATGGAACGGGCAGGCTGGTATGAGGGGCAGCCCCGCGAAGCCGTAATTCCGGCCCTAGCCGAGGTGTTTGGCGAACTCAACATGGTGCACCCGTTTCGTGAAGGCAATGGCCGTGCACAACGCTTGCTCTTTGACCACCTGATCATCAATCTCGGCCTTGAGATCAACTGGTGGTCGGCAACCGCCGACGAATGGATTCAAGCCAATATCAGCGCCGTTCACTGCGACTACTCGCCCCTTGCCCGCATCTTCTCGCGTTGCATCGGTGGCAGCATCGATTAACCCCTCCCTTGGCGCTTGTACCTGGCGGCAAAAACACTATATGGTGTGCCCCAAGTCAATAAGCAGCACTACATATTGCCTCACGCTCTACCTGCCGTGATTGCCGGTGGCGCGGTTTTTTACCGAGCCGCACGCGCATTCGAGGAAGCTTTTCCGTATAATAATTGCCCCCGCCCAGGAAGCCCCGAGGGCACCGGGCAACACAATTCCAGGGCGCTTGAACCACCCGGGCATGCCCGGTTCAGGCGCCGACGAACACTCTTTCAAACATCCAACGGTTGCTACCAGGTAACCCTCGAGCAGGAGCACATCACCATGCTGAGCTGGGACGAATTCGACAAAGACGACACCGACACCCCCGCCGCCACCGGCAACGCGCAACAGGCCAAGGCCTCGGCCGCTGGCATCGACAAGCTCGACAGCGCCGGCGATGCCGCCGCCCACGAAGCCCGTGAAATCGCCGCCGACGACAGCGCCGCGGTTGCCCGCGCCAAGGCCGCGCTGAACGACCTCGACATCGCCGAGGGCCTGGCCGAGCTCGAAGGCTCCGCCGCCCGCGTGACCGTCGACTCCAAGCGCATGATCAACTGCCGCGCCGACCTCAACCAGTTGGTGCCGTTCAAGTACGACTGGGCCTGGCAGAAGTACCTCGACGGCTGCGCCAACCACTGGATGCCGCAAGAGGTCAACATGACCGCCGACATCGCCCTGTGGAAAAGCGCCGAAGGCCTGACCGACGACGAACGCCGCATCGTGATGCGCAACCTGGGCTTCTTCTCCACCGCCGACTCGCTGGTGGCGAACAACCTGGCCCTGGCCGTGTACCGCCTGATCACCAACCCGGAGTGCCGCCAGTACATCCTGCGCCAGGCCTTCGAAGAGGCGATCCACACCCACGCCTACCAGTACTGCATCGAGTCGCTGGGCATGGATGAAGGCGAGATCTTCAACATGTACCACGAGATCCCGTCGGTCGCGAAAAAAGCCGCTTGGGGCCTGAAGTACACCCGCGCGATTTCCGACCCCGAGTTCGACACCGGCACCCCGGAAACCGACAAAGAACTGCTGCGCAACCTGATCGCCTACTACTGCGTGCTCGAAGGCGTGTTCTTCTACTGCGGCTTCACCCAGATCCTCTCGATGGGCCGCCGCAACAAGATGACCGGCGTCGCCGAGCAGTTCCAGTACATCCTGCGCGACGAATCCATGCACCTGAACTTCGGCATCGACGTGATCAACCAGATCAAGATCGAAAACCCGCACCTGTGGGATGCCGAGATGAAGGAAGAAGCCACGCAGATGATCCTGCAGGGCACCCAGCTGGAAATCGAATACGCCCGCGACACCATGCCGCGCGGCGTACTGGGCATGAACGCGGCGATGATGGAGGACTACCTCAAGTTCATCGCCAACCGCCGCCTGACCCAGATCGGCCTGAAAGAAGAGTACCCTGGCACCAACAACCCGTTCCCGTGGATGAGCGAGATCATGGACTTGAAGAAAGAGAAAAACTTCTTCGAAACCCGCGTGATCGAGTACCAGACCGGTGGCGCGCTGAGCTGGGATTGATCCCGGCGGCCACGGCCCAGCACTAAAAAACACCCCATGAGGCGCCCGCCCATGGGGTGTTTTTTTATGCGCCGCAACCCGTGCTTCAGAGCACTTTGCCCGGCACGGCCGTGAGGCTGTTCGCTTAAGCAAAAAAGGACACTGTAGGAGCCGCTGGTCCGGCATCCCGGCTTGCGCGCGAGGGCGTACTTCATCACGCCCTCACGATGCCGTTGAAATACCTCATAAACACGCGGTGTTGCGGGTATTCCAATTCATTTTTCGCACCGCCGCGTCGGCCCCCCCCGCGCGCGCAAGCCAGGATACCGGAGGGACCAGCGGCTCCTACAATCATTCCAAATGGCTTAAGTGAACAGCATTACGGCTGTGCCGGGCGAAGGGCCGGTAGCAACTACACTTACCTAGCCCCAATACACGCCCAACCAGGCTTATCCACGGTGACAGATACCTCTCTACTAGCGAAGCTAAAAGCCGAAAACGCCCGCTTGGTCGCTTTGCTCGAGGCTCACGGCATCGACTGGCGCCCGCCTGCCAAACCTGAGCTGATACCGCTCGCGCCAGCAGAACAGCCCGCCCTCGGCACCCAAAGCAAGATCGCCCTGTTTCGCAAACTCTTCAAAGGCCGTAGCGATGTTTACCCCCTGCGTTGGGAAGGCAAGAGCGGCAAGGCGGGCTATGCCCCGGCGTGCGCGAACGAATGGCGCCCCGGCGTCTGCGAGAAACCGCGCATCAAATGCAGTGAATGCAACCAGCGCCAATTGCTCCCGGTGACTGATGAAGTCATTTATCGCCACTTGGCGGGTGCTGCGGTGGTGGGGGTGTATCCACTCTTGGCAGATGACACTTGCCACTTTCTCGCGGCGGATTTCGATGAGGCAGAGTGGCGCGATGATGCACGAGCATTCGTGCAGTCCTGCCAGGTGCTCGGCGTGCCCGTGGCGCTTGAAATCTCACGCTCTGGCAACGGCGCACATGCCTGGGTGTTTTTTGAAAACAAGGTCGCGGCCAGCGACGCCCGCCGGCTGGGCGCGGCCATCATTAGCCACGCCTGTGAGCGTACCCGGCAATTGGCGTTTAGCTCCTACGACAGGCTGTTTCCCAACCAGGACACCCTGCCTAGGGGCGGCTTCGGTAACCTGATCGCATTGCCGCTGCAAAAGCGCGCCAGGGCTCTTCATCGAAGCGTATTCGTCGACGAGTCGCTAACGCCCCACCCCGATCAGTGGGCTTTTCTCGCTTCTCTGAAGCGGATGGCACCCGAAAACATCCAGGCAGTCATCACCCAGGCCATCGGTAACCGGGACCCAGTGGCAGTCGCCTACGTAGAGGACGACGAAACCAACGCCGAGCCATGGAAGGATCAACCGCCGTCAGCGCAAAAGCTCATGGGTCCACTGCCGACAGTGCTGAACATCACCTTGGCGAACCTCATCTACTTCGAAAAAGCACAGCTGCCTCAACCACTGGCCAATCAACTGATCCGCCTCGCAGCCTTTCAGAATCCAGACTTCTACAAGGCCCAGGCCATGCGCCTGTCGGTGTGGAACAAGCCAAGGGTGATCGGTTGTGCGCAGAATTTCCCGCTGCACATCGCCTTGCCGCGGGGCTGCTGGGATGCCGTGCAGCGTTTGCTTGAAACCCATCAGATCACCCCGTCGATCCAGGATGAACGCTTCTCGGGTAGCCCACTCAGGGTCGAATTCATGGGCACCCTGCGCGCGGACCAAGAGGCGGCTGTCAACGCCTTGTACGCTCACGACAACGGCATCCTCTGTGCCCCTACCGCCTTCGGTAAAACCGTCAGTGCCGCCGCGCTCATCGCCAGGCGCGGCGTTAACACGCTCGTCCTGGTACACAGGACTGAACTGCTCAGGCAGTGGCAGGAGCGCCTGCAGGCATTTCTCGGTGCCGGTAAAGAAGTGGTCGGTACCTTGGGCGGCGGCAAACCCAAGCTCACCGGCCAGATCGACATCGCCGTGATGCAATCGCTGACACGAAAAGGCGAGATCAGCGACCTGCTCAAAGGCTATGGGCAGATCATCGTCGACGAGTGCCACCACCTCTCGGCGGTGTCGTTCGAAGCCCTGCTGCGTAGTGCACCGGCCCGCTATGTGATAGGTCTTACCGCCACCCCGGTACGCCGTGATGGGCAGCAACCGATCATCTTCATGCAGTGCGGCCCCATCCGCCACACCGCTGCGCGGCCAGAGAGCGCACCGCACGACTTGTCGGTGATCCCCCGTGTACTACCCGGCCCAATACACGCACCTGAGGGGGCGGGGATCCAGGACATCTTCCGGCAACTGGCAGCAGACTCGGCGCGGACCTCAACCATCGTGACCACAGTGGTGCGTGCTTATAGCCAAGGCAGGAAGGTGCTGGTCCTCACCCAGCGCACAGAACATGTCGAAGCGCTGGACGCCGCGCTAAACGCACACGTTGCCAACCTCTTCACCCTCCACGGGCGCATGCCCAAGAAGCAACGGGCAACACTGATCAGCACGTTGGAGGCCCTGGATGCAAAAGCGCCCCGGGTGCTGCTGGCCACCGGCACATTGATTGGCGAAGGCTTCGACCATCCGCCGCTGGATACGCTGGTGCTGGCCATGCCCATTTCCTGGCGGGGCATCCTTCAGCAATACGCTGGCCGCTTGCATCGGGCGCACGCCGCCAAGGCCGACGTGCAGGTGGTCGACTTCGTGGACGAGGGCAATGTCGCGCTGTTGCGAATGTGGGAAAAACGCAAGGCGGGCTATCGGGCCATGGGCTACAGGCTGGTGGATGGGGTGGGGACGATGTCGTTGTTGTAGCCGCCGGCCCTGGGGTGACCCTAAGGGCTCATCGCCCGGCACAGCCCTAATGCTGTTCACTTAAGCAATCAAAGCGCTGATTGAGGATAAAAAGCCCTGATTTTTTAGGTGGTTTTACCGAGCGCATGACCTGACTGGCCCATCGCCCGGCATAGCCGCTGTGCCGGGCGATGGGCCAGTCAGGCCAATACCCTCACCGCAACAGCTTCTGGTCAGCAATCACAAACCCCCGGTAATGCTCGTCGATAAACGCCTTCACCTTGGCCCCGGTGAGGTACTCGGCCAGCAGCGCCACGCGCGGGTCTTGCAGCTGTTCGTTGCGGGCGTAGATCAGGTTGGCGTAGGGGTTGGCGGTGCTGTGCTCGCGCACCAGCGCCTGGGCGGGGTCGACGCCGTTGGAGAGCGCCACGTCGCCGTTGATGAAGCTGGCGTCGGCGTCAGGCAGGGCTTTGGCGCGCAGCACCGTGTCGGTGGGGATCAACTGCAGGTGGCGGGGGTTGGCGACGATGGATTTTTCGCTCACGGCAATGGCCGCTGGGGAGTCATCCAGGTGCGCCACGTTGAGGCTGATCAGGCCCAGGTCCTGGAGGATGAACAGCGCCCGCGGCAGGTTGGTCTGCTCGTTGGGCACCAGGATCTTCGCGCCGTCGGGCAGCGCCTGCGGGGTTTTGTACTTCACCGAATACAGGCCGAAGGCGTTGACCAGCACCGTGGCCTTGCCGTCGAAGTTGTTCAGTTTCGGGTGGGCGGCCTTCCAGGCATTCACATAGGGCTGGTGGCCGGTGAACACCACGTCGGTGTCGCCGTTGGCCAGCAGTTCGTAGGAATCCAGCGCGCCGCTGCCGCCACTGGTGGTCAGCGCCAGCTTGAGGCCGCTGCCATCGGCGGCGGCAAGCTTCTGCACGTACTTGATGATGTCGCCCTGAGGCGAGGCGGTGGCGTAGACCTTCAACGGCGTGCTGGGCACTTCGGCGGCCTGGGCGGTGGGCAACAGCGCCACCGCGAGCAGGGCCAGCCAGCCTTTGATCAAGCGTTTACCGGGGGTATTGCCCATTGCAGTGTTTCCTTGTGTAGGTCGAAAAAACCGGTCAACGTTTGTGCCGGCGCGCGCGCACCCAGGCATCGCCGCTGAGCTGCAGGGTTTGTACGATGATCACCATCGCCAGCACCGAGATGAACATCAGCTCGCTGTAAAAGCGCTGGTAGCCGAACTCGATGGCAAAGTCCCCCACCCCGCCGGCACCCACCGCGCCGGCCACCGCGGTGCCCTCGACGGTGCCCACCAGCACGATGGTGATGGCGTTGAGCAGGCCGGAGAACGACTCCGGCAGCAGCACGCGGAAGATCAACTGAACGCGCGTCACGCCCATCGCCCGGGCGGCATCGATGCGGCCTTGGTCGAGCTCGCGCAGCGCCGCTTCCACCAGCCGCGAGAAGAACGGGCTGAAGCCCAGCACCAGCGGCACGATGGCGGCGATCGGGCCGAGGGTGGTGCCCACCGCCGCGCGGGTGACTGGGATCAACAACACGATGAGGATCAGAAACGGAATCGAACGCCCCACGTTGACCAGCGTGGTGAGCGCGTAGTACAGCGCCGGGCGTGGCGCGACCGACTGCGGCGCGCTGAGGTACAGCGTGGTGCCCACGGTGAGCCCCAGCAGGATGATGCACGGGCCGGCGATGGCGACCATGTACAGGGTTTGCCCCAGCGCGGCCCAGAAGTCCGGCAGGTAGTCTTGCCACGGCAGTGTGTTCATTCAGGCAACTCCAGAAATCGGTTCAGGCGCCGGCGGCGAGCATCGCCGCGGCGAGGTGCTCGCGCACCTGCGGCAGGTCGACCCGGGCGCCGCCCTGGCGCGGCTGGAAGCGCACCCGAAAGCGCGCGATCGGCTGCTGGCCAAGGTGGGCGACCTGGCCGCAGAGCACTGCGTAGTCCATGCCCAATGCATTGCCCACCGCCGCCAGCAGGCCAGCCTGCTGCTCAGGGTGTTCGAAGATCAGGTCGAGGGTGTCGGGGCCGTGCTGCCAGGCGGCATTGGCCTCCAGCGGCAGCAGGTGGTCCTTGAGCACCGACTGGTCGCGCTGGATCACCTCGCGCAGGCTGCCGGCCTCGACGATGCGCCCGTGCTCGATCAGCACCGCGGTATCGCAGGCGTGGCGCACCACCTCCCAGGCGTGGGTGATCAGCACCACGGTGAAGCCGTAGGCGTGCTTCAGTTCGATCAGCAGGTCGAGGATCATCCGCGTGGTCTGGCTGTCCAGCGCGCTGGTGGCTTCGTCGCAGAGCAGCACCTGGGGGCCGGTGATCAGCGCCCGGGCGATGCCCACGCGCTGCTTCTGCCCACCCGACAACTGCGAGGGGTAGTGGCCTTCACGGCCCTCCAGGCCAACCCGCGCGATCAGCTCGCGGCCCCGGCGCAGGCGCTCGGCCTTGGCCACGCCACGGATTGCCAGCGGGAAGGTGACGTTTTCCAGCACGGTTTGCGCGTGGAACAGGTTGAAGTGCTGAAAGATGGTCGCCACGTGGGAGAGGTAACCGCGCTGCTCGGCAGCGTTCAGTTGGGCGAGGTCCTGGCCGTTGAACTCGATGACCCCGGCGCTGGGGGTGTCGAGCAGGTTGAGCAGGCGCAGCAAGGTGCTTTTGCCGGCACCGGAGGTGCCCACCACCCCGACGAACGCCCCGCGCGGCACGCTCAGGTCGATGCCGTCGAGGGCCATAACGGTGGTGCCCTGGCGGGTGAAGGCTTTGCTCACCCCGCGCAGGCGGAAGATCGGGCTGGTCATGCAGGCTCCCAGGTGGTGAAACGCACTGTGGGGGCCAACATAGAGGGGCGCGCTAGCGCGCTGAATGATCGATTGGGACTAGGGTTATAACCAACCTATGGGTGCATTCTCTTAGGGCCTATCGCCCGGCACAGCCGGCCTCCCACCAGATTTGTGTTAGTGCTTGATTTACAAGGCAACACAGAGCCCGTGGGAGGCCGTGGTCCGGCACTCCGGCTGTGCCGGGCGAAGGGCCCTCAACTTATTCACCAGCCGTCACCACCCGCCCTACTCAAACAATGCCTGAACCCGAGCAAGAGCATCTTCGATGACGACCTCAGGCACAGCCTCGACGCGTTTGGCCTTGCGGGCCTCAAGGTCCAATGAGCGAATCTGGTTACACAGAACAACGCCTTGGGTTTGCGTACCGCCACCACACAAAGGCACCGCGAAGCCTGCATAACGCGCGTGGTCACCGCCCTGTGTAATGGGCGCTACCACAGCAAGGCCTGTAGCGTTATAGGCCGCCGGAGTCAGCACCAATGCTGGGCGGAAGTCTCCTTGCTGCTCACGCCCCTCCGTGGGGTTCAGGTTGACCCGAACAATATCTCCGCGGGCAAACTTGGCTCGTTTCACGCTTCACGCCCTACCGGCTTGATTGCATTCCAATGGGCCAACTCAGCGGGTTCAGCCGCGTTCAAATCGCATTGGGCCATTAACTCAGCCAGGCTGTAATGGGGCTTCGGCCTGGCCGGGCGCAGCGTCAGCTCCTCCGCTGAAGCAGTGACTACCTGAAGCACATCCCCCAGCGCCAAACCCATTTGCCTTAGCAGCGCAGCAGGCACACGAATCGCTGCGCTGTTGCCCCACTGCTGAATTTTCACATCCATGGCACACCTCTCGGCCCACGCATTAAGTAGATACATTGTATAAACAATTTGCTGGCCAGCAACCCCCAATGCGTTGCAATCGATGTATGGCCCCTCACCACCCACCCCGCCAGCGCGCCACCACATGGTCGACAAAACACAAAATCCGCGCCGCCAGCGCGGTGTTGCGGTAATACACCGCGCTGATCGGCTGGCGCACCTCCAGCACCTGCTCCGCCAACACCTCCAGCAATTGCCCGGCTTCGCGGTCGGCGGCGGTCATGAAGTCCGACAGGCAGACGATGCCGTTGCCGGCCAGGGCGAGGTGGCGCAGGGTTTCGCCGCTCGAGGAGGCCACGCTTGGGGTGATGTGCAGCGGCGTGCCGTCGGCGCCGCGCAGGGGCCACTGGTTGAGTGACTCTGGCTGGCTGAAGCCCAGCAACGAATGCCCGGCCAGCGCCGCGGCATCGGCCGGGGTGCCGTGGTGGGCCAGGTAGGCGGGGCTGGCCAGCAGGCGGATGCGGCTGCTGCCCAAGGGCCGGGCGTGCAGGGTCGAGTCTTTCAGCGCGCCGATGCGAAACGCCACGTCGGTGCGTTGCTCGATCAAATCGACGATGCCCTCGTTGGAGTGCAGCTCCAGTTGCACCTCGGGGTATTGCTGGCGAAAGCTCTCGGCCAGCGGCACCAGCACGTGCAGCATGAACGGCGTGGCGGCATCCACCCGCAGGCGGCCGACCGGGCGCAGCCGGCGCGCGGCCATCTGTTCCTCGGCCTGGCCCACCGCCGCCAGGATGCCCTGGGCGCTGGCGAGAAACGCCGCGCCCTCTTCGGTCAGTTCCAGGCGCCGGGTGGTGCGCCGCAGCAAGGTGGTGGCGAGTTTGTCCTCGAGCCGGGCGAGGGTCCGGCTGGTGGCGGAGATGGTCAGGCCGATGCGCTCGGCGGCGGCGGTGATCGAGCCGGTTTCGACCACCGCCACGAAGGCCTGCATTTCATCGAGGGTGGTTTTCATCGTTCAGAACCCGGCGGCAAAAGTGCGCCCAGTGTAACGCCGCCTAACCGGGCGGCAACTCGAAGCCCTCGATCACCCGGCCCAGCCGCTGCGCCTCGGTGTACAGCACGCGCATCATCTGCACCGCCACCTCGGGCAGCGGTTCGAAGCGCGAGTAGACGAAGCTGATGTCGAAGTGAATCTCCTCGGCCAGCGGCACCACCACCAGGCCGCAATCCTGGGCGACGAACTCGTCGATGATGCTGATGCCCATGCCCTGCTTGACCAGCGCCACCGCCTCTACCGCGTTGGTGAAATCCAGCACGGTGCTGAACGGCAGCTCGCGCCGCTCGAAGTGGCTGGCCAGCAGCCGGCCAAAGGGCATGTCGCTGCGAAACAGCAACAGCGGCTCAGCGGCCAGCTCGTGCAGCGCCAGTACCGGCCGGCTGGCCCAGGGGTGCCCCGGCGGCAGCACGCAGACCATCCGCCCGCGCATGAACGGCAACGAATGCAGGTGGTCGTGGTGCACCGGCAAGGCGGCCACCGCCAGGTCGACCTTGCGCCCGAGAATCTGCCCGGGCATGTCGCTGATCAAGGTGGTTTGCCACTGGATGTTCAGCCCCGGCAGGTCGCGCTTGAGCCGCGCCAGGGCGAAGGGGATCAACACCGTGGCCAGCGAGGCGCTGCAGCACACCCGCAGTTGCCGGCTGGGGTGGGTGGCCAGGGCCTGGGCGCATTCGTTCACTGCCTGCGCCGCCAGGTACACCCGTTCCACTTCACGGTACAGGGTGTGAGCCTCGGCGGTGGGCACCAGGCGGTTGTTGATGCGCTCGAACAGCCGGTAGCCCAGGCGGCTTTCAACATACGCCAGCAGCTTGCTCACCGCCGGCTGCGACACGTACAGCAGCTTGGCCGCGGCGCTCACCGAGCCGGTGAGCATCACCGCGCGGAACACTTCCATGTGCCGCAGCTTGAACACCCACTGGGCGGATTCGGGGGTCGTCATGGTAGGCCTTAACCCTTGGTTATCGTTTTCGCCATCTGGCTATGAGCGCATTCGCGTTGGCGGTTGTAGGGTAAGGGCAGATCACCAGAACACCGCTGGCACACAATAACAAAGCCCAAAGGCCTGCCCCATGAGCATCTTCGACGAGCCCAAGATCGATTGCCATAACCACCTGTTCGACCCGCTGAACTTCCCTTACCGGGACGGCACCGTATACGCCCCCAGCGGCCAGGAAGTCGCCCCGCAGGCGCAGTTCGAACGGGTGCTCGACGCCTACGGCGTGAAGCACGCCTTGCTGGTGGGCCCCACCAGCGGCTACCGCACCGACAACCGCTGCCTGCTGCACGCCCTGGCCAGCGGCGCCGGGCGCTTCAAGGGCATCGCGGTGGTCGAGCACAACACCGGCCTCGACGCCCTGGCGGCGCTGCAGGCCCAGGGCGTGGTGGGCGTTGCCTTCAACCCGGCGCTCGAAGGGGTGGCGGTGATGAACGACGCCGAGCCGCTGTTCGGGCGCCTGGCCGAGCTGGGGCTGTTCGCGCAGATCCAAGTGCAGGGCGACCAGTTGACCGAGCTGCAGTGGCTGCTGCAGCGCACCCGCGCGCGGCTGTTGATCGACCACTGCGGCCGCCCGGCGCTGGCCGGCGGCCTGGCCCAGCCGGGCTTTCAGGCGCTGCTCGGGCTGGCCGCCAGCGGCCGCGCCAGCGTCAAGCTCTCGGGTATGCAGAAGTTCGCCGCCCTCGACCACCTCGAGGCCCAGGCCGGCCCCTACGTGCAGGCGCTGCTCGAGGCGTTCGGCGCGCAGGCCTGCCTGTGGGGCTCGGACTGGCCGTTCATCCGCGAGCCGTCGCGGGTCGACTACGGCCCGCTGCTCAAGCTGGCCGAACGCTTGATGCCGGATGCCGCGGTGCGCCAGCAAGTGATGTGGCACACCCCGCGCCAGTTGTTCGGTTTTACCGGCCGTTGATTCAGCGCCACACCCATAACAACAAGAGGCTTTGCCATGACTACGCCTTCCCGGGTGCTCAGCACCCCCGCTAGCCACGCCCGCCGCACCCGCACGCGCTTCATGATCCTGGCGCTGGTGTCTGGCGGGACCATGATCAACTACCTCGACCGCAGCGTGATGGGCATCGCCGCGCCGGCGATCAGCGCCGACCTGGGGCTAAACGCGGCGATGATGGGGCTGATTTTCTCGGCCTTCTCCTGGACCTACGCCGCTTCGCAGATCCCCGGCGGCATCCTCATCGACCGCCTCGGCACCAAGCTCACCTACTGGCTGGCGCTCACCCTGTGGTCGCTGTTCACCGGCCTGCAGGGCCTGGCCCAGGGCTTTGCCTCGCTGCTGGGGCTGCGCCTGCTGGTGGGCGCGGCCGAGGCGCCGTGCTTCCCGACCAACAGCCGGGTGGTCGCCACCTGGTTCCCGCAGAGCGAGCGCGCCCGCGCCACCGGCATCTACACCTTCGCCGAATACGTCGGCCTGGCGTTTCTCTCGCCGCTGTTGTTCTGGGTGCTGCACGCCTACGGCTGGCGCGTATTGCTGCTGGCGGTGGGCGCGGTCGGCGTGCTCTACGGCCTGCTGTGGTGGCGCAAGTACCATGAGCCGCACCAGTCGAAAACCGCCAACGCGGCGGAGTTGGACTACATCAAGGCCGGTGGCGGCGTGGTCGATGGCGGCCAGCAAGCCACGCGCTTTGCCTGGTCGCAGATCCCGGCGCTGCTCAAACACCGCAACATGCTCGGCATCTGCCTGGGGCAGTTCGCCTGCAACTCGACCAACGTGTTCTTCCTCACCTGGTTCCCGACCTACCTGGTGACCGAGCGGCACATGCCGTGGCTGAAGGTCGGCTGGGTCGCGGTGCTGCCGTTCATCGCCGCCTCGCTCGGCACCCTGGCCGGCGGCTGGTTGTCCGACACCCTGCTGCGCCGCGGTTACTCGCTGAACGTGGCGCGCAAGCTGCCGGTGATCGCCGGGCTGCTCACCGCCTCGGTGATCGTGCTGGCCAACTATGTGGAATCCGACGCGCTGGTGATCGCCATCCTCTGCGTGGCGTACTTCGCCCAAGGGATGTCGGCGCTGGCCTGGATGATCGTCTCCGACATCGCCCCCAAAGGCCTGCTGGGCCTCTCCGGCGGGGTGTTCAACCTGTTCGCCAACGCCGCCGGCATCGTCACCCCACTGACCATCGGGCTGATCGTCTCGGCCACCGGGTCGTTCGTCTGGGCGCTGGCCTTCGTGGCCTCGATCACCGTGCTCGGCGCGCTGTGCTACCTGTTCATGGTGCGTGACCTCACGCGCCTGCCTTCCATCACTACCCCCTGACCAAGGAGCCCCCATGAGCCTCTACCTGCAAGGCCAAACGGCCATCGTCACCGGCGGCATGCGCGGCATCGGCCTGGGCATCGCCAAGCGCCTGCACGCGGCCGGCGCCCGTATCGTGATCTGGGACCTGGCCGTAGACAGCTGGGCCGCCGACGCCGGCTTCGAACCGGTGCTGCGCCAGGCGGTGAACGTCGCCTCGCTGGCCTCGGTACAAGCCGCCTTCAAAGAGGCGGTGGAGCAACTGGGCCAGGTGCATATCCTGGTCAACAACGCCGGCATCAACGGCCCGGTGATCCCCTGCTGGGAGTACCCGCCCGAGGCCTGGGACCAAGTGCTGGCGGTAGACCTGAACGGCGTGTTCTACGGCTGCCGCACGGTGATCCCGCACATGCGCGAACACGGCTACGGGCGCATCGTCAACGTGGCGTCGATGGCCGGCAAGGATGGCGTGCAGTACATCTCGGCCTACTCGGCGGCCAAGGCCGGGGTGATCGCCTTCACCAAGGCGGCGGCCAAGGAGCTGGCCCAGGACGGCGTGCTGCTCAACTGCGTGGCCCCTGCCATGGCCGAAACCGCGCTGATGGCCGAGATGACCCCAGAGCACATCACCGCCAGCAAGGCGAAAATCCCCATGGGGCGGTTTTTGCAGATCGAGGAAATCGCCAACATGGTGACCTGGATCGCCGGGCCCGAGTGCAGCTTCACCACCGGCTTCGTGTTCGACCTCAGCGGCGGGAGGGCCACCTATTGAGCGGCCTCGGCATCGCCCACCTCAGCGCCCTGGCGCTGGCCCCGGCCGAGCTGGTGCGCCAGGCCGGGCGGGCCGGCTTCAGCCACGTTGGCCTGCGCCTGCACCCGGCCAGCGCCGGCGGCATCGCCTACCCGCTGCGGCCCGGCAGCCCTGAGCTGCTGGCCCTGCAGCAGGCGCTGGTGGAGTACCCGGTGGCGGTGAACGACATCGAGTTCATCGAGCTGACCCCGCAGGTGAACGTGGCGGCCTTCGACGCCATGCTCGAGACCGGCGCCCAGCTTGGCGCGGCGAGCCTCACGGTGAGCGGCGACGACCCCGAAGCGCAGCGCCTGGCAGCGAACTTCGCCGCCCTCTGCGAGCGCGCCGAGGGCTATGGCATCCGGGTGAATCTGGAGTTCATGCGCTGGCGCGTGGTCGGCAACCTGCAACAGGCGGTGGCGGTGCTCGAGGCCGCCGGGCACGGCAATGGCGGCTTGCTGGTGGATGCCCTGCACCTGTTCCGCGCGGGCAATACTCCGGCGCAACTGGCGGCGCTGAACCCGGCCTGGTTGAAGGACGTACAACTGTGCGACGCGCCGCTGCAGGCACCGCCGGAGGCGTTGATCATCCAGGAAGCGCGCCAGGGGCGCTTGCCGCCCGGGGAAGGCGAGCTGCCGCTGGCGGCGCTGATGGCCGCGCTGCCCCGGGAGGTGCGGGTGAGTGTGGAGGTGCCGATGCCGGGGGTCGCGGTGGAGGTGTTGTTCAAGCGGCTGATGGTGCCTCGCCCGGCATAGGCGTAGTGCTGTTCACTTGAGCCATTTCAGGGCTTCATAGAGGGGATCAATCTGTGAGCTCTGCTGGTTTCATGCATGGGCTTCAGGGCCCATCGCCCGGCACAGCCGGCCTCCCACCAGATGTGTGTGATCCTTGATTTCCGGGACAATACACATCTGGTGGGAGGCCGGCTGTGCCGGGCGAAGGGCCCTAAGCACCCTCAGCGGCTGCGCAACCGCCGCACATAGCGGTCGCCCACCCACTGAATGCCGCACACCAGCACAATCAGAATGGCGATCACCCAGGCCATCACCACCGTGTCATAGCGCTGGTAGCCGTAGCGGATCGCCAGGTCGCCCAGGCCACCGGCACCGATCGCGCCGGCCATGGCCGAGGCGCCGATCATCGCCACCACCGTCAGGGTGAAGCCGCCGATGATCCCCGGCAGAGCTTCGGGCAACAAAACCTTGAACAGAATGTGCCGGCGCTCGCAGCCCAGCGCCTGGGCCGCTTCGATCACCCCGTGGCTAACCTCGCGCAAGCTCACCTCCGCCACCCGCGCGAAGAACGGCGTGGCGCTGAGGGTGATCGGCACCACCGCCGCCCACACCCCGATGGTGGTGCCCACCAGCACCCGCGTGAGTGGGATCAACGCCACCAGCAGGATGATGAACGGCGTGGCGCGGAAGCCATTGACCAACCCACCCAGCACCCGGTTCAGCGCCGGCGCGCTGAAGATCGCCCCCCGCGCGGTGGTCACCAGCACCATGCCCAAGGCGATGCCGGCGAACCAGACGATCGCCGCCGACACACTGACCATCGTCAAGGTGTCGAGCAACGCCTTGCACAGCGCCTTGAACATGAACTCAGACATGGCCCACGACCTTCGCCGCGCTGAACACCCCGCTCAAGCCCAAAAACTGCTCCAGCTTGGCCGGCGCCGCGCGCACCGCCAGCAGCAGCCGGCCCTGGGCATGGCCCTGGATGCGCTCAATGGCGCCGTGCAGCAGCTCGATGTCGCGGCCCAGGTGCTGGGCAATCGCCGCCAGGTCCGGCTCGGCGGCGGTCTGCCCGTCGAAGGTCAGCTCCAGCACCGCGCGCTGGCCATTGCCGGTGGCCAGGCGGGCTTCGAGGTCTTCGGGCACCTGGGTGGCCAGCGGCGCCAACAGCGCGCGGGTGGCATCGGCCTGGGGCTGGCCGAAAATCTGCCACACCGGCCCCTGCTCCACCACCCGGCCGCGCTCGAGCACCGCGACCCGATCGCACACCTGGCGCACCACCGCCATCTCGTGGGTGATCAGCACGATGGTCAGGCCCAGCTTGCGGTTGATCTGCTTGAGCAGCGCGAGAATCTGCTGGGTGGTTTCTGGGTCCAGCGCGCTGGTGGCCTCGTCGCAGAGCAGGATGCTCGGTTCGAGCATCAGCGCCCGGGCAATCCCCACCCGCTGCTTTTGCCCGCCCGACAAGCGCGACGGGTACACCTGTTCCATGCCCTTCAGGCCCACCAGGGCCAGCAGCTCGCGGGCGCGCTGCTCGATGATCGCCCGGCTCACGCCGGCAGCCTGCAGCGGCAGCGCAAGGTTCTCCAGCACGGTTTGCGAGGCCAGCAGGTTGAAATGCTGGAAGATCATGCCGATGCGCCGGCGCAGCTTGACCAAGCCACTGGCCTGCAGTGTGCCGATGTCTTCACCTTCGATCAGCACCTGGCCTTCGCTGACATCCTCCAGGCGGTTGAAGGTGCGGATCAAACTCGACTTACCGGCGCCGCTGCGGCCGATGATGCCGAAAATCTCACCGCGCTGGATGGTCAGGTCGACCCCGCTCAAGGCGGTCACGGCCTTGCGCCCGGCGAGGTAGGTTTTGCCCACCCCGCGCACTTCGATGTGCACCGGCGCGCTGTTGGCCTGGGGTTGTACGGTCGGCGCAGCGGCGCTGCGCAGGGGAATCACCTGGCTCATCGGGTAGCCTCCTGCTGGGCCGGCAACCAGGCCAGCGCGTAAAGTTTAGGGTTGCCATAGGCCTTCTCGATGGCCGCGCGCACTTCGGGGGCGTTCTGGAAAATATCGATAAAGGTTTTGATGGCCGGGTTGTTCACGTTCTTGCGCGCCACCACAAAACGCAGCGCATAGAGGTGCCCGGTGGCCTCGTCCTGGCTGAACAGCAGCGCGCTGCCCGGGTCCGCCGTGCCGGCGGCGAGAATGTGCGAGGGGTAGCTCTGGGCGATGGTCACGTCATCGAGCACCCGCGCCAGCTGCGGGCCGGGCAGCTCGATGAACTTCAAGTGGTGTGGGTTGGCGGTCACGTCCTGCAGGCTGGCCTTGGGCCCGGCGCCGTCACGCAGGGTAATCAGCCCGGCGCGCTGGTACAGGTTCAGGCCGCGGCCCTGGTTGACCGGGTCATCGGCCACCGCCACGGTGGCGCCGTCTTTCACCTGGTCGAAGGCGGTGACTTTCTTCGAATACAGCCCGACCTTGTTCTCCACCCCGTAGGCCAGCGGCACCAAGTCATAGCCATTCTGGGCGTTGGCGTTTTCCAGGAACGGCTGGTGCTGGAAGTAGTTCAGGTCGATGTCGCCATTGGCCAGCGCCAGGTTAGGCGTGTTCCAGTCGGAGAACGACACCACCTCCACGTCGATGCCCTTGGCCTTGGCCAACTGCGCGGCCAGCTCGATGGCGGCGTTCTGCGGGCTGTCGTTGATGCCGATCTTGATGTGCTGGGCCTCGGCCGCGTGGCTGAGCCCGGAAGAAAACAGCGCCGCCGCCAGCAATGCGGGGCGCAAAAAAGAGGGTAGGCGCATGGGGGCGACTCCTTTGTGGTGGTGAGGAGCCGTCTCCGGTAGCCCGGTCGAGCGGTGATGGGATGTACGTTAGCTCAATAACCTGCGGGTATTAAATATGAATTTTTCATAACCATATTCATGTATGAGTGGTGGGTTGGAGGGCCCTTCGCCCGGCACAGCCGGCCTCCCACCAGATTTGTATAAGTACTTGATTTACTGGACAACACAGAACCCGTGGGAGGCCGGCTGTGCCGGGCGATAGGCCCTCAATCTAAGGCCACTGCCCCCCCTCCACCGCCAAATGAATCAAATACACCGACGTATTCGCCGCAATAAACAACTGGTTCCTGCGCGGCCCACCAAAGGTCAAGTTCGCCACCTTCTCCGGCAACAGTATCTTCCCCAGCAACGTGCCATCCGCTGCGAAGCATTGCACGCCGTCCCCGGCGCTGGTCCACACGTTGCCGCGCACATCCACCCGCAAGCCGTCGGGTATCCCTGGTTCGATCTCGGCGAACACGCGGCTTTCACCCAGGCGGCCGCCGTCGAGCACGCGCAGGGCGCGGATATGGTGGGGGGCGTTGGGGTCGTGGGAGCGGGCCGAGTCGGCCACGTACAGCCACTGCCCGCAGGCGGAAAACGCCAGGCCGTTGGGTTGCGCGAAGTCTTCGGCCACGCAGTTGATCTCGCCGCTGGCCGGGTCTACCCGGTACACGTAGCGGCCGGGTTGTTCGGGCTCGGCGCGGTTGCCTTCGTAGTCGCTCATGATCCCGTAGGTGGGGTCGGTGAACCAGATCGAGCCGTCGCGGTGCACCACCACGTCGTTGGGCGAGTTGAGGCGGCGGCCCTGGTACTGGTCGGCGATCACCGTCAGGCTGCCGTCGGGTTCGGTGCGGGTCACCCGGCGGGTGCCGTGTTCGCAAGTGACCAACCGGCCTTGTAGATCGCGGGTGTTGCCATTGGCGAAGTTCGAGCCGCTGCGGTACACCGATACGCCCTGTTCCGGGGTCCAGCGCAGGATGCGCTGGTTGGGGATGTCGCTGAACAGCAGGTAGCCACCGTCGTTGAACCACACCGGGCCTTCGGCCCAGCGGCAGCGGTCGTAGAGGCGCTCGAGCTGGGTGTTGGGCAAGGTCAGCTCATAGAAGCGCGGGTCGCAATACTCGTAACGCGGTTCACTCATGGACAACACGGCATTCATTGGCGGCCCCCTTGTTGGCGTGCGCTCACAGCAATAATCACGGCGATGATGATCACCCCGGTGCAGATCAAACGGATGCCGGCGCTGGCCCCGAAGGTGTTGAGCATGCTCACCAGCAGGTAGAGGAACAGCGCCGCCCCCCATAGCCCCGGCACGTTGGAAAAGCCCCCGGCCACCGAGGTGCCGCCGATCACCACCACAGCGATCGAGGCCAGCAGGTACTCCTCGCCCATGGCCAGCGAAGCGCCGCCGGAGAAGCCCGCCAGCAGCACCCCGCACAGCGCGGCAAAGGTGGCGCTGAGCACGTAGGTGGCAAAGCGCACGCGCTCGACCCGCCCGCCGGCCAGCTCCGCGGCACGGGCGTTCTGGCCGATCGCCAGGGCCCAGCGGCCGTAGCGAGTGCGCGCCAGCACCACGGCCATGGCGGCGGCCAGCAGCACCACCGCCACGGCCAGGTACGGCACGCCGAGCAGGCGCCCGGTGCAGAAGTCATAGAACAGCGCCGGCGGCTGGATGCGCACGCTGCGCCCGTAGGCGATGGCCAGGGATTGAATGATGAAACTGGCCGACAGCGTGGCGATGATCGGCGGGATTTTCAGCACGCGGATCAACCCATAGTTGGCGCAACCGATCAGCACCCCGGCGAGCAACACCGCCAGCACCGCGGGCAGGATCATCCCGGCGTCGCCGCCCATCAGCTTCATGCCCAGGGCGCCACACAGGGCGATGTTGGCCGGGATCGACAAATCGATGTTGCCCGGCCCGGTGCTGATCACGAACATCTGCCCGAGGCCGACGATCACGAAGAACGCCGAGAAACTCAGGGCACTGGAGAGCAACCCGCCGCCGCCCTGGCCACCGGTGAAGGCGATGGTCGCCAGCCAGATCAACCCGGCGGCGATGAACGACCACAGCCACGGCTTGCCCGCCATGCTCACGCGCAAGGTACTCATGGGCGGGCCTCCAGGCGGTTGACGCCGGCGCGCAGGGCCAGCACCACGATCAAGATCGCGCCCTGGGCGCCGATCTGCCAGTCGGGGGAAATCCGCAGGAACGACAACAACGAGCCAGCCAGCACTAAGGTCAACGCGCCCAGCACCGCGCCAATCGGCGACACCCGGCCGCCGACGAACTCGCCGCCGCCGAGGATCACCCCGGCAATCGACAACAACGTGTAGCGCAGGGCGATGTTGGCGTCTGCCGAGGTGGTCAGGCCCACCAGGAACAACCCCGAAAGCACCCCGAAGGTGCCGGCCAGGCCATACAGCGCGGCCTTGATGCGCAGCAGCGACCAGCCGCGCCGGCCGATGGCCTGGGGGTTGCCGCCGGCGCCACGGAGGATCACCCCGAGGGTGGAGCGGGCCAGGAACGCGTGCATCACCAGCGCCAGCACGATGCAGACGAAAATCGCCAGCGGCAGCAGTGGGGTTTTGATTCGCACCAGGCCCTGCAGCCACTGTGGCGCGGCGCCGCCCGGCGAGGGCAGCAGCAGGATCGCCCCGCCCATCCAGATGAACGACATCCCCAGGGTGACCACGATCGCCGGCAGGTTGCGGCCGTGGATCAACGCGCCGAGGGCGGCGTACACGGCGATGCAGCCGAGCAGCGCCAGGCTGCCGAGAAACGGGTGCGGCCCCAGTACGGTAGCGGCCACGCAAGCGACGAAGCTGATGAAGCTGCCCAGCGACAGGTCGAGGTCGTTCACGGTGATGATCAGCATCTGCGCCATGGTCGCCAGGGCGATCGGCACGGCGAGGTTGAGCATCAGGTTCAGGCCCAGGTAGCTCATGGCCCGCGGCTGGAGGATGAAGATCCCCACCAGCAGCACCGCCAGCGACACCCCGGGCAAGGCGCTGCGCAGCAGCCGCGCGCGGTCGCGTGGGGCGGCGGGGGTGGCGGCGATCAACGGCATTGGGTTACTCGCGTTCATGCACTGTGCTCCTGGAAAGACCCGCGCAAGATGCGCTCCTCGGTCAGCTCGCCGCGCGGCAGGTCGAGCACCGCCTGGCCGTCGCGGAACACGTAGACGTGGTCGCAGTACTGCAGCTCTTCGAGCTCGGTGGTGTACCAGATGAACGTGCGGCCCTTGGCCGCCTCGGCGGCGATGATTGCGTACACGTCGCGCTTGGTGCCCACATCGACCCCGCGCATGGGGTCGTCCATCAGGATCAGCTCATGGGCCGAGGCCAGCGCCCGGGCGAACAGCGCTTTTTGCTGGTTGCCACCGGAGAGCGAGAGGATCGGCGCGGCCATGCTGGGGGTGCGGATGCCCATGCGGGTTTGCCACTGGGCGGCCAAGGCGTGCTCGGCCTCGGCGGCGATCAGGCCGTGGCGGCGCAGTTGCGCGAGGGAGCCAACGCTGATGTTTTCGGCGATCGACCACAGCGGGAATACCCCATCGGTTTGCCGGTCACCGGCCACCAGCGCCACGCCCTGGCCGCCACGCACGCGCTCGCGCAGCACCTGCAGCAGCAACTGGCTCTGGCCATGGCCGGCGAGCCCGGCCAGGCCGACGATTTCCCCGGCGAAGGCGCGCACGCACTGGCCGTCGGCCTGGCGCTTGGGCCGCGCATCGACCACCGGTGCGCCGTGCCGGCGCGAAACGAACGTGCGTTGCTCCTCGGCGGCCTTGGCCGCGTGGCCCATGCACTCCACCAGTGACTCATGGGTGAACGCCGCGGCGGCACGCACCTGCACCACCTGGCCGTCGCGCATCACCGCGATGCGGTCGCAGGTGGCGAGCATCTCGCCGAGGATGTGGCTGATCAACACGATGCTGCCGCCGCCTTCGACGAAACGCCGCACAAAGCGCAGCAGTTGCGCCGCCACCCGGGCGTCGAGCGACGAGGTGGGTTCATCGAGGATGACCAACGCCAGGCGCTCGCCGGCGCAAACAAACGCACGGGCAATCTCGACCATCTGCCGCTGGCCGATTGGCAAGTCGGCGACGATGTCGTCCGGGTGGATGCCATGGCCGGGGAAGATCGCCTCCAACTGCTCGCCGATCGCCCGCCGCGCCTTGGCCCGCCAGCCCCAGCCGGCCAGGCCCGGGCACATCAGCCGGGTGTTCTCGGCCACGCTGAGGTTGGGGCACAACGACAGCTCCTGGAACACGCAGCGGATGCCATGCTCGCGGGCCAGGCGCACGCTGTAGTGGGCGCGCAGGTCGTGGCCGTCGATCAGCAGCGCGCCCTGGTCGGCGGCCAGGGTGCCGGCCAGCACCTGCATCAGGGTGGATTTACCGGCGCCGTTATGGCCGATCAGGCCCAGGCATTCGCCGGCGTGGAAGCTCAGGCTGACCCCTTCCAGCGCGCGCACCGCGCCGAAGGTTTTGCCCGTGCCTTCAAAACTCAACAAGGTGCGCGCGGCCACGGCCATCGGCATCCCTCCCGGTCAGTTGGCGGCCGTGGTCGCGGGCTTGAGGCGGGCGACGTCGTCGACGCTCACCGGCTGGCTGACGATGCTGCCCTTGGCCAGGCCCTTGAGGCTGGCGTCGAGGGTGGCCTGGGTGACGGTGGCCGCCGGGGATTCCAGGTCATGGGGCAGTTGCTTGCCGTCGAGCAGTTGCTGCGCCACCCAGAAGGCCAGGCTGGAAATACTCGGCGCGCTGGAGATGGAAAAACTCTGGTAGCCGTTGGCCTCGTGCTGTTGCTTCCACCACGAGAGTTCTTCTTCGCGGTTGCCGAAGATGATCACCGGTGTTGGCCGGCCAGCCGCGCTGAACGCCTGGGCGGCGCCGTAGCCGTCGTCGCCCTGGGTGACCACCGCATCGACCTTGGGCAGGCTTGGCAGGATCCCCGCCACGGCCTTTTGCGCGGCGGTTTGCGACCAGTTGCCGTTGACCGCGCCGACGATCTTCAAATTAGGGTGCTTCTGCGCCCCGGCAACCACCCCGGAGTGGATCAGCTCATCCACCGACACCCCGGCCAGGCCGCGGATTTCCAGCACGTTGGCGCCCTGGGGAAAGCGCTCGGCGAGGTAGTCCATCTGCTCGACGCCGCTTTGCTTGAAGTTCATCGAGATGCGGTACGCGCACGGCTCGCTGACCACGCCATCGAACGACACCACCACGATGCCGGCGTCGCAGGCCTGCTTGATCGCGCCGTTGAGCGCGGTGGGCGAGGCCGCGTTGACGACGATCGCGTTGTAGCCCTGGAGGATCAGGTTCTGGATTTGCGCGGCCTGTTCGGTGGCTTGGTTTTCAGCAGTGGTGAAGGCGTCTACCTGGGCCACCACGCCATCCTTGACCGCCTGCTTGCCGGTGGCATCCCAACTGGCGAGCATGTTCTGCCGCCAGGCGTTGCCGGCGTAGTTGTTGGTCAGGGCAATGGTTTTGTCGGAGGTGTCGGCCTGGGCCAACAGCGGCGAAAGCGACAGGGCAGCGCACAGCAACGCGCGGTGAAACGAATGACCTTTCATGAGCAATCCCTTTTTATTGTTGTGGGGCTCCGGCGGCGCCAAGTGGCAGGCCGCACGTACATCGTTCGAGGCTGAGTGTGCTACCGGCGCCGGGCGGCGTCTTGGGCCAATGGCGCAGACTTGCCGCCAAATCACGCATGCACTGTGCGGGATCCCGCAAGCGCGGCGGGCCTTGGCGCCGCACACTGGGGCCAAGGTTCGCGCTATGCTCAGCACAACAATAAAGGCGGGTACGACCGTGCAACGTCCGAGCATCCAGGCCGAGGATGTGCTGCATCACTTCCTTGGCATTTCCAGGGCCCTGGCTGGGCAGCTGGATTTCCAATCGATGATCGAGGCCATCTCCCGCGAGGTGTGCTTCATCCTGCCCCATGATCACCTCGACGTGAGCCTGCTGCTGCACGGCGGCCAGCACCTGCACGCGTTCGAAACCGGGCTGCACACCTCCTGGGGCGACTTCGCCGAGCTGAGCATGCCCACCGCGCACAGCCCGATCCGTGCGGTGCTGCTGGGCGAGGTGGCGTTCCTGCTCAGCGGCGATGCGATGAACGACCCGCGCTTCGCCTTCCCCGAGGCGTTCAACCGGCCGATCTTCAACGCCCAGCTGCGCAGCCGCCTGCACGTGCCGCTGCGCGCCCGCGGCGAGATCATCGGCGCGCTGAGTTGCTCCAAGCACGCCGCGCACTTCTACACCCTCGATGACGTGCGCCACACCCAGCATATCGCTGACCTGCTCGCCTCTTACCTGTATGCCCTGCGCCAGACCGAACAAGCGACCAAGCTGGCGGTGGCCGAGGAACGCCTGCGCGCCCGTGAAGAAGGCCTGCGCCTGGGCGCCTCGCGCTTGACCGACACCCTCGAGAACGAGCGCCAGCGCATCGGCATGGACCTGCACGACCAGACCCTCGCCGACCTCACCCGCCTGCACCGGCGCCTGGCGCGGCTGCGCAAGCAAGGCAGCCTGAGCGGCGATGACCTGCAGCCGGTGTGCGACGGCCTGCAGGAGAGCATGCAGGAACTGCGCGGCATCATCGACGCGGTCAAGCCCACCGTGCTGCAGTTGTTCGGCCTGGAAGAAGGCCTGGAAGACCTACTGCTGCGCAGCGTGCACAACAGCGGCCTGCGCATCCGCACCAAGCTGCAGGACCACTCCGGCGGCGCCGCCAACCGCCTCGCCGAGGCGCAACAGATCGCCCTGCTGCGGATCATCCAGGAGGCGGTGAACAACGCCATCAAGCATGCCCGGCCACGGGCTATCCGCATCGACATCCGCGCCGAGGGCGGCCAATTGGCGCTGAGCGTGACCGACGACGGCGTCGGCCTGGGCGAGGCCGGCGCGCGGGAAACCGGCGGCATCGGCAACATGCGCATCCGCGCGCAACTGCTCGGCGCGCGGCTCGAGCTAGGGCCCGGCAGCGGCGGGCGCGGCACCTGCGTGAGCGTCAGCCTGCCGCAGCATGCCCTGGCCAGCGTGCCGGCCGAGGAGGTACCGCTGCCATGAACGTGTTGATCGTTGAAGACGACCCGGTGCACCGGGCATTTCTCAAGGAAGTGATCGAGGCCGCGCTGCCGGAGTGCTCGCGGCTGCTGGAGGCCGAAGACGGCCGCATGGGCGAGCGCCTGGCCCATGAGCACGCGGTGGGCTCGGTGGTGATGGACCTGCAAATGCCCGCCCGCACCGGCGTGGAAGCCGCCCGCGGAATGTGGCGCGAACGGCCCGACACGGCGATCCTGTTCTGGTCGAACTACGCCGATGAAGCCTATGTGCGCGGCATCTCGCGGATCGTGCCGCAAGGCGCGGCCTACGGCTACGTGCTGAAAACCGCCTCCGAAGAACGCCTGCGCTTGGCCCTGCGCAGCTTGTTCATCGAGCAGCAATGCGTGATCGACCGGGAAATCCGCGGCGTGCAGCAAAAGGCCCAGGACCGCCTGCTGGGCCTGACCGACGTGGAATACGCCGTGCTGCAAGACATCGCCCTGGGCCTGACCGACCGTACCATCGCCCAACGCCACAACCTCTCGCTGCGCAGTGTGCAGAACCGCCTGCAGCAGTTGTATGAAAAACTCGGCGTGTACCCCTTGGGCGAAGACTGCCCCACCTTCAACCTGCGCGCCCGCGCGGTGAACATCGCGCTGCTGCGCAAACTGCTCAACCGCACCGCGCTGGAGCAGGCGGAGGATGAATTGCAGGAGTGGTTGAGCCGCAGGGGGGCTTGAAGGGCCCCTCGCCCGGCACAGCCGGCCTCCCACGGGTTCTTTGTTGCCCCGTAAATCAAGTACTTACACAAATCTGGTGGGAGGCCGGCTGTGCCGGGCGAAGGGCCAGCCAGATCATGCGCTCAGTAAAACCACCTGAAAAAATCAGGGCTTCTCTCCCTCAAGCCGACTGCCGCACCACCCCTTCCCGGCCCGCCGCCGCGCGCAGCTCCAGCAACAACTGCGCCTGGGCCAGTTCGCGGGCGGCCTGTTCGGCCTGGGTGTCGTGCTTCATGGCCTTGTACAGGCCCCAGATAAACACCGCCAGCACCACCGAGAACGGCAACCCGGCCAGCACCACCATGGTTTGCATGGCCTCGAAGTTACCGGCGAACAACAGCCCCACGGTGACCAGGGTGATGATCGCCGACCAAAGGATACGCAACCAATGCGGCGCATCTTCGTCGACCTCGCCGCCCTTGCACGAGAGGTTGGCCATCATCACCGCGCCGGAGTCTGCCGGGGTAAGGAACAGCACGAAGCCGACGAACACCGCCACGCCGACCACGATCTTCGCCGCTGGGTAGAACTCCAGCAGTTGGTAGATCGACATCGACGGCTCGCTCAAGGCGGTTTTGCCCAGCGCCACCGCGCCGTGGTTCATCACCAGGTCCAGCGCGGTGTTGCCGAAGATCGACAGCCAGGCCAGGGTGAAGCCCAGGGGGATCAACAGCACCCCGGCGACCACTTCGCGCACCGTGCGCCCGCGGGAAATCCGCGCGATGAACATGCCCACGAACGGGCCCCAGGAAATCCACCAGGCCCAGTAGAACACCGTCCACAGGCCCAGCCAGCGCTCGCTCTTGGCGGGGTCGGCCTGGTACACGTAGAGGTCGAAGGTTTTCAGCACCACGCCGTTCAGGTAGTCGCCGATGTTCTGCACGAAGCCATTGAGCAGGTGCAGGGTTGGGCCGTTGAACAGCACGAACAGCAGCAGGCCGCTGAACAGCACGATGTTCAGGTTCGACAGCCGGCGGATGCCGTTCTCCACCCCAGACACCGCGGCGATGGTCGCCACCGTGCTCATCACCAGGATCACCAGCAGCAGGTTGGTGTTGCTGTGGGGCATGCCGAACAGGTACTCCAGCCCCGAACTCACCTGCATCGCGCCGATGCCGAGGTTGGTCACCAGGCCCAGCAGGGTCACGAACATGCCGAACACATCCACCAGGTTGCCGGCCGCGCCCTTGACCCAGCGCTCGCCCATCAGCGGGTACAGCGCCGAGCGCAGCGCCAGCGGCTGGCCATGGCGGTAGGCGAAGTACCCCACCGCCAGCCCCACCACGGCGTAAATCGCCCAGCCGTGCAGGCCCCAGTGGAGGAAGGTCAGCTGCAGGCCCTCACGGGCCGATTGCAGGCTGGCCGGGGTGCCCTCGGGCGGGTTGAAGTAGTGATCCAGCGGCTCGGAAGCGCCGAAGTACAACAGCGAAATACCAATGCCGGAAGAAAACAGCATGCCGGCCCAGGCGCCGTAGCTGAAGTCGGGGGTGTCGTCCGGGCCACCCAGCTTGAGCCTGCCGTACCCGGAAAAGGCGATCGCCAGCACGAAGACCAGATAGCCCCCGATCATCAGCATGTAGTACCAGCCAAAACTTCGCGACAACCAGGCCTGGGCCTGGCCCAGCAGGTGGCCGGCGGTGTCGGGTGCAGCGATCAGCAAGGCAGTTAACAGCAGGATCAACGCGGCCGAGGTGAAGAACACCTCGCGGTTGAGCCGGACCTTCTCGGTGGAGGTCTTGTTCAGGGCGGAACTCATTGAGCGCAGGCTCCCAGCAGTGCGAGCAGTGGAGAAAGCAGGCCGTTGATCACAGCGCCATGGCTGGGCCCGTCTTCTCTTGAACGCTTGCCAAGCACACGGCAAGGGTTCTGGCGCGGGCCTCTCAGGGCGCTACGGTCCACCACGGGGCGGGCCGTGAAGGCACCTGGCGTGGCAGATTGTCGCAGAGCTTAGTCTTTGTTGATTGAACGTTCAATCTAAATAAAATAGACTGAATTCATCGGCCCGGCGCCTGGGTGCGCCATGCCATCACCCATTGTTCCTGCGAGGACCCCCATGGCCCGTTTCGAGACGCAAAAACTCTACATCGACGGCGGCTACGTCGACGCCAGCGGCAGCGAGACCTTCGACGCCATCAACCCGGCCACCGGTGAAGTGCTGGCCAAGGTGCAGCGCGCCACCGCCGCCGACGTAGAGCGCGCGGTCAAGAGCGCCGAAAAGGGCCAGAAGGTCTGGGCCAGCATGACCGCCATGGAACGCTCGCGGGTGCTGCGCCGGGCGGTCGACATCCTGCGTGAACGCAACGACGAACTGGCCCAGCTCGAAACCCTCGACACCGGCAAGGCCTACTCCGAAACCCGTTATGTCGACATCGTCACCGGCGCCGACGTACTGGAGTACTACGCCGGCCTGGCGGTGGCCATCGAAGGCGAGCAGATCCCCCTGCGCGACACCTCGTTCGTGTACACCCGCCGCGAGCCGCTGGGCATCACCGCCGGCATCGGCGCCTGGAACTACCCGATCCAGATCGCCCTGTGGAAGTCCGCCCCGGCCCTGGCCGCCGGCAACGCGATGATCTTCAAGCCGAGCGAAGTCACCTCGCTGACCACCCTCAAGCTGGCCGAGATCTACACCCAGGCCGGCCTGCCCGACGGCGTGTTCAACGTGCTCACCGGCAGCGGCCGCGACCTCGGCACCGCGCTGACCGAACACCCACTGATCGAAAAAATCTCCTTCACCGGCGGCACCGACACCGGCAAGAAGGTCATGGCCAGCGCCTCGGCCTCGAGCCTGAAGGAAGTGACCATGGAACTGGGCGGCAAGTCGCCGCTGATCATCTTCGAAGACGCCGACCTGGATAAGGCCGCCGACATCGCCATGATGGCCAACTTCTACAGTTCCGGGCAGGTGTGCACCAACGGCACCCGAGTGTTCGTGCCGGCCGCCCTGAAGGCCGCCTTCGAGGCGAAGATCGCCGAGCGCGTGCAGCGCATCCGCGTGGGCGACCCCACCGACGAAAACACCAACTTCGGCCCGCTGGTGAGCTTCGCCCACATGGAAAGCGTGCTGGGCTACATCGCCAAGGGCAAGGAAGAAGGCGCACGCCTGCTGTGCGGCGGTGAGCGCCTGACCACCGGCGCCCTGGCCAACGGTGCCTACGTGCCGCCGACGGTGTTCACCGATTGCACCGACGCCATGACCATCGTGCGCGAAGAAATCTTCGGCCCGGTGATGAGCATCCTCAGCTACGAAAGCGAAGAGGAAGTGATCCGCCGCGCCAACGCCACCGACTTCGGCCTGGCCGCCGGCATCGTCACCCAAGACCTCACCCGCGCCCACCGCGTGATCCACCAGCTCGAAGCTGGCATTTGCTGGATCAACGCCTGGGGCGAGTCGCCGGCGCAGATGCCGGTGGGCGGCTACAAGCAGTCGGGCGTGGGCCGTGAGAACGGCATCCTGTCGCTGGCCCAGTACACCCGGGTCAAGTCGGTGCAGGTCGAGCTGGGCAACTACGCGTCGGTGTTCTAAGTGGCCGTGAGCCGCCAGCGCTAAGCCACACGCGGCACGTGGCACTGCGGTGCCCAGCCCATTTTGTTGATCCCGCCCCTCCGCGCTTGGCGCTTGAAGCTTGCCGCGGGGGGGCCAGGAGGCCCCCATGAAAGAATTCGACTACATCATCGTCGGCGCCGGCTCGGCCGGTAACACCCTGGCCACCCGCCTGACCGAAGACCCCGGCGTGACCGTGCTGCTGCTCGAAGCTGGCGGCCCGGACTACCGCCTGGACTTCCGCACCCAGATGCCGGCCGCCCTGGCCTTTCCGCTGCAGGGCCGGCGCTACAACTGGGCGTATGAAACCGACCCCGAGCCGCACATGAACAACCGCCGCATGGAGTGCGGCCGCGGCAAGGGCCTGGGTGGCTCGTCGCTGATCAACGGCATGTGCTACATCCGCGGCAACGCCATGGACTTCGACCAGTGGGCCGAACAACCCGGCCTGGAAGACTGGGCCTACCTCGACTGCCTGCCGTACTTTCGCAAGGCTGAAACCCGCGACATCGGCGCCAACGACTGGCACGGTGGCGAGGGCCCGGTGAGCGTGACCACCCCCAAGGCGAACAATAACCCGCTGTTTGCGGCGATGGTCGAGGCCGGCGTGCAAGCCGGTTACCCGCGCACCGAAGACCTCAACGGTTACCAGCAGGAAGGCTTCGGCCCGATGGACCGCACCGTGACCGCCAAGGGCCGCCGCGCCAGCACCGCCCGGGGTTACCTGGACACCGCCAAGCAGCGCAGCACGCTGACCATCGTCACCCACGCGGTGACCGACCGGGTGCTGTTCGACGGCAAGCGCGCCGCCGGTGTGCGCTACCTGGTGGGCAGCGGCAACACCGCCCATGAGGCCCGCGCGCGCAAGGAAGTGCTGGTGTGCGCCGGTGCCATCGCCTCGCCGCAACTGCTGCAACGCTCGGGCGTGGGCCCGGCGGCGCTGCTGGCCGAGCACAACGTGCCGCTGGTGCATGACCTGCCCGGCGTGGGCGAGAACCTGCAGGACCACCTGGAGATGTACATCCAGTACGCCTGCACCCAGCCGGTGTCGCTGTACCCGTCGCTGCTGCTGCACAACCAGCCGGCGATCGGCGCCGAATGGTTGTTCAACGGCACCGGCATCGGCGCCAGCAACCAGTTCGAGGCCGGCGGGTTCATCCGCACCCGGCCGGAATTCGAATGGCCGAACATCCAGTACCACTTCCTGCCGGTGGCGATCAATTACAACGGCAGCAACGGGGTGAAGGAACACGGCTTCCAGATGCACGTGGGCTCGATGCGCTCGCCCAGCCGCGGCCGGGTGCAGATCAAATCGAAAGACCCGCACCAGCACCCGAGCATCCTGTTCAACTACATGGCCACCGAGCAAGACTGGCAGGAGTTTCGCGACGCGATCCGGATCACCCGCGAGATCATCGCCCAGCCGGCGCTGGACGCCTTCCGCGGCCGCGAGATCAGCCCGGGGCTGGAGGTGCAGACCGACGAACAGCTCGACACCTTCGTGCGTGAGCATGCCGAAACCGCGTTCCACCCCTCCTGCTCGTGCAAGATGGGCACCGACGCCATGGCGGTGGTCGACAACCAGGGCCGGGTGCACGGCCTGCAAGGCCTGCGGGTGGTGGATGCGTCGATCATGCCGGAAATCATCACCGGCAACCTCAACGCCACCACCATCATGATCGCCGAGAAGATCGCCGACCGCATCCGCGGCCGCCAGCCCCTGCCACGCAGCAACGCGCGCTACTTCAAAGCCAACGGCGCGCCCGTGCGCAACGCGCCGCTGCGCCAGACCGAGCACACCACGCCAGTGAGCGTGGCGCCGGGGGTGAAGGTGGCGGAGCCAGTGATGCATTGATCGGGCTGGCTGGCCCTTCGCCCCGGCTGTGCCGTAATGCTATTCACTTAAGCCATTTCAGGGCTTCATGGACGGGATCGATCTGTGAGCCCTGCTGATTTCGTGCATGAGCTTCAGGGCCCATCGCCCGGCACAGCCGGCCTCCCACGGGTTCTGTGTTGCCATGCAAATCAAGTACTTACACAAATCTGGTGGGAGGCCGTGGTCCGGCACTCCGGCTGTGCCGGGCGATAGGCCAGCTGCGTTTACACAAATCTTAAATATTTGTTCATCAATTTAACGCAACAATATAACATCCGTATTTTCTAATACGCCCTGCCACGGATGTTCCCCATGCCCCCTGCCCTCTCTGCCGCGCCGGATCGCGGCCAGCGCCTGCTCGCCATCGACGCCCTGCGCGGCCTGGTGATGCTGTTCATGCTGCTTGACCACGTGCGCGAAACCTTCTTTCTGCACGTGCAGGTCAGCGACCCGATGGATGCCCACAGCGTCGCCCCCGAACTGTTCTTCACCCGCGTGTCGAGCATGGTCTGCGCGCCGGTGTTCGTATTCCTCACGGGCCTGTCGGCCTGGCTCTACGGCCAGCGCCACAGCCGCCGCGACACCTGCGCATTCCTGCTCAAGCGCGGGGTGTTTTTGGTGCTGCTGGAGCTGACCCTGGTGAATTTCGCCTGGAACGCCACCTTTGTGCCGGCCACCTTGTGGCTGCAGGTGATCTGGGCGATCGGCCTGTGCATGATCATCCTCGCCGGCCTGCTCTACCTGCCGCGCCCGGCGCTGCTGGCGCTGGCGGTTGTGATCATCGCCGGGCACAACCTGCTCGACGCGGTGGTGGTGCCGGCGCAATCGCCTTGGCAGCCACTGTGGGCGGTGCTGCACCAGCGCGCGTACATCCCCCTGGGTGAACTCACCCGCGCCCGCACCACCTACCCGATTTTGCCGTGGATCGGCGTGATCGCCCTGGGCTATGCCGCCGGGCCCTGGTTCAGCCTGGCCCGCGCGCCACGCCTGCGCCGGCTGTGCGGCTGGGGCCTGGCGCTGCTGGCCGGCTTTGTGGCGCTGCGCTACCTGAACGCCTACGGCGACAAGCCCTGGGCCAGCCTGGAAACGCCCGTGCGCACGCTGATGAGCTTCCTGGCACTGACCAAGTACCCACCGTCGCTGTTGTTCCTGATGCCCACCCTCGGCGTGGGCCTGCTGTTGCTCGCCGCCGGCGAACGCCTGGGCGATGGCCGGGCGCTGCGCGTGCTGGGCCTGTACGGCGGCGCGCCGATGTTCTTCTACCTGCTGCACCTGCTGCTGCTCAAGGCCTGCTACCTGCTGGCGGTGCAAGCCTTTGGCCTGAACCAGGGGCGCTACTACGGCTTCGACCACCTCTGGGCCATCTGGCTGTGGGCGGTGGCCCTGGCCGCCCTGCTGTACTGGCCCACCCGTGCCTTCGCCCGGCTCAAGCAGCGCCGGCGCGATGTTGCCTGGCTCAAGTATTTCTAAGGGGTTGGCCATGGCAAAACCACTACCTGCCCTGCTGCTGGCCGGGCTCCCGCTGGCGGCGGCGAACGCCTACGGTGAAACCGAAGGGTTTCTCGAGGGTAGCCGCTGGGACCTGCTCAACCGCGTGGTCGAAGACCGCCGCGACTACCGCCACGGCAGCCGCAACAGCGCCGCGCGCAACGCCTACAAGCCACGCGCGGCGCGCAGCGACCGCGCCGAGGAGGCTGCCTACGGGCTGATGGCGACCTTTACCTCGGGCTTTACCCCGGGCCCGCTGGGCCTGGGGCTGGACGCCCACCTGTACAGCGGCCTGATGCTCGACAGCGGCGGCGGCCGCGCCGGCAAGGCGCGGCTGTTGGCGGTGGACAACAGCGGCCAGCCGCAACCCGAGTACAGCCGCGCCGGCGCCGCGGCCAAGCTGCGCCTGGGCGGCACCGAGGTGCGCTACGGCGAGCAGCGGGTGAAAACCCCGGTGTTCAGTTCATCAGACAGCCGCCTGCTGCCGGAAACCGCCACCGGCTGGTGGCTGAGCAACACCAGCGTGCCCGGCCTGGCGCTCAATGCCGGGCACTTCAGCGCCAGCACCGACCGCAACGCCAGCGGCCATAACGGCGCCTTTGTGGTGAACTACGCCAGCGCCCGCCAAGGCAGCGCCTACAACCTGCTGGGCGGGCGCTGGGTGGCCAGCCCGGCCTTGACCCTGAGCCTGTACAGCGGCGAGTACACCGACACCTGGCGCCAGCACTATGCCGGGGCGCTGTACAGCCTGCCGCTGTCGGCCACCCAGGCGTTGGCCTTCGACGCTAACCTGTACCGCACACAGAGCACCGGCCAGGCTCGCGCCGGGCGCATCGACAACACCGCCGGCAGCCTGCTGGGCAGCTACAGCCAAGGCAGCCACAAGCTCACGCTGGGGTACCAGAAGGTGCGCGGCGATACCCCGTTCGACTACGTCACCCGTGGGGCGATCTGGCTGGGCAACGCGGTGGCGCTTTCTGACTTCAACGGCCCCGGTGAGGCCTCCTGGCAGTTGCGCTACGACCTCGCCATGGCCGCATACGGTGTGCCGGGGCTGAGCCTGAGCGCCGCCTACGTGCGCGGGCGCGGCATCGACGGCCGAGGCGCCGACCCCACCGGTGGCTATGCCTACCTGGGTTACGGCGAGGGCGGCCGGCATTGGGAGCGAGACCTCGAGGCCCGCTATGTGGTGCAACGCGGCCCGGCCAAGGGCCTGACCCTGGCCGCCCGTTACGCGATGCACCGAGGTAACAGCGCCCAGGCCGAGCTGGATGCGGACCAGCTACGGTTGGCGTTGGAATACCCGCTCAAGGGGGCCTGGTAGGGCGGTTCAGGTAATCGCGCCAATCTGCCACGGCACGAACTCGTTCTGCCCATAGCCATGCTGCTCGCTCTTGCTGCGCTCGCCCGAGGCGATGCGCAGCATCATCGCGAAAATGTACGCCCCGCGCTCTTCGATGGTGGTGCTGCCGTCGGCGATGCCGCCGCAGTTCACGTCCATGTCGTCTTCCTGGTGCTCGAACAAGCGCTGGTTGGTCGCCAGCTTGATCGACGGCGACGGCGCGCAGCCATAGGCCGAGCCGCGGCCGGTGGTGAAGGCGATCAGGTTGGCGCCGCCGGCGACCTGCCCGGTGGCCGATACCGGGTCATAGCCGGGGGTGTCCATGAACACCAGGCCGCGGGCGCTGACCGGCTCTGCGTATTTGTACACATCGACCAGGTTGGTCGAACCGGCCTTGGCCACCGCGCCGAGGGATTTTTCCAGGATGGTGGTCAAGCCGCCGGCCTTGTTGCCCGCCGAGGGGTTGTTGTTCAGCTCGGCGCCCATGCGCTGGCAGTATTCTTCCCACCAGTGAATCCGCTCGATCAGCTTCTCGCCCACCTCGCGGCTGACCGCGCGGCGCGTGAGCAGGTGTTCGGCGCCGTACACCTCGGGGGTTTCCGAGAGGATCGCGGCGCCGCCCGCGGCCACCAGGCGGTCGACCGCGTTGCCCAAGGCCGGGTTGGCGGTGATGCCCGAGTAGCCGTCCGAGCCCCCGCACTGCAGGCCCACCACCAAATGCCGCGCGCTGACCGGCTCGCGCCGCACCTGGTTGGCCTCGGCGAGCAGGGACTTCACCTGGGCGATGCCGCTGGCGATGGTCTTGGTGGTGCCGCCGGTGCCCTGGATGGTAAAGGTGCGCAGCTGGTGGCTGGCCTTCAGGCCCTGGGTGGCGAGCAGGTCTTCGATCTGGTTGGTTTCACAGCCCAGGCCGATCATCAGCACCGAGTGGAAGTTGGCGTGTACCGCGTAGCCGCCCAGGGTGCGCTGCAGCATCGCCAGCGCTTCGCCCTTGGCATCGACCGCGCAGCCGGCGCCGTGGGTCAGCGCGACCACGCCGTCGACGTTGGGGTACGGTGCCAACGCCTCGGGGTGGATGTCGCGCCGGAAGTGGTCGGCGATCGCCCGCGCCACGGTGGCCGAGCAGTTCACCGAGGTGAGGATGCCAATGTAGTTGCGGGTGGCCACGCGGCCGTCGGCGCGCACGATGCCCTGGAAGCTCGCCTCGGTGGCCGGCGTGTCGCGGCGGTCAACGCCAAAGGCGTAATCGCGGGAAAAATCCCCCATCTCCACGTTGTGTACATGCACGTGCTCGCCGGCGGCGATCGGCTGGGAGGCAAAGCCGATGATCTGCCCATAGCGGCGCAGCGGTTCGCCCTGGGCGATGGCGTGGGTGGCAACCTTGTGCCCAGCCGGGATCGGCTGGGTGACGGTCACCCCTTCGCCATCGAGGTGCATCCCGGCGCTCAGCGGCTGGCGCGCGATGAGCACGTCGTCCAGCGGGTTCAGGCGGATGAAGGCGCTGGCAATGCTCTGCTCAGCCACGGTCTTGGTAATCAGTTCCATCACGGGTACCTCTTTTATTCTTGTGAAGGCTCAGGCCAGGGCCCGCTCCCGGTAGTCGATCAAGCTGGAAAACAGCATCAGGCCCATGGCCATGACCACGAAGAAGATCAGCGCCAAAAAGTACGAGCCGGTGAACTGCACGATCAGGCCGATGAGGATCGGCACCACCACCCCGGCCATGTTGCCCCAGAAATTCATCGCCCCGCCCAGCACGCCGGACCGCGAGCGGCCACCGAGGATCGCCGGCAGGCACCAGTACATGCCGCACCAGCGGATGAAAAACAGCGCCACGCACAGCAGCGCCACCACCCAGGCCGCGCTGGCAGTGTAGGCCACCGCCAGGATGCAGGCCGCCGCGACCAGCGCCGAGCCGCTGAACAGCGTGCGCATCACCCGGTTCGGCGCGCCGCCGGCGGCCTTCCATTTGTCGGCGAGGGTGCCGCCGACCAGTTCGCCAATGAAGCCGCACATGAAGATCAGGAAGGTCGCGCCGCCCATGGCCTTGATGTCCAGCCCGTGGGCCTGGTGCAGGTAGCTGGGCATCCAGGTCATCAGGCCGTAGAACACACTGTTGTAGCAGGCGTAGCCGGCGAACATCGCCAGCACCGAACGGTTGGCGACCAGCTCGCGAAAGCTCGGCTTGGGCCCCTGGGCGGCGTTCACCGCCGGGTTGCCGGCCTGGATGTGCGCCAGCTCGGCGGCGTTCACCCCGGCATGCTGGTGCGGGTGGTTGCGGATGTACCACCAGGCGCAGATGCCCGCGACGATGGTGCCCACCCCGGCGATCACAAAGGCGATGCGCCAGGAGCCGAACCAGCCGATCAGCGCGGTGGTGATGATCGCCCCCAGCGCGGTGCCCAGCGGTGCGCCGCCGTCGACCAGGGTGGCGCCACGGCCGCGCTCGTTGGCGGTCAGCCAGTTGCCATTGAGCTTGGCCCCGGCCGGCATGATCGGCGACTCGGTCACGCCCAGGCCGATGCGGGTGAACAATAACGTGACCCAACCGGTAGCCAGCGCCCCCACCGCCTGGAACGCGCCCCAGCCGATGGTCGCCACGCCGACGATGCCGCGGGCATTGAAGCGGTCGAGCATCAGCCCGGCGGGGATCTGCATCAGCGCGTAAGACCAGAAAAACGCACTGAGCATCAACCCTTCGAGGGCCGGGGTCATCTGGAACTCGGCGCTGATCAGCGGCATCGCCACCGACAACGAGGCGCGGTCGATGTAGTTGATCGACGCCAACACCAACAGGATGATAAAGATCCGCCAGCGCACACGGCTGGCCTGCAGGGTGGTGGCGTGGGCCACCGGTTGCGCCAGGGGCGCCTGTGCCTGTACGGCCTTCATGCTGTGGTCCTCGTTTTTTATGGTTGTTATTCGTTGGCTCGCCCGGCCCTTACAACGCCCGCACCTTACCCACCCCCATGCGCGGGCTGGTGACCCGAATGCCATTGGCCAGCGGCGCGCCAAATTCATCCAGGGCGATCTCGAAGCGGTCCCCCGGCTGGGGCTTGATGCCCTCTGCGAATGAGAGCGTGGCGGTGCCGAAAAAGTGCACGTGCACATCCCCCGGGCGCAGGAACTGGTCGTACTTGAAGTGGTGGAATTCGAGGTTGTCGAAGCTGTGGCACATGTTCGCCGTGCCGCTGGCGAAGGCTTTTTCCCAGAGCAGTTGGCCGCCGCGGTAAATACGGCTGTAGCCGTTGAGGTCGGCCGGCAGCTCGCCCACGCGCAGCTCTGGGCCATAGCTGCAAGCGCGCAGCTTGGAGTGGGCCAAGTACAGGTAGCTGCGTTTCTCCATTACATGGTCGGAGAACTCATTGCCCAGCGCATAGCCCAGGCGGTAAGGCTGGCCGTCGTCGGCAATCACGTAGAGGCCGGCCAACTCGGGCTCCTCGCCGCCATCTTCGGCGAACTCCGGCATCGGTAGGTCGGCCCCCGGGGCGACCACGATGGCGCCGTCACCCTTGTAGAACCACTCCGGCTGCGCGCCTACCTGGCCGGCGGCCGGTTTGCCGCCCTCCACGCCCCACTTGAACATCCGCGCGGTGTCGGTGAGGGCGCTTTCGTCAGCCTGGGCAGCCTTGGCCTTGTGCATGGCGTCACGGGTGGAGGCGCTGCCCAGGTGGGTCAGGCCGGTGCCGGTGACCAGGCAGTGGGCCGGGTCTGGGTGGTCCAGCGGCGGCAGCACCCGGCCGCTGGCGAGCAATTCGGCGTAGTCAGGCCCGGGTTCGCTGCCCAGCGCGGCCACCTGCTCGGCCAGGCTGCGCCCGGCGCGGATCGCCTCGAGGGCGAGCTCGCGGGTACTGCTGGCATGGTTGACCACCCGCAGGGTGCCGCCGTCTACGTGGGCCACCTGGCGCTGGCCGGTGGCACTGTGGAACTGGATCAGTCTCATGGCGCGGCTCTCTTGTCGTTATTGGCTTATGACTTTACAAAGCCCCCGCCGGCCTGCCTAATGACAACCCCTGATGCCGTGATAACCAATGGTCATCACCCGTGACGATTCCCTCCCTCAGCACCCTCGCCTCACGCCTGCGCATGCGCCAGTTGCGCCTGCTGATCGCGCTGGATGACCACGGCTCGCTGCACAAGGCCGCCGAGCAGGTGGCGATCACCCAGCCCGGCGCCACCAAGGCGCTGAACGAAATCGAAGCGACCCTCGGCGTGCAGTTGTTCGAGCGCTCCGCCAAGGGCCTGGCCGCCAATGACCTGGGCCGCTGCGTGATCCGCTACGCGCGGTTGATCCACACCGACCTGGCCCATTTGCGTGAAGAGATGCTCGGCATCCTTCAGGGCGAAGGCGGCCGCCTGGCGGTGGGCTGCATCATGGGCGGGGTGCCGATGCTGCTGGGCGCCCTCGCCCGCCTGCGCGCGCGCCAGCCGGCGCTGGCGGTGGAAATCATCGAAGACACCAGCGCGCGCCTGCTGCCGCTGGTGGACCAAGGCCGGCTCGACCTGGCCATTTGCCGCAGCAGCGTCAGCCCGCGGCCAGACGACTACAGCGTGCAGTCGCTGCACCAGGAACAACTACGGGTGGTCGCCCACCCCAGCCACCCACTGGCCGCCAGCCGGCGCCTGCAACTGGCCGACCTGCACCACGCCACCTGGGTGGTGTACCCGGCGAACATGCCGATGCGCCTGCTGCTGGAACGGGAATTCCGTGAAGCCGGGCTGGAATTCCCGCGCTACCCGATCGAAACCGCGTCAACCTTCTCGACCCTCATGCTGCTTGAGCAAGACCCTACCCTGGTCGCGCTGATGCCCAGTGACGTGGCCGAATATGCCGTGCGCAAGGGCCTGCTGTGCTACCTGCCACTGCCGCTGCGCTCGGCCACCGAGCCCTACGCCGCGCTGACCCGCCGCGGCGCGCAGTTGAGCGCGCCGGCGGCGATGTTGCTCGAAGCGCTGAACGGCTGAGCGCCCGCGCTACACCCGCACTACCTGCCCGCTGCGCGCTGCCTCGGCGATGGCCTCGGTGATCAGCAAATTGCGCAGGCCGTCGCGTACGCTCACCAAGGGTTCGGCCTCGCCACGGATCACCGCGCAGAAGTGCGCCAGTTGCTCGCGCAACGGGTCAACCTCCTCCAAGGCCACCTGCTCACGGCTGAACGGCGTGAACCACGAGCGCTGTTCAGCCCCTGGGTAGGTTTTCAGGCGCAGGCTGGGCACCGCCAGCGAGCCATGGGTGCCGGCCACCAGGTAGCAGTCTTCATCGCGGTCGCGGGCGTAGTCGGGGTTCTCGCCGCTGGTTTGCTCCCAACTGCGCGCGGTGGCGGCGGTGTCAGACAACACAAAGCTGCCCAGGGTGCCGTTTTCGAAGGTGAAGGTCATCGCCACGCTGTCTTCCACGGCAAAGCCACGCACCGCGTTCGAGGCTTGCGCCTGCACACTGGCGATCTCGCCGCAGAGCGCGCGCAGGTTGCCCACCTCGTGGATCATGTTGAGCAGGATCGGCCCACCGCCGGGCTGGGTGCGCCAGGGCCCGGCGGCAAAGTAGTCCGCCGGTTTATAGAACTGCGCGCTGCCCATCACCGTGACCAGCCGGCCCAGCGCGCCGCTGGCGATCACCGCGCAGGCCTGGCGCATGATCGCGCTGTGGGCGCGGTGGTGGCCCACCAGCAGGCGCGCGCCGGCCCGTTCAGCGGCGGCGAGCAAGCGCTGGCCTTCCTCAACGCTGTGCGCCACGGGTTTTTCGATCAGCGCCGGCAGGCCGCGCTCGATACAGGCCAGCGCGCCGCTCACATGCAAGGCGTTGGGGGTGGCGAGGATCACCCCGTCAACCAGCCCCTGGGGCAGCGCCTCGAGGTTGGCGAACCAGCGGCAGCCGAGGCTGCTGGCCAAGGCCTGGGCAGCGGGCGTGGGGTCGATGATGGCGGCCAGGGTGCAGCCGGGGCTGGCCTGGATGTGTTCGATGTGGCGCCGGCCAATCAGGCCCGCGCCGGCGACGGCGAGGTGTACGGGGTTCATGCGGCTTCTCTCTTGTTTTTAGTCGGCCGTTAGGCTGCAAGAGAGGCTAGCGAAAAAACCCTGCGGCGGTGGCTAGCGCCCTGGAATGCGGGCGGTCACCGCACACAACTGTGGCTCAATGGCCTTTGCCGCAGCCTTTACCATCGCCAAGCGGTGGCACGCGCAGCGGGTACTTGATCAGCGTCCAGGCCAGGCACGCGACCCACAGCACCTGCACGCCGTAGCCGAAGCGCTGGTACAGGCCGAAGTTCTGCTCCATCTGCGCGGCGGCGGCCATCCACGGCACGCTGGCGGCGGCGGCCACGGTGAGGATCAACGAAATAAAGCCAAAGCCGCGCAATGGCAAACGGAACGCCAGCCAGGCCCAGATGCCGCTGGCCAGCAGCAGGCTGAGCAGCATCACCGCGCCCGCCAGGTTGTGCAGTTGCTGCGCTTGGCTAGGCACATCGGGCTTGCACAGCGCGTCGCAGGGGAAGGCCCCCGCCATCAGGCTGGCCACGCCGTGCAGGCCGATCAACAGCGCCGATAAGCGCCCCAAACGCGGCAGCCCCGGGGTGAAATACACCGCAATGGCGAACACCACGAACATCAGCCCGAGCGGGTAATTGTTCAACAGTGGCGACAGCACCTGGGTGGGTGCGCCCACCGCGCCGAGCGCGCTCATGGCCTGGGCCATGTGGCTGTAACCGGGGTAGAAGCTGGCGGTGATCGCCACCCCCAGCAACAGCCAGAGGGGAATCACGAAGCCCAGCAGGTAGGCGGGGGTGCGGCCATGAAAATGCATTGCGGCGGATCCAGCATGAAAATGGAAGCCGACCTTACAGCAGGGGGCTGGCGCTGTAAAACCACGCGGTGGCGTTACACTGGTGGCCCTCTTTCAAGGAGCACCGCAGCGGCCATGCCCAGCCCCATTGTTTGCCGCCTGCCGGCGCCGCACAAACCCTTGCTCGACAAGTTCTACAAGGCCCAGCGCATGCCCATGAAGGCACAGCCCTCGGCGGCCTGGTGGGTGGTGCGCGCGCCCGAGGTGGTGGCGGCGATGAACCTGCAGCCGCTGGCCGAAGGCGGGCACTGGCTGACCGGCTTGCTGGTGGCCAGCGAGCACCGCGGCCAGGGTTTGGCACGGCGCTTGCTGGAACACGGCTGCGCCGGCGCGGGGCCGGTGTGGCTGTTTTGCCAGCCGGGCCTGGAGGGGTTTTATCAGCGCTTGGGCTTTGCGCAGGTGGGCGAAGCGCTGCCGGCAGGGTTGCGCGAGCGCTTGCAGCGGTATCGGCGCGGTAAGGCGTTGCTGGCGATGGGGGGTGAGTTTGGGTAGGCCTTTGCGCAGGAGCTTCAGGGCCTATCGCCCGGCACAGCCGGAGTGCCGGACCACGGCCTCCCACCAGATTTATGTGGTCCTTGATTTCCTAGGCAATACAGAACCCGTGGGAGGCCGGCTGTGCCGGGCGATAGGCCCTGACGCTCATGCACAAAATCAGCAGAGCTCACAGATTGATCCGCTCCATGAAGCCCTGAAATTGCTTAAGCGAACAGTATTGCGGCACAGCCGGCCCACCAGATGAGGTGAACTGGAGCTATAGGAAAGGCATGGGGGTTGCTTTGCTCTTGCTCTTGCTCTTGCTCTTGCTCTTGCTCTTGCTCTTGCTCTTGCTCTTGCTCTTGCTCTTGCTCTTGCTTTTGGTGCGCGATCGTCCAGGCGCCGCCGAACGCGCGATTCGGGAGGCCGAGTGGAGGTGTCGCGGAAGGGGTCGAGGCGCAGGGATGCGCCGAGAGCGGCGATTGGCCAGGGATGGCCCTTCGCCGCGGGCCCCTGGAGCGGCGCCGGAGCGAGGGAACCCCCGCCGTAGGCGGGGGCCGGACGATTGAGCGCAATGCCTTTTGGTTACTTTTGGGCGAAACCAAAAGTAACCCGCCGTAAGGGCGGAAAGGTGAAGTGATGTCGCCGCAGGAAACGGATCAGCTCACTTGTTCAAAACCATAGAATCTCCCACCAGATTTACGTGGTCCTTGATTTCCTAGGCAATACAGAACCCGTGGGAGGCCGTGGTCCGGCACTCCGGATGTGCCGGGCGATAGGCCCTGACGCTCATGCACAAATCAGCAGAGCTCACAGATTGATCCCCTCCCTGTAGCCCTGAAATTGCCTAAGCGAACAGGCAAAGAAAAAGCCCGTATCTTTCGATACGGGCTTTTCAGAGATGGTGCACTCGACAGGATTCGAACCTGTGACCGCCCGGTTCGTAGCCGGGTACTCTATCCAGCTGAGCTACGAGTGCACGTTGGTGTTTTTAGCCAGACCACCGCTGGTGTATCTGAAGCCACCTAAAACTAGGCTAGCTGACTTCTGATGTGGTGCACTCGACAGGATTCGAACCTGTGACCGCCCGGTTCGTAGCCGGGTACTCTATCCAGCTGAGCTACGAGTGCATATTTGGAGCCGCGCATTCTATTTGATTTCAGCTTTATGTCAACCATTTTTCTAAGCAATTTCAACTACTTAGCGCAACGGTTGTTGTTGCTTCAATCAGCGCGTAGAGAACTCTACGCGGTACAGAATAATGGCGGAGAAGGGGGGATTCGAACCCCCGACACCCTTTTGAGGTGTACTCCCTTAGCAGGGGAGCGCCTTCGGCCACTCGGCCACCTCTCCGCAACACGGGGCGTATATTAACCAGCCTTTTCCCCGTTTGCAACCTAAAAAACGATAAAAATTAAAGGCTTGGTTCTTCGTCTTTCTCTTTACGGATGCGCTGGTAAATTTCCTCGCGGTGAACCGAGACTTCCTTGGGCGCATTGACCCCAATCCGCACCTGGTTGCCCTTCACACCCAGCACGGTGATAGTGATTTCACCGTCGCCAATCACCAGGCTTTCCGCACAGCGGCGGGTCAGAATCAGCATTACAACTCTCCTTACGTACTACTGTCGGAACGACACGTCTGCAATAAAGGGCCTCGCGGCCCGCACGGGTGGGCCTGCGCCCGCCGCCGAAACACAAAAAAAAGCGCGGCCGCTGGGCCGCGCTGTTGCCGCTGCCGGAGTTATTCGCCCTGGCAGTTACCGGCGTCGAGGTCGAAGGCGGTGTGCAGGGCGCGCACGGCCAGCTCCAGGTACTTCTCTTCGATCACCACACTGACCTTGATCTCGGAGGTGGAGATCATCTGGATGTTGATGCTCTCCTTGGCCAGCGCTTCGAACATGCGGCTGGCAACGCCGGCATGCGAACGCATGCCCACGCCGACGATCGAGACCTTGGCGATCTTGGTGTCGCCGATCACTTCACGGGCGCCGATTTCACGGGCAGTGGCTTCGAGCACCTGCTGCGCCTTGACGTACTCGTTGCGGTGCACGGTGAAGGTGAAGTCGGTGGTGTTATCGTGCGAAACGTTCTGCACGATCATGTCGACTTCGATGTTCGCCGCGCTGATCGGGCCGAGGATCTTGAACGCCACGCCAGGAGTGTCAGGCACGCCACGGATCGTCAGCTTGGCCTCGTCGCGGTTGAAGGCGATGCCGGAAATGATCGGCTGTTCCATGGTTTCCTCTTCATCGATGGTGATCAGGGTCCCGGGACCCTCTTGGAAGCTGTGCAACACGCGCAGCGGGACGTTGTACTTGCCAGCGAATTCCACGGCGCGAATCTGCAGCACCTTGGAGCCGAGGCTGGCCATCTCGAGCATTTCTTCGAAGGTGATCTTTTCCAGGCGGCGGGCCTGGGCAACCACCCGCGGGTCGGTGGTGTACACACCATCGACGTCGGTGTAGATCTGGCACTCGTCGGCCTTGAGCGCGGCGGCCAGCGCCACGCCGGTGGTGTCAGAGCCACCACGGCCGAGGGTGGTGATGTTGCCGTGTTCGTCTACACCCTGGAAGCCGGCGACCACCACCACACGGCCTTCTTTCAGGTCGGTGCGGATACGCTGGTCGTCGATCTGCACGATACGGGCTTTGGTGTGGGCGTCATCGGTGAGGATGCGCACCTGGTTGCCGGTGTAAGACACCGCCGGCACGCCACGCTCGATCAGCGCCATGGCCAGCAGGCCGATGGTCACCTGCTCGCCGGTCGAGACGATCACGTCGAGTTCGCGCGGGGTCGGCTGGTCGCTGATCGCTTTGGCCAGCGCGATCAGGCGGTTGGTTTCGCCGCTCATGGCCGAAACCACCACCACGATGTCATGGCCTTCGGCGCGGAATTTCTTGACCTTCTCGGCCACCTGCTGAATGCGCTCGACGGTGCCGACGGAGGTGCCACCAAATTTTTGTACGATCAAAGCCATTTCATTGCCGCCTCAAGCCCGTGAAGGGCGCCCATTTAACTACCAAATGCTACAAAGCCAAAGCCCGGCGTTGTGCCGCCGGGCCTGGCCAGGGTGGGTTACAGCCCTTGTTCGACGAACGGCACGGCCAACGCCAGCGCCGCGTCCAGCGCGCCGGCGTCGACGCCACCGCCCTGGGCCATGTCCGGGCGGCCACCGCCCTTGCCGCCCACGGCCGCGGCCGCTTGTTTCATCAGGTCGCCTGCCTTGACCTTGGCCGACAAGTCCTTGGTCACGCCGGCCACCAGCACGACTTTATCTTCGTGCACGCCGCCGAGCAGGATCACGCCCTGGCCGAGCTTGTTCTTCAGTTGGTCGACCAGCGCCAGCAGGCCCTTGCCGTCCACGCCGTCGAGGCGGGTAGCCAGTACCTTGACGCCCTTGACCTCCAGCGCCTGGCCAGACAAATCGTCGCCGGCGGCGCTGGCGGCCTTGGCCTGCAACTGCTCGAGTTGCTTCTCGAGCAGGCGGTTGCGCTCGAGCAGGGCCGAGAGTTTGTCGACCACGCTGTCGCGGCTGCCCTTGAGCAGGCTGGCGGCTTCCTTGAGTTGCTCTTCGGCGCTGTTCACCCAGGCCAGCGCGGCCGCGCCGGTGACCGCTTCGATGCGGCGCACGCCCGAGGCCACGCCGCCTTCGCTGACAATCTTGAACAGCGCGATGTCGCCGGTGCGCTTGGCGTGGATACCGCCGCACAGCTCGACCGACCAACCGTCGCCCATGGTCAGCACGCGCACGCGCTCGCCGTATTTCTCGCCGAACAGCGCCATGGCGCCCTTGGCCTTAGCGCTTTCGATGTCCATTTCCTCGATGCCCACCTGGGTGTTACGGCGGATTTCGCGGTTGACGATCTCTTCGAGCACTTTGATCTGCTCGGGCTTGATCGCTTCGAAGTGGCTGAAGTCAAAGCGCAGGCGCTGGCTGTCGACCAGCGAGCCCTTTTGCTGCACGTGCTCGCCGAGCACTTCGCGCAGGGCGGCGTGCAGCAAGTGGGTGGCCGAGTGGTTCAGCGAGGTGGCCTGCTGCAGGTCGCCTTCAACCTGGGCCTGCACCGCTTCACCGACCTTCAGCCCACCCAGGGCAACCACACCGTGGTGCAGGAAGGCACCGGCGGTTTTGGTGGTATCGCTGACCTGGAAGCGGCTGTTCGGGCCCTGCAGGTAACCACGGTCACCGACCTGGCCACCAGACTCGGCGTAGAACGGCGTCTGGTCGAGGATCACCACGCCCTCCTCGCCTTCGGCCAGCGCGTCGACTGCTTGGCCGGCCTTGTACAGGGCCAGTACTTTGCCTTCGCCGCTGTGGCTGGTGTAGCCGAGGAATTGCGTGTCTTGCTCGACCTTGACCAGGCTGTTGTAGTCCATGCCGAAGCTGCTGGCCGAACGGGCGCGCTCGCGCTGGGCGTTCATTTCACGCTCGAAGCCGGCCTCGTCGAGGGTCAGCTCGCGCTCACGGGCGATGTCGCCGGTAAGGTCCATCGGGAAGCCGTAGGTGTCGTACAGCTTGAAGATCACCTCGCCCGGGACCACGCTGCCGTTGAGTTCGGCGAGGTCTTGCTCGAGGATTTTCAGCCCCTGCTCCAGGGTTTTGGCGAACTGTTCTTCTTCACCTTTGAGCACGCGCTCGATGTGCGCCTGCTGGGTTTTCAGTTCCGGGAAGGCTTCGCCCATCTCGGCCACCAGCGCGGCGACGATCTGGTGGAAGAAACTGCCCTTGGCGCCCAGCTTGTTACCGTGGCGGCAAGCGCGGCGGATGATCCGCCGCAGCACGTAGCCACGGCCTTCGTTGGACGGCAGCACGCCGTCGGCGATCAGGAAGCCGCACGAACGAATGTGGTCGGCCACCACCTTGAGCGACGGCTGGGCGGCGTTCTCGCAGCCAATCGCCTGGGCGGCGGCGGCCAGCAGGTTCTGGAACAGGTCGATCTCGTAGTTCGAGTGCACGTGCTGCAGCACCGCGCTGACCCGCTCCAGGCCCATGCCGGTGTCTACCGACGGCGCTGGCAATGGGTGCAGCACGCCATCGGCGGTGCGGTTGAACTGCATGAACACGTTGTTCCAGATCTCGATGTAGCGGTCGCCGTCTTCTTCTGGCGAGCCGGGTGGGCCACCCCAGATGTCGGCGCCGTGGTCGTAGAAGATCTCGGTGCAGGGGCCGCACGGGCCGGTGTCGCCCATGGTCCAGAAGTTGTCGGAGGCGTACGGCGCGCCCTTGTTGTCACCGATGCGCACCATGCGCTCGGCCGGCACGCCGATCTCTTGGGTCCAGATGTCGTAGGCTTCGTCGTCGGTGGCGTACACCGTGACCCAGAGTTTTTCCTTGGGCAGGTTCAGCCAGTGTTCGCCGGTGAGGAAGGTCCAGGCGAAGGTGATCGCGTCACGCTTGAAGTAATCACCGAAGCTGAAGTTGCCCAGCATTTCGAAGAAGGTGTGGTGGCGCGCCGTGTAGCCGACGTTTTCCAGGTCGTTGTGCTTGCCGCCGGCACGCACGCACTTCTGGCTGCTCACCGCGCGGGTGTAGGCGCGTTTTTCCTGGCCGAGGAAGCAGTCCTTGAACTGGTTCATCCCGGCGTTGGTGAACAGCAGGGTGGGGTCGTTATTGGGGATCAGCGAGCTGGAGGCGACACGGGTGTGGCCTTGCTCTTCGAAGAAGCGGAGGAAGGCTTCACGGATTTCTGCGCTTTTCATAGGTTCTTCCACAAAGATCAGGCCGCAGGTGCGGGCACAACGCCGGGCAAATTAACGGCAAAGGGCCGCATTATATCTAGGGTTGTCAATTTATGGGTAATTCGAACGTGGCCAATTTATCGATAAACCACGTTCTACCTCCCCGTGTGCCATCAGCCGCGCGGCACGCCTTGGGCAAACTGGCCGAACACCTGCAGCACATGCTCGATATGCGCGGCATTAACGTCCAGGTGGGTGACCATCCGCAGCCGCGCCGCGGCGCTCAGGCGCACCCCACGCTCGGCGGCAAACGCGCGCAGGGCCTCAGCCCGCTCGCCCACCTGCACATAGACCATGTTGGTCTGCACCGGCTCGACTTCATAGCCTAGCTCAACCAGCCCGCTGGCCAGGCGCTGGGCGTTGTCGTGGTCCAGGGCGAGGCGCTCCACCTGATGCTCCAGCGCGTACAGCCCGGCCGCGGCGAGGATGCCCGCCTGGCGCATGCCGCCACCGACCATCTTGCGCAGCCGTGTGGCCTTGGCGATAAACCCCTGGGCGCCCAGCAGCACCGACCCCACCGGCGCGCCCAGGCCCTTGGACAGGCACACCGAGACCGAGTCGAAGTGCTGGGTCACCTGCCGCGCGTCTACCCCCAGGCGCACCGCCGCGTTGAATAAACGCGCGCCGTCCAGGTGCAGCGCTAGGCCGTGGGCCTGGGTGAACTGCCGGGCCTGGGCGAGGTAAGCCAAGGGCAACACCTTGCCCTGCATGGTGTTTTCCAGGGCCAGCAGGCGGGTGCGGGCGAAGTGGAAGTCATCGGGCTTGATCGCCGCTTCGACCTCGGTCAGGGCGAGGCTGCCGTCGGCCTGCACCGGCAACGGTTGCGGCTGGATCGACCCCAGCACCGCGGCGCCGCCACCTTCGTATTTGTAGGTGTGGGCCTGCTGGCCAACGATGTATTCATCGCCGCGCTCGCAGTGGGCCATCAGCCCGAGCAGGTTGCTCATGGTGCCGCTGGGCACGAACAGCCCGGCCTCGAAGCCCAGGTGCTCGGCCAACTGCGCCTGCAGGCGGTTCACCGTCGGGTCTTCGCCGTACACGTCATCGCCGGTCGGGGCACGGCCCATGGCCGCGAGCATGCCGGTGGACGGTTGGGTAACGGTGTCGCTGCGCAGATCGATAACACTCATGGGGCCCCCAATAGGCACGGGTCAGGTGAACAGTTGACCATTACTGCGGGCAATGCGCGGAAAATCAACCCACCGCGGGGCGTGCACAGGCTTTGAAAAGTGTGGTAATAATTGCCCGCCGCCGCGGTGTTGACCGCACGGCACACGTTCTCAGGGCGGGGTGCGATTCCCCACCGGCGGTAATGGCGCGCCATGTGCCTAGCCCGCGAGCGCTCGTTTACGAGGTCAGCAGACCCGGTGTGATCCCGGGGCCGACGGTTAAAGTCCGGATGAAGAGAGAACGGGATTCACGCCCAAGGGCCGCCTGCGCGTACCCTTAGATCCCATTCGATCCGATTGCCCTGTTTGTCTTATAAACAGGAGATCCATCAATGCAACCCACCTCGATCGACAGCAAGCACGAGCGCATCGCGTTTATCCAGGCCTGCTGGCACAAAGATATTGTTGACCAGGCCCGCAAAGGCTTTCTCGACACCATTACCCAACTGGGCTACAGCGAGCAAGACGTCGACTTCTTCGAAGTGGGCGGCGCGTTCGAGATCCCGCTGCACGCCAAGCTGCTGGCCAAAACCGGCCGTTACGGCGGCGTGATCGGCGCCGCGCTGGTGGTCGACGGCGGTATCTACCGCCATGACTTCGTGGCCCAGAGCGTGGTGGGCGCGCTGATGCAGGTGCAACTGGACACCGAAGTGCCGGTGTTCTCGGTGGTACTCACCCCGCACCACTTCCACGACGGCAAGGAACACCACGACTACTTCTTCCGCCACTTCGAGCACAAGGGCCAGGAAGCGGCCCGCACCTGTGCCGACACCCTGGCCAAGGTGCGCGGGTTGCGCCGGGCGCAGGTGCAGCAGAAGGTCGCGGTTTAAGTTCGAGGGCCTATCGCCCGGCACAGCCGGAGTGCCGGACCACGGCCTCCCACAGGTTGTGTATTGCTGCGTAAATCAATGGCTTACACAAATCTGGTGGGAGGCCGGCTGTGCCGGGCGATAGGCCATAAAGCCGGGCGCTAGGCGGGCACCACCACCCACCCAGCGCCCCCCGCCGCCTGCGCAAACACGATGCGTGCGTGGTCTTGCTCCACCAACCAGCGCGTATGGCTGCCGTCTACCGCCAGCAAGGTGCCGCGCGCCAGCTCGGTGAAGTTGGCCAGCCCTTCCGCCAGCCGCAGGCGGAAATCCTCGGTGCGCGGGGTGATGTCCTGGCTGGCGCGGAACGCTTTCAGCGCCCCGGCGCCGGCTTCATCGATCGCCACCTCCCCGGTTTCGATGACCCGCGCCACATCCCGCAGCAGCCGCTGCACGCTGGCCTCACGGCTGAATTCCAGGCTGTAGGCCATGGCCCCCAGGCGCTCGCCGGTGTACCCGGTGAAACTGCAACCTGGCTGGCCCTGTACCAGCACCGCGGCCATCCCCAGGTAGGCCAGGTGCTGCCGTTCAGGCTCGGCAAGCCCGGCCGGCGCGGCACAGAGCGCGAACGGCTCGAGCAGCGAGCCGCGCCCGGAGCTGTACAGGTCGTAATGCAGCCCTACCCGCTCAGCCGAGGCCGAAAAGAAACTCGCCGCCAGCCGCTCCAGCTCACAGGCGCGCATCGCTTCCTCGCCGCTGCTCAGCTCGTGGCGGCCGTTGAACAGGCTGTTGAGGCTTTGCTGGCGGTAGCGCACCCCAGCGCGAATCGCCGCCGGGTTGCCGAACAGGAACAACAGCCGTGCCCGCGGCAGCAAGGTGCCGCGGGCGATGGCGTGGACCAGCTCATCGAGCGCTTCGATCGGCGCGACGTCGTTGCCATGCACGCCCGCCGAGAGCAGCACATCCAGGCCGCTGTCGTGCTGCGGCGCCGGGGTCACCTCCAGCGCGCCGCAGGCCAGCCAACGCACGCGCGTGCCGCCTGGGGTCATCTGGGTTTTTTGCGCAGGCTCACGGTCGGCCAGGGTCAGTTCGAGCAGTTTGCCGAGCGATAGCATCAGGCCAATCCTTCTGCCAGGGAGCTGGGATCAGTGGTGGTGGCCGCAGTCAGGCCCGTGCACGTGGCCGTCTTCGTCATCGGCGGGCAGCGCGTCGGCCGCTTCCATCTCCAACTGCAGGCTGACCAGGTTGGTGGCCATCGGCCGCAGCACCAGGTTGGCGTACTCGGTGTCGCCCTCCTCGACGTCTACGCCGATCAGCAATTGGCCCGAGCCGTCTTGCTGGATCCACAGTTCCTTGCCCTGCCACACCACCGCCAGGCGCGTGCAGGAAGTTTCCAGTTGGGTGCCGTCATCGTCTTCGAGGATCAGGCGCAGCGCATCGGACATGGGGGAGGTTCCTGTGTAGTGATCATTGAAAGGGATAAACCGCGCCCAGCCGCAGCAGGGTGGTCAGTTCATCCAGTGCCGTACAGCTTTCGCGCAGCAGCTGCGGGTCGGCGAGGTCCGCTTCGCCGAGGCGATCACGGTAGTGCCGGTGCACCCACGCCACCAACTGGCGGTACAGCGTCGCGGTCATCATAACGCCTTGGTTCATCGCTGCCATCTCTTGCGCGTTCAGCTCGACCCGCAGGCGCAAACAGGCCGGCCCGCCGCCGTTGCGCATGCTTTGCCGCAGGTCGACCACGCGCACCTCGGCAATCGGCCCGCCAGCGGCCAGCAACGCCTGCAACCAAGCCCACACCTGGGCGTGCTCGCGGCACTCGCGTGGCACCAGCAAGAGCATCCCTCCGGCGCCGCGGCTAAGCAGTTGGCTGTTGAACAGGTAGCTGCCCACCGCCGCCTCCACCGGCAGCTCGCTGCGCGGTACCTCGATGGGTTGCAGGCAACCGCCACGGGCGGCGAGTTTTTCCGCCAGTTCCGCCAGCACCCGCGGGCTGTCGAGAAAGGCATCCTGGTGGTAGAACAGCACCTGCTCATGGCCCACGGCAATCACATCGTTGTGAAACACGCCCTGGTCGATCACGTGGGGGTTCTGCTGGGCGAACACCACCCCGGCGGCGCTGAGCCCGTGCAGCCGCGCCACCGCTTGCGAGGCTTCGAGGGTTTGCCGCGCTGGGTAACGTTGCGGCGTGGGCCCTTGGCCGGAAAACGCACTGCGGCCGTACACGAACAGCTCAACCCCTGGGCTGCCGGCGGCGCGGCACAGCCGGGTATGGTTGGCCGCGCCTTCGTCGCCGAACTGCGCCACCGGTGGCAGCGCCGGGTGGTGGGCAAAGTGCTGCGGGGCGCCGAACATCGCCGCCAGCACGCGGCCGGTGGTGGGGTGTTCGAGGCTGCGATGAAACGCGCAGTTGAGGTTGGCCGGGGTGAAGTGCACACGGCCGTCGCCGCTGTCGGCGCTGGGGGTCACGGTGGCTGCATTGGCCACCCACATGCTCGAGGCCGAGCTGCTCGCGGCCAGCAGCGGCATGGCCTGGCGCGCGGCCTCGGCCAGCACCTCGGCGTCGCTGCCGGTAAAACCCAGCCGGCGCAGGCTGGCGAGGTCCGGGCGCAGTTGGGGCGGCAACACGCCCTGGGGGTAGCCCAGGTCGAACAGCAGCTTCATCTTCGCCAGCCCTTGCAGCGCCGCCTCCCGCGGGTTGGCCAGCAAGTGGCCGTTGCGCTGCGAGGCGACGTTGCCCTGGGCCAGCCCACCGTAGTTGTGCGTGGGGCCTACCAAACCGTCAAAGTTGACTTCGATCGCACCCATGGCATGGCTCCGGCCTAAGCGGTAACGCAGGTTCAGTACGGCGGCGGCTTCAGGTGGCGTTGGCCCTGCGCGCGTCGGCGGCCAGCGGTACGGCGCGCACCTGGTCGCCGGCGTAGAGGTCCAGGCGGCGGGCGGTGGCCGGGTCGACCACCAGCGTACCCGCCGCCAACCGCGCCGGCGCGACGATGATCCGCGCGCCTTCGCAGAGGCGGTTGTGAATCAGGAACGGCTCGGCCTCGTCGCCGGCGGTGCCGGTGGCGAGGATCAGCACCTGGCTGTCGCGCACCGCGCGGATGCGCGCGGTTTCGCATTCCACCGCCGGGCCGGCGTCGAAAATATCCACATAGCCCTGGTAGCTGAAGCCTTCGGCCTGCAGCATGGTCATCGCCGGCTCGGTGTTCGGGTGCACCCGGGCGATCACCTTGCGCGCTGCGTCAGACAAAAAACAGGTGTACAGCGGAAACTTGGGCATCAGCTCGGCAATGAAGCCGCGGTTACCCACCCCGGTCAGATAGTCGGCCTGGCTGAACTCCATCTTGAAAAAGTGCCGGCCCAGGCTCTCCCAGAACGGCGAGCGGCCGTTTTCATCGAGCATGCCGCGCATCTCGGCCATCACCTTGCGGCCAAACAGCTCGGGGAACTGCGCCATGAACAGCAGCCGCGCCTTGGCCAGCAGGCGGCCGTTCAGGCCGGTGCGGTGGTCTTCACGCAAAAACAGCGAGCACAGCTCGGAGTTGCCGGTGAGGTCGTTGGCCAGGAACAGCGTGGGGATTTCGCGGTACACGTCGAGCTCACGCGAGGCGCTCACGGTGAGGCCCACGCGGTAGTTGTACCAAGGCTCGCGCTGGCCCACCGCGGCGATGATGCCGCTGGTGCCGACCAGCTCACCGGCGTCGGTTTCCATCACGAACAGGTAGTCGGCATCGGCCCGCGAGGCTTCGCCGCGGAAGGTCCGCTCGGCGGCGGCCACGCGCTGCGCCAGGCGCTCTTCGCTGTTGGGCAGGGTGGTCAGGCCGGCGCCGGTATTGCGGGCCAGGTCAAGCAACGCGGGCAGGTCAGTGCCGCGTACAGGGCGAACGATCATGCTTTCTCCTCGAGCGCGCCAACGGCGGGCTTCACACGGCCACCAGGCGCAGGTTGTCGCCCTCGCCCACTTTCAATGCCGCGGCCAGCGCCGGGGCCAGCACCAGCGGCTGGCCCGGGGCCCAATCCAGCTCGGCGACGGTGGCGCGGTAGTCTTGCAACTGCCCGTTGCTCAACAGCCACGGCCGCCCGCCACTGCTGGCGGCACTGCTGACCTGCAACGGGGCCACCTGGCTCTGGGCGATCGAACGGATGCTCGACACCCGCGCGTGCAAGGTCGGGCCACCGTCGAACACATCGATGTAATGGTCGGTTTCAAAGCCTTCGCGCATCAGGATGTCGAAGGTGATCTGCGCGCGCGGGTGTACCTGGCCCATCGCCTCTTGGGCGGCGTCGGGCAGCAACGGCACGTAGATCGGGTAATGGGGCATCAGCTCCGCCAGGAAGGTGCGGCTTTTCAGCCCGCACAAGCGTTCGGCCTCGGCGTAGTTGACGTTGAAGAAGTTGCGGCCGATCGCATCCCAGAACGGTGAGTCGCCGTTCTCGTCGCTGTAGCCGACGATTTCGGTTACCACCGACTCGGCGAAACGCTCGGGGTGGGCGGCCATGAACAACAGCCGCGCGCGCGAGTTGAGCTCTGACCACGGGCTGCGCACCAACTCCGGGACCACATAGAAGCTGGTCAGCAGGCTGTTGCCGGTAAGGTCATGGCACTGCGACAGCACGTGGATCTTGTTGTGGATTTTCAGCTCGCGCGAGGCGTGCACGAAGGTTTCGTTGCGAAAGCTGTAGAACGGCTCGGAGTACCCCGCCGAGGCGACGATCGCCGAGCAGCCGAGCAGGCGGCCCGCGGCGAGGTCTTCGAGCACAAAAAAGTAGCTTTCTTCGCCGTTGAAGATCACTTCGGCGGCGAACGACGCCTCGGAGGCGGCAATCTTGTCACTGAGCCGGCCCGCGTCATCGGGCAGCGAGGTGACACCGATCGGGCTGTCGGCGGCCAACCGCTGCACTTCGCTCAGGTCGGCCATTTGCGCAGGGCGCATCACCAGCATGGTGCCACTCCTTGAAAACTCGTGAAGCCGGGCGCCCTCGCGAACGCCCGGGGGCCCGCCTCAGGCGCCGGTCAGCTCGGCGACCACGCGCTCGAAGCGGTCCAGGCCTTCGTCGATGTCGGCTTTGTCGATCACCAGGCTCGGGGCAAAACGCACCACGTCGGGGCCGGCCTGGAGGATCATCAGGTCGTGTTTTTCCGCGGCGTCGAAGAACGCTTTGGCCTTGCCCTTCCAGGCCTCGCTGAGCACGCAGCCGATCAACAGGCCCATGCCACGCACCTGGCTGAACACGCCATAACGCTCGCCGATGGCGCGCAGGCGGCTCATGAACTGCGCCGAGCGCGCTTGCACGCCTTGCAGCACCTCAGGGGTGTTGACCACGTCGACCACCGCCTCGGCCACCGCGCAGGCCAGCGGGTTACCGCCGTAGGTAGTGCCGTGCACGCCCACACTGAAGTGCTTGGCGAGTTCCTCGCGGGTGAGCATGGCACCGATCGGGAAGCCGCCGCCCAGGCTCTTGGCGCTGGAGAGAATATCCGGGGTCACGCCGTAGTTCATGTAGGCGAACAACTGGCCGGTACGGCCCATGCCGCTTTGCACTTCATCGAACACCAGCAGGGCGTTGTGTTGGTCGCACAGCGCGCGGGCGCCTTCGAGGTAGGCCTGGTCGGCCGGCAGCACGCCGCCCTCGCCCTGGATCGGCTCGAGCACCACGGCGCAGGTTTTGTCGGAAATCGCCGCTTTCAACGCTTCGAGGTCGTTGTAGGGGATGTGGGTGATGCCTTCGATTTTCGGGCCGAAACCATCGGAATACTTCGCCTGCCCGCCCACGCTCACGGTGAACAGGGTGCGCCCGTGGAAGCTGTTCAGCGCGGCGATGATTTCGTTTTTCTCGGGGCCGAATTTGTCATGGGCCACACGGCGCGCCAGCTTGAAGGCAGCTTCGTTGGCTTCGGCGCCGGAGTTGCAGAAGAACGCCCGGTCGGCAAAGGTGGCCGCAACCAGCTTCTTGGCCAGGCGCAAGGTGGGCTCGTTGGTGAACACGTTCGACACGTGCCACACCTTGTGCGCCTGCTCGGTGAGGGCCTTGACCAGCACCGGGTGGGCATGGCCCAGCACGTTCACGGCGATGCCGCCGGAGAAGTCGATCAGTTCTCGGCCCGCCTGGTCCCAGACGCGCGACCCCGCGCCTCGCACGGGGATGAACCCGGCCGGGGCGTACGTGGGGACCACTACCTGGTCGTAATCGGTGCGTTGCACCGCAGCGTGCTCAACGGACATCAGCGTCTCCTGAAGCAAAGCGCCAGCCAGGGTGGCCGGCCTTGGGGGATTGTAGGGGCTGCCTGGGCCGTGACCTTGCCGCCAGGCGACAACTTGTTACAGCCTGCACCCGCCGCCCGGCGATTGTGTCAACCAAGCGACATAAACCTTCGTGAATGCGTAGTTTAAACGTTGCGGCGGCGGTTTTGAATCACCCGATCAGGGCGCCATCCGCGCGGCAACCTCGCGCCAACGCAGCGGGCCTGAACGGCAGCTGAAGGGCCACGCTAAAGCCCGCTGCATGGCTTGACGGCACCTGGCCATTACCGATGTAATCTGGGTGCCTAATTACAATTAACACTGACACTGAAGGTTGCGCGATGCCGCATCAGCCCCCCTGCCCGGCCCGTGAACGCCCTGCCACGCTGTGGCGCCAGGTGGCCTGCCACATGCTGCGCCACCGCTGGGCCGAAGTGGCCCGGGTGTATGACGGCGAGCTGATCGCGCTCACCCAGCGGTGTTCACGCTGCGGCGCCGAACGGCGGCAGATGAGTTACCAGTAACCCCTAGCCCAACACCACGTGCGGCAGGAAGCGGCTGGTGTCCTTGGTGATCAGGCTGTCGTCTTCACGGATGCCAATCCCGGCCGGTACGTCCCCCACCACCCAACTGCCCACCAGGGTGTAGCTGCCGCCAAAACGCGGCAGCGGCGAGAACGCCTGCAGAATATACGGCGCGTCGGTGTAGGGCCCTTCTTCCATGACCAACTCCCCACTGGGGGTACGCAGTTCGATGTTCGCCCCTTCGCGGGAGAAGAACGGCTTGCGTACCCAGCCGTTCGGCACGGCTTGGCTGGGGGCTGGGTCGAACACGGCAGGCAACAGGTTGGGGTGGCCGGTGTGCCACTGCCACAGCAGCGGCAACAGGCCCTTGTTGCTGACGATGGCCTTCCAGGCCGGCTCGACGAACTGGGTACCGGAGCCCGCCACCGCCTGGCCAAACGGCTCGAGGAAGATGTGCTCCCAGGCGTGCAGCTTGAACAGCCGCTCGATGCGCCGGCCTTGCAGGTCAACGAACTGGCCGGCGGGGTTCAGGCCGATGTCTTGCACGTCGATGTGGCGGCTTTCAATGCCGGCATGGCCGGCCATGCGCCGCAGGAAGTCGGTTGTGCCGCGGTCTTCGACCGAGCCGGCGATGGCGCTGAAGTAGAACACCGGCGTGGCCGGGAAGGTGCCGAAGGCGCGCACCAGGTCTTCGGCCAGGGTGTTGAACTGGTTCGCCTGGGCCGGCAACGCGCCGCGGGCGATCTGCTGTTCGAGCCAGAGCAACTGCACCGAACCGGCCTCGAGCAGCGAGGTGGGCGTGTCGTAGTTGGCCTCGAGCAACTTGGCCGGGCCGTTGCCGTGGTAGGCGAAATCGAAGCGACCATAGAGGTGAGGCTGGCCTTGCTTCCAACTGCTTCTGACCATGTCGAAGAACGCCGGCGGGATCGCCAAGCCCGCCAGCAAGGCCTCGCTGTCGACCACCCGGGCCACGGCGTCGAGGCACATCTCGTGCAGTTCACGGGTAGGTGCTTCGAGGTCGCCGGTGACCTGCGCCTCGGTGAACTGGTAGTACGCCCGCTCGTCCCAGTAGTGCTCGCCGCCAATTGTGTGGAAGGCAAAGCCCTCCGCTTCGACGGTGGCCTGCCAGCCTGGGCGCTCGGCGATCTCGACTCTTTGCATGCTTAACCGCCGGCGCTGAAGCCGCCGCTTTTGCTGCTCCAGCCACTGCGCGCGGTGGCCTGGCTGCCAAAGCCGCCGCGGGAGATGGTCGAGCCTACGCTCGAACCGCTGCCCAGGCTTTTCGCCAGGGTACTTTGAGTGTACTGGCCGCCGCCGGCACGGGCCTGGGTGGAACGGCCGAAGGTTTTGCCGTTTTCCATCTGCGACGGCAAGGTGGCGCTGCCATAGCCACCCTGGCGGTTGCGCGTGTCGTAGATGGGCTGGGAGTAGTAGCTGGGGCGGTTGCCGCTGAGCAGGTTGCCGATCAGCAGCCCGGTCAGGAAGCCATTGCCGCCATCGCCCTGGCCGCGTGCCTGCTCGGCCTGCTCACGGGGCACTTCACCGGCCATGGCCAGCTCAAAGCCACCCAGCCGTGGCGTGAACTGCCCGTTGGAGGTGGCCTGGCAGTAGCCTTCGACGAAGTCCGCGTCGCAAGCGGCCTGGTCATCGTAGGTGGGGGCGATGCGCTTGTGGTCGGCCAGCGCCGCCATGTAGGCGTCTGAACACACATCTACCGGGAACTTGGCGTCGGCGCATTCCTGCACCGTCTTGAAGTTCTGCCGGGCGGTGACGTTCACCGTGTCGGGCTGGTTGCAGCCGGCCAAGGCCAGCGGCAAGGCGCCAGCCAACACCAGCGTCACGGAACTGCGGGTTCTCATGGGGTTCTCCTTGCCCGGGCTCAGGCCGATGGCGTCATGCAGGCCGAATTGAGCAGGCCCACGCTGATGGCCACCGCCGCCGAATAGATGGCCGCGGCCATCTCGCCCCGGGCGATGCGCGCCGAAAGGTTTTTCAGCACCAGGCTGGTACCGGCGAAGGCCAGCAACTGCACCACCGCGGCGATCAGCACCCACACCACGAAATCCAGCACGCTGACGCTGTAGGCGATGATGTTGCTGGCCGGCAGCGCGAAGCCCACCAGCGAGCCGGCCAGGGCGACCGCGGCGGCGGTATTGCCCTCGCGGATCAGCTCGAACTCCTTGTGCGGCGTGAGGCGGGTGTAGATGAACTGGAACAGCGCGAACAGCAGCACCGCCACCACGATGTAGATGATGAAACCAGACACGGCCGTGGCGTTGAGCGACAGGGCGAGCGCAGCGAGCATGGGGATGTCCTTGTCAGAGTACCTTGATGTCAGGAAGGTGCAGGCTGACCCCGACCGCGGTGGTCAGGGTCACGTTGCCGGCTTCGTCTTCCTCGACCGAAAACAGCAGGAATTCACGGCGGTTGACCAGGCCGATCTCCCGGGCATAGAGCATGCTCAGGTGTTCGACCCGGTAACTGCCTTCGGGGCTGGCGACACACTCCTCGAACGGCACGAACTCGGCCTGCCCTGCCTCGGTGCCCCACTGGCGCTCGAACACCTCGCCGTCGTGCTCGATCGTGGGCAGGCCCACCCGCGCGCCCGGGCCGGCCAGGCGTAGCAGTTCGGCCTTGCTGGTGACTGGGGTGGCGGCGAAGTAGCCGAACAGGATCACCTCTTCGATGTCGTCGCTGCCAGGGCCGTTCATCAGCACCTGGAGGAAGTAGTCTTCGTCGTCGAGGTAATACCGGCGCATGCGCATCGCCTGGCCGAGGTCGATCAGGCCGCAGGCCCAGATTTTTTCGTCGCCCGGCAGTTGCACATGGGAGTGGCCATCGAGCAGCAGCTTGAGTGAGGGGTCGAGGCAGAGCATGCGGCCCTGCCCCAATTCCAGCGGCGCGGCGGCGGGTGCCGCGGTGCGCGGCGCCGAAGCCGAGGGCAGCGGCGCCTCCAGGCCCATCCAGCGTTTGATCACACCCATGTGCACACTCCCTTATTGCGGTGGGTTCTGCCGCGCCTTCAGGCGCGCGAGCACGTCGGCACCACCGGCCTGGCTGGCGCCGATGCCGGCCTCGCGCAGGCGTTTTTCGAGGTCACCGCCGTTGGCGGCATTGGCCAGCTCTTCGGCCGCTTCCAGCTTGGCGTCGCGTTCGTCCTGGCGTTGCTTGATGCGGGCCAGGGAGTCTACCGCGGTTTCGAGCTTGCCGCTGGCGCCGCCGGTGGCCGCGGCGGTGGCCACGCGGGCCTGCTGCACGGTTTCACGGGCCTTGGCCATTTCAACTTGCTGCTTCAGGCCCTTGATCTGCGCGTCGGCCTTGGTGACCTGGGCGTGCAAGGCGTCGACCTGCTTGCCGAACTGTTCGGCCAGGACCTTCTCCTGGTCACGCTGGCCTTCGATTTCAGCCACCTTGTTGGCGCACTCGCCGGCCAGGGCCTCTTCGCCCTTGCCCAGCGCGGCCAGGGCCTTGCCTTCCCAGTTGGCGATGTCGGCGTCGTAGCCGGCCAGGCGCTGCTGCGACAGCTTGTGCTTGGCCTTGATCTCGACCAGGCCGTTGCGCGCCTTGAGCACGGCGGCTTCGGCGTCGCGTTGCTCCTGCTCGAGAATGCGAATGGCGTTGGCGTCGACGATGGCTTCGCCGACTTCCGATGCGCCGCCACGGATGGCGGTTACGACTTTTTTCCAGATGCTCATCGTGTTGGCTCCAGGTTATGCGGTGAAGTGATCTTCGAAGGCCTCGACGGCCCGCACCATGTTCTCGGCCAGGGTGTTCACCTCATGGACGATCACGGTCAGGCTCGACGCGGCGCTGAGGGCGCCGAACATGCAGTAGATTTCAGTGCCATCGACCTGCTCGATGCCCACCGACGACAGCGGGAAGAGGTCACGGCTGCGCAGCACGGCGTCGTTGAAGGCGGCGCGATCCTTGATTTTGCCCGCTTCGATCAACGAGGCATCGACCAGCACCTGCTCGCCGGCGACGGCGATGTACACCGGCATGTCGCCGTAGTCGCGCAGCTTGATCTCGATGCTGGGCTGCTCGCCGGGCAGCAACTGCAGGGCGAATTCACCGGAGGTGGCCAGGTCAAGCTCGGCCAGGGCGGTGAACAGGCTGTTGGTGGTCCAATTGCTGAGTTGCGTCATGTAGTCCTCCAGTTTGACCTTGGTGCCCAAAAATGGCTGGCGCAGCGCCTTTTCAATCCCTCTGAGCGCGGCGACGTTTTCCGGCAACACCCAGAATTCGCGCTTGACCAGCCCGGCATCACGCAGGCGCTCGCGCATTTGCCGCACGTAGTCGGCAGAGGTTTTGGGCGTACCGGCCGGGTTGGCCGTGGTGGGTTTGCGCGGCATCGCCGTGCTCCATAGACCTTACATGTAAGAAAATCTACGCCCAATGCGGGCGGCCCGCAACGGCTTACATGTAAGAATATGCAACAGGGAAAGACAGCCTCGTGACAACGCCGCTCAGCCGCGCTCGGCGGGCACCGAGGCCAGCTCGAAGGGGTTGCCGCCGCGGCGCTGGTTGCGGTCTTCGCGCGGGGTGGCACCGAAGAAGTTACGGTAGGCGCTGGAGAAGTGCGGCCCCGAGGAGAACCCGCACGACAACCCGATCTGAATGATCGACTTGCTGGTTTGCAGCAGCATTTGCCGCGCCTTGTTCAGCCGCAGCTCAAGGTAATACTGGCTGGGCACGCGGTTCAGGTACTGCTTGAAGATCCGCTCGAGCTGGCGCCGCGACACGCACACATGCTGGGCGATTTCGTCGGTGGTCAGGGGTTCTTCGATGTTCGCTTCCATCAGCAGCACGGCCTGGGTGAGCTTGGGGTGGCTCGAGCCCAGGCGGTTCTGCAACGGGATGCGCTGGCGCTCGCCGCCCTCGCGGATACGCTCGACCACCAGTTCTTCGCTGACCGCCCCGGCCAGCTCGGCGCCGTGGTCACGGGCGAGCATGGCCAGCATCAGGTCGAGCACCGCCACCCCGCCACAGGCGGTGAGGCGGTCGCGGTCGCAATCGAACAGGTGGCTGGTGGCGATCACCTTCGGGTAGCGCTCGGAGAAGTCGTCTTGCCAGCGCCAGTGCACCGCGGCGCGGTAGCCGTCGAGCAGGCCCAGTTGCGCCAGCGGGTAGATACCGGCAGACAACCCGCCCATCACGCAGCCGCCGCGGGCCAGTTGCTTGAGCGCCATGCCCAGCGCCGAGGGCAACGCCTGGGGCGCTTCGTCAGCCACCAGGAACAACCGCTGGCAGCGCTCGAGGCGGCCCTGCCAGGGTTCGCCGGGCACCACCACGCCATCGGCGACGTCGGCCTGCAGCATCAGCGCCTCGTAGCTCACCTCTGGGTGGACCTTGCACGCAACCTCGAGCGCCTCTTCGGCCAGGGCCAGGGTCAGTGGCCTGGTACCGGGCCAGATTAGAAAACCGATTCGCTGGGGCGTCATGGGGGCGGTCACGCTCGCAAGGCTGAAGGCAATTACTTAAGACTACCGGATAGAAACTGGCGCAGGCGATCGGATTGCGGGTTCGCCAGCACTTCGCGGGGGTTGCCCTGCTCTTCGATCAAGCCCTGGTGGAGAAACACCACCTGGTTCGACACCTCGCGGGCAAAGCCGATTTCGTGGGTGACCACCAGCATGGTACGGCCTTCGGCGGCCAGCGCCTGCATCACTTTGAGCACATCGCCGACCAGTTCCGGGTCGAGCGCCGAGGTGGGCTCGTCGAACAGCATCACCTCCGGCTCCATCGCCAGCGCCCGGGCGATCGCCACGCGCTGTTGCTCACCGCCCGACAGGTGCCCCGGAAAGGCACCGGCGCGATGGGCCACGCCGACCTTGGCCAGGTAATGCTCGGCGCGCTCGCGGGCCTCGGCCTTGCGCAGGCCGAGCACGTGGGTGGGCGCTTCCATCACGTTCTCCAGGGCGGTCATGTGCGCCCACAGGTTGAAGTGCTGGAACACCATCGCCAGCCGTGCGCGCATGCGCTGCAGTTGGCGGGGGTCGGCGGCGCGCAGGGCGCCGTCCTTGCCGGGCACCAGGGCGAGGGTTTCATCGCCCAGGGTGATGCTCCCGGCATGGGGTTGCTCGAGCAGGTTGATGCAGCGCAGCAGGGTGCTTTTTCCCGAACCGCTGGAGCCGATCAGGCTGATGACATCACCGGCCTGGGCCGCCAGCGAAACGCCCTTGAGCACCTCGTTGGCGCCGTAGCGCTTGTGCAGGCCCTGCACGTGAAGCTTGTACATAGCAAATTCTCAACTTAAGGCTCAGTCGCTGAGCAAACGGCCCTGGCGGATCGGATCGGCGCCGGCCACCTTGGCCAGCCACACGCCCGGCTGGGCGTAACGCACACGCTCGATGGCGTAGAGCACACCGCTGATGCCCGAACGCACCACGCTCACCTGCCCGGCAAGTGGGTCGACCACCTCGAACAGTGGCTCGTCACGCTCGATGCGCTCACCGGGCTGGCGCAGGAAACTCACCACCCCAGGGTGCGGAGGGTACAGCAGTTGCGTGCCTTCGAACGGCAGCCCTTCACAGGGCGCCTGGGCCGCGGGCGGGAAGTCGCCGGCGATCAGCCCCTGTTCGGCGAGGAAGGCCAGGATGCCCGCAGCATGGGCCTGGGCCTGGGCCGGGGTGGTGTCGGCCTGGCCACCCAGCTCGAGGGTGGTCGCCAGGCACGCCAGCGGCACGTGCTCGAAGCGCCGCGCCAGGCGCAGCCAAGGCAGCGAGCAGGCTTCATCGAAGCTGCTGCCGCCGGAATCCTCGGCCAGCAGGCCCACAGCCATGCCCAGGTGCGCGGCCAGCGAGCGCCATTGCGGCCAGTGTTGCGGCAGCGCGTACATGTGCAGCGCGGCGTCGGCGTCGCAGTGCAGGTCGAGCACCACGTCGGCGTCGCAGGCATGGCTGAGCAACAGCCGTTGCAAGCCCTGCAGGGCGTTGGCCGCGGCGGGCAGCTCGGCCAGCGCCTGGCGCATGGCCTGGCGGATCAACTGCACGTTGGCGTGCGGGTCGTCGCCCAGTTGCCCGGCCAGCGCAGCGGCCACCGGCTCGCTGAGCTCGAAGAAATCGCGGTTGAAGTTGCGCCCGCTGGCCAGCTCGAAACGGCCCTGGTGCAGGCCCTGGAGCATCTGCCCCAGGCCCAGCGGGTTGGCCACCGGCACCAGCTCGATCACCCCCAGCAGGCGGCCGGCGCGCTCCAGCGCTTCGAGTTGCTGGCGCAGTTCCCAGGCGGTGCGCATGCCGGGCAGTTCATCGGCGTGCAGGCTGGCCTGCAGGTAAGCCTTGCGCTCGCCGCTGCCAAAGCGCAGCACGCTCAGGGTGTGGGTGCAGCCCAGCGGGCTCCAGGGTAATGGATGGTCGATGCGTTGCATGGTTCAGCCCTTACGCGGTGCGAGGTACGCCAACCACCGGCGCTCGGCCAGGCGGAACAGGCGCACCAGGATGAACGTCAGCACGAGGTAGAACGCCCCGGCGGTGACGTAGGCTTCGAATGGCAAATAATACTGTGCGTTCACCGCGCGCGCTGCCCCGGTGAGGTCCAGCAGCGTGACGATCGAGGCCAGGCTGGTGGTTTGCAGCATCATGATCACTTCGTTGCTGTATTGCGGCAAGGCGCGGCGCAGCGCCGACGGTAACAGGATGCGCCGGTACATCAATGGCGCCGACATGCCCATGGCCCGCGCCGCGTCGATTTCCCCAGGCGGGGTGGCGCGCAGGCTGCCGGCGATGATCTCGGCGGTGTAGGCGCTGGTGTTCAGGGTAAAGGCCAGGCACGCGCAAAAGGTCGCGCTGGCCAGCCACGGCCACAGCAGGCTTTCGCGCACCACGGCGAACTGCGCCAGCCCGTAGTAGATCAAAAACAGCTGCACCAGCATCGGCGTGCCGCGGATCACATAGGTGTACAGCCACGCCGGCAGGCTTAGCCAACGCTTGGCCGACACCCGCGCCACCCCCAGCGGCAGCGCCAGCAACAGGCCGAACGCCAGGGAAATCACCAGCAACTTGAGGGTTTCAAGCAGGCCGGCGGCGTACAGCGGCAGGCTGCTCCAGACCACGGTGTAGTCAAAAATCACAGTTTCACCTCGCGCACACCGGCCGAGTAATGCCGCTCCAGCCACTTCAGCAGCAGCAGCGACACGCTGGTGATGGCCAGGTACAGCGCGGCCACTGCCAGGTAGAAAGTAAACGGCTGGCGGGTGGCATCGGCGGCCTGCTTGGCGCTGAACATCATGTCTTGCAGGCCCACCACCGACACCAGCGCGGTGGCCTTGGTCAGCACCAGCCAGTTGTTGGTGAAGCCGGGGATCGCCAGGCGCACCATTTGCGGCACCAGCACCCTGAAGAACACCTGGCGCGGGCGCATGCCATAGGCCAGCCCGGCTTCGGCCTGGCCGGCGGGGATGGCCAGGAAGGCGCCGCGGAAGGTTTCGGTCAGGTACGCACCGAAAATCACCCCCAGGGTGAAGATGCCGCTGGCCAGCGGGTCGAGGTCGATGTAGTCGTCGTGCCCCAGCAGCGGCGCGGCACGGTTGAGCAGGTCCTGGCCGCCGTAGAAGATCAACAGGATCAACACCAGGTCAGGGATGCCGCGCACCACCGTGGAGTACAGCTCGCCCAGCCAGGCCAGCGCGCGCACCGGCGACAGCCGCAACGCCGCGCCGAGCAGGCCGAGGGCGACCGCCAGCGCCATCGACGCCAGCGCCAGTTGCAGGGTCAGCCCTACGCCCCTGAGGATGACCTCAGCGTAACCGTTCAACATGGCCGATCACTGGCCGTAGATGTCGAAGTCGAAGTACTTGGCGTCGATCTTCTGGTAAACGCCGTTGGCGCGGATGGCATCGAGGGCGGCGTTGAGGCGCTCGAGGTTGGCGCTGTCGCCCTTGCGCACGGCAATGCCGACGCCGTCGCCGAAGTACTGCGGGTCGGTGAAGGCCGGCCCGGCGAAGGCGAAGCCCTTGCCGGCGTCGGTTTTCAGGAAGCCATCCTGCAGCAGGGTGGCATCGGCCAGGGTGCCATCGATACGCCCGGCGGCGAGGTCGAGGTAGATCTCGTTCTGCGAGCCGTACGGCACCACTTCGGCGCCCTTGGCGGCCAGCACGTCACGGGCGTAGCGCTCGTGGATGGTGCCGCGCTGCACGGCGATCTTCTTGCCGGCCAGGGCGGCCAGGTCGTCGCCCACGCTTACGCCGCTCTTCATCACCAGGCGCGCCGGGGTGTTGTAGTACTTGTGGGTAAAGTCGACGGACTTCTTGCGGTCGTCGGTGATCGACATCGACGAGAGAATCGCGTCGATCTTGCGCACTTTCAGCGCCGGGATCAGGCCGTCGAACGCTTGCTCCACCCATTGGCACTTGACCTTCATCTGCTCGCACAGGGCGTTGCCGATGTCGTAGTCAAAGCCCTGCAGGCTGCCGTCCGGCGCCTTCGAGGCGAACGGTGGGTAGGCCGCTTCGATACCAATGCGCAGGGGTTTTTCATCGGCAATGGCGTGCAGCGGCAACGCGAACAGCGCCAGGGCGCCCAGCAGTGCGAGCTTTTTCATGGGTGGGGGTAACTCCAGGGAACGGGCAGTGTGCGGCCAAGCGGCCGGCGAAAGGCGCGCATTCTAGCGGGGGGTGGGGGTGGGGTCTAGCGGGTGGGGGTGTGGGGCGACGGGGGGCCGGGTGTGGCTTGCCCTTCGCCTGGCATCCCACAGGTGTCGCAACGTGGAAGGCCGGCTGTGCCGTAATGCTGTTCACTTAAGCCATTGCAGGGCTTCATGAAGGGGATCTGTGAGCTCTGCGGATTTTGTGCATGAGCTTGAGGGCCCTTCGCCCGGCACAGCCGGCCTCCCACCAGATTTGTGTAAGCCATTGATTTACGAGGCAACACAGAACCTGTGGGAGGCCGTGGTCCGGCACTCCGGCTGTGCCGGGCGAAGGGCCTGTAAGCCTTACGCGGAAGCCTTGTTCATCTGCCGATGGGTTTCGATCAGGTGCTGCACCACGCCCGGGTCGGCCAAGGTCGAAATGTCACCCAATGCGTCGTACTCGGCGGTGGCGATCTTGCGCAGGATGCGCCGCATGATCTTGCCCGAGCGGGTTTTCGGCAGCCCCGGGGCCCACTGGATCACGTCCGGCGAGGCGATCGGGCCGATCTCTTTGCGCACCCAGTTCTTCAGCTCCATGCGCAGCGCCTCGCTGGGCTCTTCGCCGCCGTTGAGGGTCACGTACACATAGATGCCCTGGCCCTTGAGGTCGTGGGGCACGCCCACCACCGCGGCTTCGGCGACCTTCGGGTGGGCGACCATCGCGCTTTCGATCTCGGCGGTGCCCATGCGGTGGCCCGACACGTTGAGCACGTCGTCGACCCTGCCGGTGATCCAGTAGTAGCCGTCTTCATCGCGGCGCGCGCCGTCGCCGGTGAAGTACATGCCGCGGAAGGTCTTGAAGTAGGTGTCGACAAAGCGGTCGTGGTCGCCATACAGCGAACGCGACTGCCCCGGCCAGGAGTCGAGGATCACCAGGTTGCCCTCGGCGGCGCCTTCGATGATGTTCCCGAGGTTGTCGACCAGCCCCGGCACTACGCCGAAAAACGGCTTGGTCGCCGAGCCCGGCTTGAGCGCGGTGGCGCCCGGCAGGGGGCTGATGAGGATGCCGCCGGTTTCGGTCTGCCACCAGGTGTCGACGATCGGGCAGCGCTCCTGGCCCACGGTCTTGTGGTACCAGCCCCAGGCCTCGGGGTTGATCGGCTCGCCCACCGAGCCGAGCAGGCGCAGGCTCGAACCGTCGGCGCCTTCGACCGCGGCGGTGCCTTCGGCCATCATCGCGCGCACGGCGGTGGGCGCGGTGTAGAGGATGTTCACCTTGTGCTTGTCGACCACCTTGGCCACCCGGGTGATGTCCGGGTAGTTGGGAATGCCTTCGAACAGCACGGTGGTGGCGCCGTTGGCCAGCGGCCCGTAAACGATATAACTGTGACCGGTGACCCAGCCGACGTCGGCGGTGCACCAGTACACTTCGCCCGGGCGGTAGTCGAACACCCGCTCGTGGGTCAGCGCGGCATACAACAGGTAGCCGCCGGTGGTGTGCAGCACGCCCTTAGGCTTGCCGGTAGAGCCGGAGGTGTAGAGGATGAACAGCGCCTCTTCGGCGCCCATTTCCTTCGGCGCGCAGGTGCTGGAGGCCACTTCGAGCAGGGCGTGGTACCAGATGTCGCGGTGGCGGTTCCACTCGATGTCGCCACCGGTGCGGCGGCACACGATCACCTGCTGCACGCTGGCGGTTTCAGGGTTGGTCAGGGCCTTGTCGACGTTGGCCTTGAGCGGGATCTTCTTGCCGCCGCGCACGCCTTCGTCGGCGGTAATCACCACCTTCGACTTGCAATCGATGATGCGCCCGGCCAGGGCCTCGGGTGAGAACCCACCGAACACCACCGAGTGGATGGCGCCAATCCGCGCACAGGCGAGCATGGCCACCACCGCCTGGGGGATCATCGGCATGTAGATGGTCACCACATCGCCACGGTGCACGTCCTGGCCACGCAGGGCGTTGGCGAACTTGCACACTTCTTCGTGCAGTTCACGGTAGGTGATGTGCTTGCTGTCCTCGGGGTTGTCGCCTTCCCAGATGATCGCGGTCTGGTCGCCACGCTCGGCCAGGTGGCGGTCGAGGCAGTTGTAGGCCACGTTCAGGGTGCCGTCGGCAAACCATTTGATGTCGACGCGGTGGTCGTCGAACGAGGTTTCCTTGACCTTGGTGAAGGGCTTGATCCAGTCGAGCCGCTGGGCCTGCTCGCGCCAGAAGCCATCGGGGTTGATCACCGACTGTTGATACAGCGCCTTGTAGGCCGCTTCGTCGGTCAGGGTGTTCTTCGCCACCTCGGGAGGCACGGGGTACAGGGAGGCCGCACTCATCATTACTTACCTCGGGCAATCATTGTTCTTGTATGGCCCCCGTTGTAGCGGAGTTTGCTGCCCGCGGGCCATTCGACGATGGTCTTACGATCACCCAGAGGATAGACCAGTTCCCCTTGCGCCGCCGCCCGCGCAGCCCACATGGATTGTTACAAACCGAGGCAAACTGTTTATCAAAAGTATTTCTGTGCGGCGTATTTAGCGAGGCATAAACTTCGCCTCGCCAACCGGCAATCTACACCTGAGCAACAACTTCTTACTTGCAAACACACTTCGCGCGCCCCTACCCGGCGGCCGCGAGCGCGGCTGCCTGCCTATCCGGCGCGGCGGCCAACTGACCAACGAGAGGCGTAAACATGAAAGTTGCACTGTGGGCGTTCGCATTCTGTGGCCTGAGCAGCGTGGCCCTGGCGGATCAACCCTCGGCTGAACCGGCGGTAGAGCATTACCACTACGGCATGGCACTCGACATCGCCCAAGTGGTGGCCCGCGACAAGGTACCGGCGGTGTGCGCGGTGGTGCCGGTGCGCATGACCTACCTCGACTCGCAACAACAGCGCCACGTGCTGGAGTACCTGGTGATGGGCGACGGCTGCGGCAACGGTTAAGGCCCACGCGCACAGCCATTAAACAAAGTACCCAAGCCTCAAACTTAATTATTCCTGAAGCCGCGCCGGCCGTTATTAACGCGCTCAGCCGGCGCCCAACTTTCCAGCGAACATAAAGAGCAACTTCTGTTTTACACGGTACTCCGTTATTCGATCATTCAACGGCTCAAAAGGCCCGTCGCCCTCCCCTGCTGGGGGGGCGACGGGCCTTTTGAGCGTAATAAGCTAGAGTTAGGAGTAACCCACGCCGTACAGGGGGAGCCCCATGAACACCACTCTCGGCAGCCCGCCGGCCTACGTCGCCCGCCCGCCAGATGCCCACGGCTACGTGGCCTACAGCGACGAAGAACACCGCGTGTGGCACACCCTGTTCAGCCGCCAGCGCCAACTTCTGCCCGGGCGCGCCTGCCAGGCTTACCTCGACGGCATCGAGCAATTGCGCCTGCCCGCCAATGAAATCCCCCAGTTGCCGGCCATCAACCGCGTGCTGCGCGCGGCCACCGGCTGGCAGGTGGTGCCCGTGCCGGCGTTGATCCCGTTCCAGACCTTCTTCGAATTGCTGGCCAGCCAGCGCTTTCCCGCGGCCACCTTCATCCGCCGCCGCGAGGCCCTGGACTACCTGCAAGAGCCAGACATCTTCCACGAGCTGTTCGGCCATTGCCCGCTGCTGGCGAACCCTGCCTTCGCTGCCTTCACCCACACCTATGGCCAGTTGGGCCTGGCCGCCAGCCCGGCGCAGCGGGTGTACCTCGCCCGCCTGTACTGGATGACGGTCGAGTTCGGCCTGGTGCAGACCGAAGCCGGGCTGCGCATCTACGGTGGCGGTATCCTCTCGTCACCGAAGGAAACCCTTCACGCGCTCAGCGATGCGCCGCGCCAACTGCCCTTCGACCCCGTGGAGGCGATGCGCACGCCGTACCGGATCGACATCCTGCAACCGCTGTATTTTGTGCTGCCTGATATGCAGCGCCTGCATACCCTGGCCCGCGAAGACCTGCTCGGCCATGCCGCCGAGGCCCAGCGCCTGGGCCTGCACGCGCCGCTGTTCTCGCCCAAACCCACCCCTGCTGGCCTGGAGGCCCCATGACCGACCTGCACCACGCCCACTGCGAAGCCTGCGATGCCGGCGCCCAGCCGCTGACCGACGCCGGCGCTGCGGCGCTGCTCGAACACCTGCCACAGTGGCGCATCGAAAGCCCCGAGGGCATACCCCGGCTGGTGCGCAGCTACCCGTTCAAGAACTTCCGCCTGGCGCTGGCCTTCAGCAACGCGGTGGGCGCTGCCGCCGAAGCCGAGGGCCACCACCCGGCGCTGTTGACCGAATGGGGCAAGGTCACGGTGAGCTGGTGGAGCCATTCCCTGGGCGGCCTGCACCGCAATGACTTCGTCATGGCCGCGCGCACCGACGCGCTGGCCGCCAACGCCTGAGCTAAACCGGCCCACACAAGCGCGGCACAGGCGGCTATCATAGCCGCCTGCGTTCGTGCCACCTTGTGGATACCCCCATGCCTGAGCATTCCCCTTCATCACTGGCCATCACCGGGCGAGTGGTGTCGATCGTCCTGTTTACCTTCATCGGCTACCTCAACATCGGCATTCCCCTGGCCGTGCTGCCCGGCTTTGTGCACACCACCTTGGGCTACGGCGCGGTGCTGGCGGGCCTGGTGATCAGCGTGCAGTACCTGGCCACGTTGGTCAGCCGGCCCTACGCGAGCAAGATCATCGACAACCTGGGCAGCAAGAAGGCCGTGATTTTCGGCCTTTATGGCTGCGCCGCCAGCGGCGTGTTCATGTTGCTGGCGGCCTTGCTGTGGCAGTTCCCGGCGTTCAGCCTGGGCTGCCTGTTCATTGGCCGGGTGGTGCTGGGCACCGCCGAAAGCCTGGTGGGCTCCGGCTCGATCGGCTGGGGCATTGGCCGGGTGGGCGCGGCGCACACCGCCAAGGTGATCTCCTGGAATGGCATCGCCAGCTATGGCGCGCTGGCCATCGGCGCGCCGTTGGGGGTGGTGCTGGCCGGGCACCTGGGCCTGTGGAGCATGGGCGCGAGCATTTTGCTGATTTCCAGCGCCGGCGTGGCCCTGGCCTGGAAGCGCACGCCCGCGCCGATCGTCAGCGGCGAGCGGCTGCCGTTCATCCATGTGCTGGGCAAGGTGTTGCCCCATGGCATGGGGCTGGCGCTGGGCGGCATTGGTTTTGGCAGCATCGCCACCTTCATCACCCTGTACTTCGGCACCCAGCAATGGAGCAACCCGGCGCTGTGCCTGTCGCTGTTCGGGGGCAGTTTCATCTGCGCGCGGCTGCTGTTCGGCAACATGATCAACCGCCTGGGCGGGTTTCGCGTGGCGATTGCCTGCCTGACCGTCGAAACCTTCGGCCTGCTGCTGTTGTGGCTGGCGCCCACGGTGGAATGGGCGATGGCCGGCGCGGCCCTCACCGGGTTCGGCTTCTCGCTGGTGTTCCCGGCCATTGGCGTGGAGGCGGTGAACTTGGTGCCGGCCGCCAGCCGTGGCGCGGCGGTGGGCGCCTATTCGCTGTTCATCGACCTGTCACTGGGCCTGACCGGCCCGCTGGCGGGGGCGGTGGCGGCGCACTTTGGCTTTGGCTCGATTTTCCTGTTCGCGGCCGTGATGGCGGCGCTGGGGCTGGGGTTGTGCGTGTGGCTGTACCGCCAGGCCAAACCGCGCCATGAAGAAGTGCGGTTGTAGGGCCCATCGCCCGGCACAGCCGGAGTGCCGGACCACGGCCTCCCACCAGATTTGTGTGATCCTTGATTTCCGGGACAATACACACCCGTGGGAGGCCGGCTGTGCCGGGCGATGGGCCAGTCAGGTCATGCGCTTGATAAAACCGCCGGGAGAGATCAGGGCTTTTTAACCTCGACTTAGCGCTCTGATTGCTTAAGTGAACAGCATTACGGCACAGCCGGGCGGGGGGCTGATGAGCCTAGCCCTTAAAAATCAACCTTGCCGCGCCCCGCCTTGATCCCGGCACGGCGGCTTTTGCCGTCGAGGCGGCGGGCCTTGGAGGCTTTGGTCGGTTTGGTCGCGCGGCGCGCCTTCTGCACCGCGGTGGCGGCGAGAATCAGTTCGCGCAGGCGCTCGAGGGCGTCCTGCAGGTTTTTGTCCTGGGTGCGAAACTGCTGCGCCTTGATCACCACCACGCCGTCTTCGGTGATGCGGCTGTCGCGGTGCGCCAGCAGGCGTTCCTTGTAGAACGGCGGCAGGCTCGAGGCGTGGATGTCGAAGCGCAGATGCACCGCGCTCGACACCTTGTTCACGTTCTGCCCACCGGCCCCCTGGGCGCGGATCGCCGACCATTGCAGTTCATGGTCGGCAAGGCTTACCAGGTTGGATATCTGCAGCATCAGGGGCGTGGCTTGCGCTTGCCGCGTACGTCGCTCGGGCGTTCGGCAACCTGCGAACCGCGCGGCTTGGGCGCCGGCTTGCGGGCCGCTTTACCCTCGGCGGCCGGCTTGGCCGGGCGCTCGGCGCGGGCGTCGCCGTCGTGGGCCGGGCGCAGTTGGCGCACGCGCTCGCCACGGCCCAACGGGCGCGAGGCCTTGCGTTGCAGGCGCTCGAGCTTTTCCTTGTCCTTGCCGCTCTGGGCCGGCAGGGCCACCGGCTTGAGGCCTACTTCAGCGGCGAGGATGTCGATTTCGCCCTGGCTCATTTCGCGCCAGCGGCCCATCGGCAGGTCGGAGTTGAGGAACACCGGGCCGAAGCGCACGCGCTTCAGGCGGCTGACCACCAGGCCCTGGGATTCCCACAGGCGGCGTACTTCGCGGTTACGGCCTTCCATCACCACGCAGTGGTACCAGTGGTTGAAACCGTCGCCACCAGGGGCCTGCTTGATGTCAGTGAACTTCGCCGGGCCGTCTTCGAGCACCACGCCGGCCTTGAGCCGCTCGAGCATCTCGTCGGTGACCTCACCGCGCACGCGCACGGCGTATTCGCGGTCCATCTCGTAGGAAGGGTGCATCAGCCGGTTGGCCAGTTCACCGTCGGTGGTGAACATCAGCAGCCCGGTGGTGTTGATGTCCAGCCGGCCGACGTTGATCCAGCGGCCTTCGCGCGGGCGCGGCAGGCGATCGAACACGGTCGGGCGGCCTTCAGGGTCGTCACGGGTGCAGATTTCGCCGTCGGGCTTGTTGTACATGACCACGCGGCGCACGTTTTCCGTGGTTTTTTCGCGTTTGATCAGTTGGCCGTCAACGCTGATGGCATCGAGCGAATCGACGCGCTGGCCAAGGGTGGCGACCACGCCGTTGACCTTGATGCGGCCTTCGCTGATCCAGGCTTCGACGTCGCGGCGCGAGCCCACGCCAATGCGTGCCAGGACCTTTTGCAGTTTTTCGCCCGCGGGCGGGATGACAGCGCTGTTGTCGTCAGGGTGTTGTTCAGTCATGCCGAGGCACCTCCCGGTGTAGTGGATGAGAAGAAAGGGGGCGGAAGATACACGGGTAGTGGGGATTTTGCACGGGGGAAGTGATGGGGGGTAGAAGCAGGGGGAAGGGGCAAGCGACAAGCGGCAAGTAAAAGCGCCGCCGCCCAGTCTTGCAGCTTGGCGCTGGAATCTTGGTCCTGCTGCGCTCAGTCTGGCAGCTTGTCGCTGGAATCTTGGTCCTGCTCTTCCTGCTCTTCCTGCTCTTCCTGCTCTTCCTGCTCTTCCTGCTCTTCCTGCTCTTCCACCCAATCCGTAAACGAGGTCTTGAGCCCCTGCTCCATGGCATCGAGCTCCAGCAACAGGCTGCGAAAGCTCGCTTGCTCGCGGCCTTCGGCGGGCGCTTCGCCCACTTCTTCGCCCTCCAGCGCCAGGCTGGCGTCGGCCAGGGCCTGCAGGTGCGCCGGCACCGGTGCGTCTTCGTCGTCGATCGGCGGCTCTTCCGGCTCCAGCTCACGCAGCTCGGCCAGGGTGGGCAGTTCGTCGAGGTTCTTCAGGTTGAAGTGGTCGAGGAACGCCTTGGTGGTGGCGAACATCGCCGGCCGCCCAGGCACGTCGCGGTAGCCGACCACGCGGATCCACTCGCGCTCCACCAGGGTACGCACAATGTTGCTGTTCACCGCCACGCCGCGCACGTCTTCGATTTCACCGCGGGTGATGGGCTGGCGGTAGGCGACCAGCGCCAGGGTTTCGAGCAAGGCGCGGGAGTAGCGCTGGGGGCGTTCTTCCCACAGCCGGCCGACCCAGGGGGCGAATTTTTCGCGGATCTGCAAGCGGTAACCAGAGGCCACCTCGGCCAGCTCGAAGGCACGGTTGTCGCAACTTTTGCGCAGGTGCTCCAACGCCTTTTTGAACACCGCCGGGGCCGGCCGCTCGGCTTCGTCGAACAGCTCGTAAAAGCGTTCCAAGGATTGCGGTTTGCCAGAGGCCAGCATAAAGGCTTCGAGCAGGCTGGCCAGCTCGCGCGCATCGTTCAGGTTCATCGGGTCACTCGGTGGGTTCGGCCAGGGCGTCGCGCTCGTCTACCCGGGCGCGCACGTGGATGGCGGCAAAGGGCTCATTCTGCACCAACTCGATCAAGGATTCCTTGACCAGTTCGAGAATCGCCATGAAGGTGACCACCACCCCCAGCTTGCCCTCTTCGGCGGTGAACAGGCTCACGAACGGCACGAAGGCGCCATCGCGCAACCGCGCCAGCACCTCGCTCATGCGCTCGCGGGTCGACAGCGCCTCGCGGCTGACCTGGTGGCTTTCGAACAAATCGTTGCGCCGCAGCACCTCGGCCATCGCCAGCAGCACCTCCTGCAGGGCCACCTCCGGCAACAGCTTGCGCGCTTTGGCCTGGGGCGCGTCGAGGCTGGGTACGACGATCTCGCGGCCCACCCGCGGCAAGCCGTCGATGCCCTCGGCGGCGGCCTTGAAGCGTTCGTACTCTTGCAGGCGGCGGATCAGCTCGGCGCGCGGGTCGCCTTCTTCTTCCTCGACCTGCGCCGAACGCGGAAGCAACATCCGTGATTTGATCTCCGCCAGCATGGCGGCCATCACCAGGTACTCGGCGGCCAGCTCAAGCCGCACGGTTTTCATCAGCTCCACATAGCCCATGTACTGGCGGGTGATTTCTGCCACCGGGATGTCGAGGATGTCGACGTTCTGCTTGCGGATCAAATACAACAGCAGGTCGAGCGGCCCCTCGAAGGCTTCGAGGAACACCTCCAGCGCGTCGGGGGGGATGTACAAATCCTGCGGCATTTCGGTGAAGGCTTCGCCGTACACCAGTGCCAGTTGCAGCTGAAACGGCGTTTGCTTGTCGGCCGCCTCGGCGGTGGGTTCGCTCACGCCTTCACCCTGAACGGTGCCGGGTCGCCACAGCCTACCCGCACCACGTCGGGCTCATCGCCGCTCATGTCGATCACGGTGGAGGCCGCATGGCCGCCGGCGCCGCCGTCGATGATCAAATCGACGAAGTGCTCGAGGCGCTCGCGCATCTCGGCGGGGTCGTTCAGCGGCTCTTCATCGCCCGGCAGGGCCAGGGTCACGCTCATCAGCGGCTCGCCGAGCTCTTCGAGCAAGGCCAGCGCGATCGGGTGCTGCGGCACCCGCAGGCCGATGGTGCGGCGCTTGGGGTGCAGCAGCAGGCGCGGCACCTCGCGGGTGGCGTTGAGGATGAAGGTGTACGGCCCGGGGGTGTAGGTTTTCAGCAGGCGGAACTGGCGGGTGTCGACCTTGGCGAACAGCCCCAGTTGGGACAGGTCACGGCACAACAGGGTGAAGTTATGCTTGTCGTCGAGCTGGCGCAGGCGCCGCACCCGTTCGATCGCGCTTTTGTCGCCGATTTGGCAGCCGATCGCGTAGGAGGAATCGGTCGGGTACACCACCACGCCGCCGCGGCGGATGATGTCCACAGCTTGCTTGATCAACCGCAGTTGCGGGTTTTGCGGGTGGATCTGGAAGAACTGGCTCACGCACGCTCCCCTGCTTCGGTGGAGGCCGGCCGAAACCGCGCCGCCAGGGGCGCCAGGTCTTCGGGCAACGGCCGGTAACTGCCGATTTCACCCCACAGCCCGGGGCCGTGGAAGTCACTGCCGGCGCTGGCGAGCATGCCGAACTCGCGCGCCAGGATGGCCAGCGTGCCAACCTGCTCGGCGGCTTGCTGGCCGTTGACCACTTCCAGCGCGTGGCCGCCGGCCTGGAGGAAGTCCGCCACCAGCCGGCGGCGCTTGCTGCGGGTGAAATCATAGTGCATGGGGTGCGCCAGGCTGACCCAGGCCCCGGCCTCGCGCAGCGTGTGCACGGTGGCCTCCAGGGTGGGCCAGTGCTGTTTCACGTCGCCCAGCTTGCCGGCGCCCAGCCAGCGCTGGAAGGCCGCGTTGCGGTCCGGGACGAAGCCGGCCTGCACCAGGTACTCGGCAAAATGCGGCCGGGCCGGCGCGTTGGCGCTGTCGCCCAGGGCCTGCTGCACCGCGCGGGCGCCGGCGAGGGTGCCGGGCATGCCCTTGGCCGCCAGCCGCCGGTCGATTTCCTCGGCGCGCAACCAGCGCCCGCTGTGCAAGGCCTCGAGCGCGGCCAGCAACGGCGGGGCATCCAGGGCGAAGCCGTAGCCCAGCACATGGATGGTCGCGCCGCCCCAGGTGCAGGAGAGTTCGACCCCACTGACCCAGTGCATGCCCAGCGCCAGCGCCGCATCGCGCGCCTGCGGCAGGCCCTCGAGGGTGTCGTGGTCGGTCAGCGCTAGCGTCCGCACGCCCCGCTCGAACGCGCGCGCGACCAGTGCTTGCGGGGCAAGCAGGCCGTCTGAGGCGGTGCTGTGGCAGTGCAGGTCGACGATCATCAGTGGCGCTTTCGCAGGTAACAAGGTTTGCTATTATGCCGCCACGACCCGTTGCTGGCTGCTACCGTGAAACAATTAATCGATTTCATCCCGCTGTTGCTGTTCCTCTGCGTGTTCAAAACAGACCCTCGCACCCTCGACATCGCCGGCCATGTGGTGAATGTGGGCGGTATCTTCAGTGCGACCTGGGTACTGGTGATCAGTTCGCTGATTGTGTACGGGGCGTTGTTCCTGCATCAGCGCAAACTGGAAAAAGGCCAGTGGGTCACGCTGCTCGGGTGCCTGGTGTTCGGCGGCCTGACGCTGGCCTTCCACAGCGAAACCTTCCTTAAATGGAAGGCGCCAGTGGTCAACTGGGTGTTCGCCCTGGCCTTTCTCGGCAGCCACTTCATCGGCCAACAGGTGCTGGTGAAGCGCATCATGGGCCATGCCCTGAGCCTGCCGGAGCCGGTGTGGGTGCGGCTGAACGTGGCCTGGATCATCTTCTTCATCTTCTGCGGCGCCGCCAACCTGTTCGTCGCCTTTACCTTCGAGAGCATCTGGGTCGACTTCAAGGTTTTCGGCAGCCTGGGCATGACGCTGCTGTTCCTGCTCGGCCAGGGCCTGTACCTGTCCCGCCACCTTCACGACACTGACGCCAAGCAGGAGAAGTAACCGTGCTGTATGCCATTTTCGCCACTGATGTGGCCGACTCGCTGGAAAAACGCCTGAGCGTGCGCCCGGCGCACCTTGAGCGGCTCAAGGCCTTGCAGGCCGAAGGCCGCGTGGCCCTGGCCGGCCCGCTGCCGGCGGTAGACAGCAACGACCCGGGCAGCGCCGGCTTTACCGGCAGCCTGATCGTCGCCGAGTTCGCCTCGCTGGAAGCGGCCAAGGCCTGGGCCGCCGCGGACCCTTACATCGAAGCCGGTGTCTATGCCGATGTAGTGGTCAAACCGTTCAAACAGGTATTGCCGTAAACATGAGCGAAGTGCTGCTGATCGACGACGACATCGAGCTGTGCGAGCTGCTCGGCAGCTGGCTCACGCAAGAGGGCTTCAGCGTGCAGGCCTGCCACGATGGCGCCAGTGCCCGCAAGGCTCTGGCCGAGCAGGCGCCGCAAGCGGTGGTGCTCGACGTGATGCTGCCCGACGGCAGTGGCCTGGAGGTGCTCAAGCAACTGCGCAGCGAGCACGCCGATCTGCCGGTGGTGATGTTGTCGGCCCGTGGCGAGCCACTCGACCGCATCCTCGGCCTGGAGCTGGGCGCCGACGATTACCTGGCCAAGCCCTGCGACCCGCGCGAGCTCACCGCGCGGCTGCGCGCGGTGCTGCGGCGCAGCCACCCGGCGGCCACCTCCAGCCAGCTGGAGCTGGGCGACCTGGTGTTCAGCCCGGCGCGTGGGGTGGTCACGGTCGAACAGCACGACATCGCCCTGACCCTCTCCGAAAGCCGCCTGCTCGAAGCCCTGCTGCGCCAGCCCGGCGAGCCGCTGGACAAACAAGAGCTGGCGCAATTGGCGCTGGGGCGCAAGCTCACCCTTTACGACCGCAGCCTCGACATGCACGTGAGCAACCTGCGCAAGAAAATCGGCCCCCACGCCGATGGCCGCCCGCGCATCGTCGCGCTGCGCAGCCGTGGGTATTTCTACAGCGAGTAAGTGGAGGGCCCTTCGCCCGGCACAACCGTAATGCTGTTCACTTAAGCAATCAGAGTGCTAATTCGGGGTTAAAAAGCCCTGATTTCTTCAAAGGGTTTTACTGAGCGCATGACCTGACTGGCCCCTCGCCCGGCACAGCCGGCCTCCCACCAGTTCTGTGTTGCCCCGTAAATCAAGTACTTACACAAACCTGGTGGGAGGCCGGCTGTGCCGGGCGATGGGCCCTGAAGCTCATGCACAAAATCAGCAGAGCTCACAGATTCATCCCTTCTTTAAAGCCGTGAAATGGCTTAAGTGAACAGCATTCCGGCACAACCGGGCGAGCGGCCCCTCAGCCTTTACCCTCCCTTTACCTAGCCCTGACCGCGCCTGACTTTCCCCTCGGTAGTCTGTACTCATCCGGTGAACGCAATGAAGCCGGCACAGACCACCTAAAGGAACTACACCATGCGCAAGAAACTGATCGCCCTGATGTTCGCCGCCACCCTGCCCGCCGTTGCCATGGCCGCGCTGCCCCAGGGCGGCCCTGATCAAGGCCCGGGCTTCGGCCGCGGCGAGATGATGGAACACGGCCACCGCGGCGGCCCCGACCTGTTCGGCCGCCTCGACCTGAACCGCGAGCAACGCCAGCAGATCGGCAAGCTGATGGGTGAGCAAATGAAGCAGCGCCACGAAATCACCGAGGCGTTCCTGAAGAAACTCCCGGCCGCCGACCAGAAGGCCCTGCAGGACCAGCTCAAGGCCAGCGAAGACAAAAGCCGCGCCGACGTGCGCGCCGTGCTGACCCCCGACCAGCAGAAGCAGTTCGACGAACAGCAGAAGAAGCAAGAGCAACGCCGCGCCGAATGGGCCGAATTCCAAGCCTGGAAAGCCCAAAAGGACAAGAAAGCCCAGTAAACTGCCGCTTCTGTCCATACCCGCCCGGCCCCTCGCAAGGGGGCCGGGCCGCTTGCGTTCGAGGTGCCACTTGCGATCATTGTTCTGGCGCATCCTGGCCAGCTTCTGGCTGGCCATCGCCCTGGTAGCGGGGTTGTCCGTGCTGATGGGGCACGTGTTGAACCAGGATGCGTGGATCCTCAGCCGCCACCCGGCGCTGAAAGACTTCGCCCAGCAGTGGGTGGAGGTGTACGAAACCCAGGGCGCCGATGCCGCCCAGCAGTTGCTCGAACAACGCAAGCGCCAGTACCGCATCGACACCCAGGTGCTCAACGACAGCGGCGAGCCGGTGGTGCCGGGCACCTTCCCGCGCCGCGCGCAGGCCTTCGAAGCGCGCAGCGACGATGACCGCCAGTTGCCCTGGCGGCGCCTGACCGCCGAATACACCAGCGCCAACAGCCAGGACACCTACCTGCTGATCTACCGCATCCCGCACCCGCTGATCGACGCCTGGCACCGCGAAAGCCTCTCCGGCCCGCTCAGCGCGCTGGGCATCGCGCTGGTGGTGCTGACCCTGTTCAGCCTGCTGGTCACGCTGTCGATCACCCGCCCGCTGAACCGCCTGCGCGGCGCGGTGCACGACCTGGGGCAAACCTCCTACCAGCAGAACAGCCTGGCCCAACTGGCCGGGCGCGGCGATGAGTTCGGCGTGCTGGCCAACGACTTCAACCGCATGGGCTCGCGCCTGCAGAGCTTGATCGGCAGCCAGCGCCAGTTGTTGCGCGACGTGTCACACGAGCTGCGCTCGCCGCTGGCGCGGCTGCGTATCGCCATGGCCCTGGCCGAGCGCGCCGAAGGCCCGCAGCGCGAGCAACTGTGGCCGCGGCTGACCCGCGAGTGCGACCGCCTGGAAGCGTTGATCAGTGAAATCCTGGTACTGGCCCGGGTCGATGCCGAACAGGCCGCGGCGGAAACCGTCGACCTACCCTTGATCCTCGGTGGCATCCGCAAAGACGCCCAGCTCAGCGCGCCGCAGCAGCCGTTGCAGTTGGAGGTCGAGCGCGGCCTGCAGCTTGAGGGTTGGCCGACCCTGGTGGAACGCGCGCTGGATAACCTGGTGCGCAACGCCCTGCGCTTTACCCCCAGCGACCAGCCGATCGAAATCGACGCCCGCAGCGAGCCCGAACAGGTGGTCATCAGCGTGCGCGACCACGGCCCCGGCTGCCCGCCGGAGCACCTGGCGCAGTTGGGCGAGCCGTTCTACCGGGCGCCGGGGCAAAGCGCCGCCGGCCATGGCCTGGGCCTGGCCATCGCGCGCCGCGCCGCCGAGCGCCATGGCGGCAGTTTGGTGTTCAGCAACCACCCCAATGGCGGGTTTCTCGCCCGGATGGTGCTGCCCAAGGTGCCCGGCGCGCCCACCTGATGGGCGTTACCAGCGGCTGACGAACCCGGAGAGGTCTGCCGGCTCGACCGCGCGGGTGGGTTTTTCCGGGGTGCCGAGGTAGATGAAGCCAATCACCTGCTCATGGGCGGCCAGGCCCAGGCCCTTGGCCACGTGGGGCGAGAACGACAGCTCGCCGCTGCGCCACATGCCGCCCAGGCCCAGGGCGAATGCCGCCAGCAGCAACCCATGCACCGCGCAGCCGGCGGCCAGCAACTGCTCGCTGCCGGGCACTTTCGGGTGCTCGTGAATGCTGGCGATGGCCGCCACCACCAAGGGCGCGCGCAGCGGGTTGGCGCGGGCCTTGTCGACCGCCGCCTGCGGCGCGTTCGGGTCATCGAGCAGGGCCGCCTCGGCGAGCAGCTCACCGAGGGCGTGCAAGCGCTCGCCTTCGATGGTCAAAAAGCGCCACGGCCGCAGCAGCTTGTGGTCCGGCGCGCGCATGGCGGCCTGGAAGAGGATTTCACGCTGCTCGGCGTTCGGCGCGGGCTCGACCAGGCGCCCGACCGACACCCGCTGTTGCAGCAATTGAAGTGCGTCCATCACTCTCTCCTGTAGTCATGTGCCGGGTAGTCTAACGTTTGGCGCACGGCGCAGGTAAAATGGCCGGCCTTTTCCCTCGCTCGTGAGCAGTATGACTTCGCCGACCTTCAGGATCATCGGCTTCATCATCGGTATCTTCCTCATCACCCTGGCCGTGAGCATGGTGGTGCCGATGTTCACCCTGGTGGCGTATGGGCGGGCATTCGAGCTGCGGCCGTTTCTCTGGGCCAGCGCGCTGACCTTCGTCGCCGGCGCGGCGCTGGTGCTGCGCGGCCGCCCCGAGCAGGTGCACCTGCGCCCGCGCGACATGTACATGCTCACCGTGAGCAGTTGGGTGGTGGTGGCGGTGTTCGCCGCGCTGCCGTTCCTGTTCACCCAGCACATCAGCTACACCGACGCGTTCTTCGAGAGCATGTCGGGCATCACCGCCACCGGCTCCACCGTGCTCAGCGGGCTCGACAGCATGAGCCCGGGCATCTTGATCTGGCGCTCGCTGCTGCACTGGCTGGGCGGCATTGGCTTTATCGGGATGGCGGTGGCGATCCTGCCGATGCTGCGCATCGGCGGCATGCGGCTGTTCCAGACCGAATCCTCAGACCGCTCCGACAAGGTGATGCCGCGCTCGCACATGGTCGCCAAGTTCATCGTGCTGGTGTACGTGCTGTTCACCCTGCTCGGCACCCTGGCCTTCTGGCTGGCCGGCATGAGCGGTTTCGACGCGGTCAACCATGCGATGTCGGCGATCTCCACCGGCGGGTTTTCCACCTCGGACCAATCCCTGGCCAAGTGGCAGCAGCCAGCGGTGCACTGGGTCGCGGTGGTGGTGATGATCCTCGGCAGCCTGCCGTTCACCCTCTACGTTGCCACCCTGCGCGGCAACTACCGGGCGCTGTGGCGCGATGAACAAGTGCGCGGCTTCATCGCCCTGCTGCTGGTGTGCTGGGCGGTGCTCGGCACCTGGTACTGGGCGCACAGCAACGTGCCCTGGTACGACGCGCTGCGCCACGTGGCGTTCAACGTGACCTCGGTGGTCACCACCACCGGCTTTGCCCTGGGCGACTACAGCCTGTGGGGCAACTTCGCACTGATGTTCTTCTTCTACCTGGGCTTCATCGGTGGCTGCTCGGGCTCTACCGCCGGGGGCATCAAGATTTTCCGCTTTCAGGTGGCGTACATCCTGCTCAAGGCCAGCCTCAACCAGTTGATCCACCCGCGCGCGGTGATCCGCCAGCAGTACAACCGCCACCGCCTGGACGAAGAGATCGTTCGCTCGGTGCTCACCTTTTCGTTTTTCTTCGGCGCCACCATCGGCCTGATCGCCCTGGCCCTGGGGCTGATGGGGCTGGATTGGATGACCGCGCTGACCGGCGCGGCCAGCACGGTGTCGGGCGTGGGCCCGGGCCTGGGTGACACCATCGGCCCGGCCGGCACCTTCGCGCCGCTGCCGGATGCCGCCAAGTGGCTGCTGTCGTTCGGCATGCTGGTGGGCCGGCTGGAGATCGTTACCGTGCTGGTGCTGTTCATGCCGGCCTTCTGGCGGCACTGATGCTTACCGCAAGGACGCCCATGACCCCACGTACCGCCCTCACCGCCCTGCATGCCGGCGCCTTGCTGTTTGGCCTGTCGGGGATTTTCGCCAAGCTGGCCCAGGCTTCGGCGGTGTTCATCACCTGCGGCCGCGCGGCGTTCGCGGTCGCCGCCCTGGGGCTGTTCCTCGCCCTGGCCCGGCGCGAGCGCTGGCAGCCCTTGAGCCGCGGCAACGCGGCGCGGCTGTTGCTGGCCGGGCTGTTGCTGGCGGCCCATTGGGTGAGTTTTTTCCAGGCGATCAAGGTCGGCGGCGTGGCCATCGGCACCCTCGGTTTTTGCAGCTTCCCGGCCTTTACCGTGGTGCTCGAGGCGCTGCTGTTCCGGGAGAAGGTGCGGGCGCTGGAAATCGCCCAGGTGCTGATGGTCAGCGTCGGCCTGGTGTGGGTCACCCCGGCCTTTGACCTCGCCAGCGGCGCGACCGCGGGGCTGCTCTGGGGCGTGGCCTCGGGCCTGTTGTTCGCGCTGCTGTCGCTGCTCAACCGGGCCCGGCCCAAGGCCATTGGCCCGGTGCAGGCAGCGCTGTGCCAAAACGCGGTGGTGGCCGCCTGCCTGCTGCCTTGGGCAGTGCCGCAGGCGGCCCAGGTGCCGGCGCTCGACTGGCTGTGGATCGGCCTGCTCGGGGTGTTCTGCACCGGGCTGGCCCATGGTTTGTTCGTCGCCAGCCTGGGGGTGATCAAGGCGCGCACCGCGGCGGTGGTGTTCGCCATGGAGCCGGTGTACGGGATTTTCTTCGCCTGGTTGGTGTTCCGCGAGCAGCCCACGGCGATGATGCTCGCCGGCGGGGTGTTGATCATCGCCGCAGCGCTGGCGCCAGGGCTGCTGCGCCGTTAAGCCACGGCCGGCGGCTGCAGCACCGCCGCGCGGATCGCCGCCAGCAGGCGCAGCATCGCCGGGTTGTCGTTATCGCTGCGCCACACCAGGTACAGCTCGGTCTGCACGCCGTCTTCCAACTCGATCGGCCGGAACACCACCTCACGGAACGCCACGCTCGCCGCGCAGCGCGGCACCAGCGCCAGGCCAAGCCCGGCGTTGACCAGCGCCAGCATGGTCAGCGACGACCCCAGCCACTGCACGTAGGCCGGAGTCACCCCGGCGGAGCGGAACATCCCGGTGAGCAACTCGTTGAACGGCGCGTAGGCGGCGTGGGAATACATCAGGAACGGCACGCCGTGGAGGTCGGCCACGCTCACCTCGGCGGCCTCGGCCAGCGGGTGCTGGCGCGGCACCGCCAGCACGAACGGCTCGCGCACCAGCCGCTCGCACGCCACCCCCGGCGCTTGCAGCGGCGAGCGCACGATACCCAGGTCGATCCGCTGGGCGCGCAGGGCCTCCTGCTGCTGGGCGGTGTTCATTTCCATCAGGGTGATGTGCACGTTGGGCTGGTGCTCGCGGGCCTGGGCGATGACCTTCGGTAAAAACTCGTACACCGCGCTGCCGACAAAACTCACGTTCACCGAGCCGATGTCGCCCTGGGCGAAGCGCCGCGCGGCGCGGGCGGCCATGTCGGCGCGCTCGAGCAAGTTTTGCGCCTCGATGAAAAACGCCCGGCCGGCGCCGGTGAGCTTGACGCTGCGGGTGTTGCGGGTGAACAGCTCGATGCCCAACTGGTGCTCGAGCAACTGCACCTGCCGGCTCAGCGGCGGTTGGGTCATGTTTAGCCGCTGGGCGGCGCGGCGGAAGTTCAGCTCAGTGGCCACGGTGACAAAACAGCGCAGTTGGGACAGTTCGAACATTGATTCAACCCGGGTATCAATTGCATGCCTATCTAAAATAGACGACAACAATCCGCCGGTCCATGATCACCCCAACAACAAAAGCCCGGAGTGCCCCGCGTTGAAAATCACCCGTGTGACCGTCACCCCCATCGCCTTTCGCGACGCCCCGTTGCTCAATGCCAGCGGCATCCACGAACCCTATGCGCTGCGCTCGATCATCGAGATCGAGAGCGACAACGGCTACATCGGCCTGGGCGAAAGCTACGGCGACGCCCCGGCGCTGGCGATCCAGAACGCGGTGAAAGACCAACTGATCGGCCTCGACCCGTTCAACCTCAACCAACTGCGCAAGGTGGTGCAGGCCACCGTGGCCCAGCACAAGCCGCAAAGCGTGGCCGGCGCCGAGCTGGCCCCCGGCTCCCACGCCAGCAAGGCCGTGAGCAACGCCTATTCGGCCTTTGAGGTGGCCTTCCTTGACCTGCAGGCCCACTCGCTGAACCTGCCCCTGGTCGACCTGCTCGGTGGCAAGGCCCGCGACGAGGTGCCGTTCAGCGCCTACCTGTTCTTCAAGTACGCCGAACACATTGACTCGCCCTACCCGGCAGACAGCTGGGGCGAGGCGCTGAGCGAGGCGCAGATCGTCGCCCAGGCCAAGCGGATGATCGACCAGTACGGCTTCAAGAGCATCAAGCTCAAGGCCGGCGCGCTGGAGCCGGAACATGAAGTGAACTGCATCAAGGCGCTACACAAGGCCTTCCCCGGCGTGCCGCTGCGCATCGACCCCAACGGCAACTGGTCGCTGGAAACGTCGATTCGCATGGCCGAACTGCTGGGCGACAGCCTGCAGTACTTCGAAGACCCCTGCCCAGGCCTGGAAGGCATGGCCGAGCTGCACAAGCGCACCGGCTTGCCGCTGGCGACCAACATGGTGGTCACCGACTTCGACGAATTCCGCCGCAGCGTGGCGCTGAACAGCGTGCAGATCGTGCTCGCCGACCACCACTACTGGGGTGGGCTGCGCGACACCCAGGTGCTGGCGCACATGTGCAGCACCTGGGGCCTGGGCGTGTCGATGCACTCGAACTCGCACCTGGGCATCAGCCTGATGGCCATGGCCCACGTCGCCGCGGCCTCGCCGAACCTCGACTACGCCTGCGACACCCACTACCCCTGGCAAGAACCGGACGAAGAAGTGATCAAGGGCGGCAAGCTGCCGATCGTCGGCGGCGCGGTGAAAATCAACAGCACCCCCGGCCTGGGCCTGGAGCTGGACCACGACCAGTTGGCCAAGCTGCACGAGCAGTACCTGCGCTGCGGCATTCGCTCGCGCGACGACGTGCGCCAGATGCAGCGTTACAAGCCGGACTGGAAGCAGGTCAAACCGCGCTTCTGAACCGTGCCTGAACCGTTCGCCGTGGCCGCGGCGAACGGCCATGGCATCCTGCTATGATCTCTGGGCACTGGCCCGGGCCTGCCATGGGTGGCCGGGTTTACCTTTCGTCCTGCCCTCGAGATCACTGCCATGGCCGCTAAACACCCCCTCGATTCCGTCGCCCAACACTTTTTCGGCAAACGCGCCCACGCGCTGGAGCCTGAAGAAATCCACGTGCTCGAACAGATGAAAGAGCACAGGCCGGTCAGCCGGGACGCGGCCGATGCCTCCGACGACGTCGCCACCTTCGGCGACCGCTTGGCCGACAAGGTCGCGGCGGTAGGCGGTTCGTGGGCGTTCATCATCACCTTCAGCGTGATCCTGCTGGGCTGGATGCTGCTCAACTCCGACGTGCTCGAACATTTCGGGCTGGTGTTCGACCCCTACCCGTATATTTTCCTCAACCTGATGCTCTCGACCCTGGCGGCGATCCAGGCGCCGGTGATCATGATGAGCCAGAACCGCCAGTCGGCCAAAGACCGCATCGCCGCCAGCCTGGACTACGAGGTCAACCTGCGCACGGAGATCGAGATCATGCGCCTGCATGACAAGATCGACAGCTTGATCGTCGAGCGGCTGGACCGGGTGGTGGCGCAGCTGGAGCGCCGGGCGACTCAGGAGTAACGGCTACTGGCCCCTGCGTAATGCTGTTCACTTAAGCAATCGGAGCTAAAATTGAGGGTGAAAAGCCCCGACTTCTCTCGATGGTTTTACCGAGCGCATGACCTGACTGGCCCATCGCCCGGCACAGCCGGCCTCCCACAGATCTGTGTAAGTACTTGATTTACGAGGCAACACAGAACCCGTGGGAGGCCGTGGTCCGGCACTCCGGCTGTGCCGGGCGAGGGGCCGGTGAACTCAGCCCCAGAACCGCGGAAAAATCTCATCCCGGGTCAACGGCGCCAACGGCAGTTGCTGGGCCTGTTGCAACGTCACCCAACGCGCTTCAGCGATTTCCGCCGCCGGCGCCACGGCGCTCGCGCTGCGCACCTCGAACAACTCACAGCACACCTCGAAGCCCGGCTCGTTCACCGCCGGCGCGCGCACCTGGGCGAGAAACCGCGCCTGCTCCGGCGCCAGCCGCAGCCCCAGTTCTTCGTGCAGCTCGCGCAGCAACGCCTGCACCGGTGGCTCGCCGGGTTCGAGCTTGCCACCCGGCTGCATGAAGGCCGTGGTGCCGCGCTTGCGGACCAGCAGGGTGCGGCCCTGATCGTCGAGCAACAGCGCCGCGGCGATGTGGATCACCGCGCTCATCCGCCGCTGCTCGGCATGGCCAGCCAGCGAAAGCCCTGCAGCACCTGGCGGAAGGCGGCGATGTCCTCTTGCTGGTGGTCCGGGGTGGTGTGCAGCTCGGCGCTGTAGACCACCCCAGTGTCGTCGCCGTCGGGGCGGTATTGCACCATCAGCACCGCCAGGTCGCTGCCGTCGCGCCATTGCGCCTGTTCCGCCGGCTTGCCGGCCCATTGCGCGGGTTCGCGCTGGGCGTCGTCGCCATGGGCGGTGTAGCCCAGGCGGGTGGTCATCGCCTCGCGGGTGTCGCTGTCGTCGGTGCTGTAGCCGGCCACCAGGTTGATGGTGCGCTGGTCCCCAAGCAGCACCAACAGGCCGTCATCGTTGCTGTTGCCCTGGTAGGCCGGGCCCGGCAGCGCGCCCAGGGCAAAGCCCAGGTCGGGGTTCTGGTAGGGTTGGGCCGGGTCAAGGGCGAGCATGCCATCGACATGCTGCTGCTCCCACGCGGTGAGGGCGGCCGGGGCGGCGGCAAAGGCGGCGGTGGGTAAACTCAGCGCCGCGGCCAACAGGGCGCGGGAAAAATACGAACGTGGCATGTACATTCCTTAAACGCCCAGGCGTGCCTTGCCGTAGCTGGGCCGGTCCATGTCGACGATCTCTACGCCAAACTGCACATCCAGCCCCGGCGGCCATGCCGCAGCGCCCTGCAGCACCTCGAGCATGGCGTCGGACAAGGCCTTTTTCACCGCATCCGGGCGGCCGCTGAGGATTGCCAAACGGGCATAGACGAACGCCCGCTCCGCCGGCGCCGTGCCCACCTGGTACACCTCCAGGGCGCTGGCGCGGGCCTTGATGTCTGCCTCGCTGGCGAATTGGCCGGTGGCCATCAGGGCGTGGTTGAGCCGCAGCAGCAGCTTGCGCGGCTCCAGTTCGGCCAGGTTGGCGGTGTATTCCACGTGCAGGTGCGGCATGGGGGCCTCGTCTCGGTCGATGGCGCCAGGCGCCGACCGTCACAGGATACACAATCGGCGCGGAACGAACTGGCCCCGGCGCACAGTCCAAGCTTCGAATCAGGGGCTATCCTGAGTGTTCGAAACCTACCCAGAGGTGATGCCATGCCCGTCAAGCACAATCTGTTCGAAGATTTGAACGTCAGCAAAGAGGCGGTTGCCCAGCGCAGCCAGCAAGACCCCAAGCTGGCCAAACTCCTCGAAGCTTACGCCGACATCGACAACCAGGTGGTAGACGCCGAAAACGCCAGTGCCGCCGACGACGAGGTGCGCAAGCTCAAGGAGCTGCGCCTGTTGACCAAAGACAAGATCGTGCAACAACTGGAGTACCCCGGTACCCGCGGGGCGGCGAAAAACTTCTGACCTCAGCCGTGGGTCGCCACCAGGGCGATCGCATCGTGCCGCCAGTATTCAAGGTCGCAATCGATCACCTGGCCCTGGCGGTCACGGTTTACCCTGACGATGCGCAAGCCCGGGCTGCCCGCCGACACCTTCAACGCCGCCGCGGCCTGGGCCCCCAGCGCGGTCGGCGCCACCTCGAAACGCACCTGCCCGTACTCGATCCCGTACTGCCGCGCGTACAGTTCGGTCAGCGGCTGGCTGAGGTCATGCTCGAGCAGCTCGGGGAAGAACGCGGGGTTCAGGTGGTGCTCTACGTACAGCACCAAGCGGCCATCGATGCGCCGCCGCCGGCAAATGCTGAACACCCGCGACAATGGCGCCAGCCCGAGGTGCCCGCACACCGCCGCCGAAGCCGGCTGGGCCTGGGCGCTGAGCAGTTCGGTGTGAGCGTTGCGGCCCTGGGCCTGGACCATCGCATGGAAGTGGCTGCGGGCGTTGAGGTCGTAGCGCAACCGCGGCGGTGAAATGAACCAGCCGCGGCGCTCTTCGCGGTACACCAGGCCGCGCGCTTCCAACTGCACCAACGCCTCGCGCAGGGTGATGCGGGTGGTGGCAAACACATCGCTGAGCTTGCGCTCGGCCGGCAGCTTGTGGCCGGCCTGCAACAGGCCATGCTCGATCTGTTCTTCCAGTGCCTGGCAGATGGCGGTGACCGCCCGTGGTGCACTGTCGCGCATACCGGTTCCTTGTTGGTCTAGACCAGTGCACGGCAACCGCTGCCGAGCACTGCCCCTGCAGCCTAGCCCGGCTAAATGAACGGCCCATGACAGCCCAGCGGCAAAGCCTTGCCGGGCGCGGGCTGGGCGATCGTCTACGCTGGCTTTGAAGCGCTGAAGCAAGCTTCGTACCGCGGCCGGTTACATCAAATTGTCACCTGCTGGGCCTAAATTGGCTCAGGTATTGCTGACCTAGACCAGCGCCTCCCCCTGATAGCAAGAAAAGACGCCACCCAAGGAGCAACGGATGAAAAAGCTTTTCCTGGCATCACTGTTAGGTTCGACCATCGCCCTGTCCCACCTAGCCCTGGCCGCGGACGGCGATGTACAGGCGCTGGAAGCGGCGGCCAAAAAGGAAGGCCAGGTCAACAGCGTCGGCATGCCCGACAGTTGGGCCAACTGGAAAGGCACCTGGGATGACCTGGCGAGCAAGTACGGCATCAAGCACATCGACACCGACATGAGCTCGGCCCAGGAAGTGGCCAAGTTCGACGCCGAGAAAGACAACGCCAGCGCCGACATCGGCGACGTCGGCGCCGCCTTTGGCCCGATCGCCAAGGCCAAGGGCGTGACCCAGCCCTACAAGCCCAGCACCTGGGACCAGGTGCCTGACTGGGCCAAGGACAAAGACGGCCACTGGGCGCTGGCCTACACCGGCACCATCGCGTTCATCATCAACAAGCAGCTGGTCAAAGACGCCGACGCCCCGAAAAGCTGGCACGACCTGGAAAACGGCAAGTACAAGGTCGCCATCGGTGACGTGAGCACCGCCGCCCAGGCCGCCAACGGCGTGCTCTCGGCCGCCATCGCCTACAAGGGCGACGAAAGCAACCTGGCCCCGGGCCTGGCGCTGTTCACCAAGCTGGCCCAGCAAGGCCGCCTGTCGCTGGCCAACCCGACCATCCAGACCCTCGAAAAAGGCGAAGTCGAAGTGGGCGTGGTGTGGGACTTCAACGGCCTGAGCTACCGCGAACAGATCGACCCCAAGCGCTTTGAAGTGCTGATCCCCTCCGACGGCTCGGTGATCTCCGGCTACACCACGATCATCAACAAGTACGCCAAGCACCCTGAGGCGGCCAAGTTCGCCCGCGAGTACATCTTCAGCGACGCCGGGCAGATCAACCTCGCCCGCGGCAACGCCCGGCCGATCCGCGCCGAACACCTGAAGCTACCCGCGGATGTGCAAGCCAAGCTGCTGCCCAACGAGCAGTACAAGAGCGTGAAGCCGATCAGCAACGCCGAGGCTTGGGAAAAGAGCTCCAAGGCCCTGCCGCAGCAATGGAACGAGCAGGTTATCGTTGAGATGAAATAACCCCCTGGGCCCATCGCCCCGGTGGGAGGCCGTGCTCCGGCACTCCGGCTGCGCCGGGCGATGGGCCAGGCGCCTCCCACCCTACCCTTCTGAGGCCCCAGGCATGCCCCACAAAGTAATACTGGTGATCCTCGACGGCCTGGCCTACCAGGTCGCCACCCACGCGATGGGCCACCTGCAGGCCTACGTGCAGGCCGGCCGCGCCCAAGTCTACCGCCTGCAATGCGAACTGCCGGCGCTGTCGCGGCCGCTGTACGAATGCATCCTCAGCGGCGCCGCGCCGATCGACAGCGGCATCGTGCACAACGACGTCACCCGGCTGTCGAACCAGCGCAGCCTGTTCCACCTGGCCCGCGCGGCCGGGCGCAGCACCGCGGCGGCGGCGTACCACTGGGTCAGCGAGCTGTACAACCGCTCACCGTTCGACGCCGTGCGCGACCGCCACACCGAGGCGCCGGAATTGCCGATCCAGCATGGGCACTTCTACTACGCCGACCACTACCCCGATTCCCACCTGTTCGTCGATGCCGAAAGCCTGCGCCTGCGCCACGCGCCGGATGTGCTGCTGGTGCATCCGATGAACATCGACGACGCCGGCCACCAGCATGGCCTGGACAGCCCCCAGTACCGCAACGCCGCGCGCCGCGCTGACATCCTGCTGGCCGACTACCTGGCCGGCTGGCTGGCCGCCGGCTACCAGGTGCTGGTCACCGCCGACCACGGCATGAACGCCGACCGCTCGCACAACGGCCTGCTGCCTGAAGAACGCGAGGTGCCGCTGTTCGTATTCGGCGAGGGGTTCTCGCTGAACCCCAACGCCCGCCCCCGGCAAACCGAGCTGTGCGGCACCGTCTGCAGCCTGCTCGGGATCCCCCACACCAAACCCCTGTGCCAGGAGCTGCTACGGTGAAAGGCCCGTCCCAAGGCAAAGGCTGGGCACTGCTGTGCCTGCTGCCGTTTGCACTGTTCTTCTTCGTGTTCCAGATCGCCCCACTGCTGTGGGTGGCGCTGCACAGCGTGCAAACCGACGACGGCTGGAGCCTGGCCAACTTCACCCGGGCGTTCGGCTCGAAGTTCTACCGCCAGGCCATGCAGTTCAGCATCGAGATCAGCGTCTGGTCGAGCCTGCTCGGGCTGCTGATCGCGCTGGTCGGCAGTATTTCACTGAGCAAGGTCGATTCGCGCCTGCGCAACTTCGTCAACGCCTTCGCCAACATGACCAGCAACTTCGCCGGGGTGCCGCTGGCCTTCGCGTTCATCATCCTGCTGGGCTTCAACGGCGCGATCACCCTGCTGCTCAAGCAAAGCGGGCTGATCGACGATTTCAACCTGTACTCCAAGGGCGGCTTGATCCTGGTGTACACGTATTTTCAGATTCCCCTTGGGGTGCTGCTGCTGTACCCGGCGCTCGACGCCCTGCGCGATGACTGGCGCGACGCCGCCGCGCTGCTCGGTGCCAGCCCCTGGCAGTACTGGCGGCACATCGGCCTGCCGGTGCTGACCCCGGCGCTGCTGGGGACCTTCGTGATCCTCCTGGCCAACGCCCTGGGCGCCTACGCCACGGTGTACGCGCTGACCACCGGCAACTTCAACGTGCTGCCGATCCGCATCGCGGCGATGGTCGCCGGAGACATTTCGCTGGACCCAAACATGGCCAGTGCCCTGGCGATCATCCTGGTCGGGATGATGACCCTGGTCACCCTGGTCCACCAATGGATGCTGCGCAGGAGCTACCATGTCGCGCGCTGAAAAAGCCCCGCAGCGGCTGTACCACCAGGTGGTGGTGTGGTTGCTGTTCCTGATCCTGCTGCTGCCATTGGCCGGCACCCTGCTCTACTCGCTGGCCACCAGTTGGTCGGCCACCGTGCTGCCCAGCGGGCTGACCCTGAAGTGGTACCTCACGCTGTGGAGCGACGCGCGCTTTCTCACCGCCTTCGGCCATTCGCTGCTGGTGTGCGTGGGCTCGCTGGTGCTGGCCACGGTGCTGATCCTGCCGCTGCTGTTCGTGGTCAACTACCACTTCCCGCGGCTCGACGGGGTGATGAACGTGCTCATCCTGCTGCCGTTCGCGGTGCCGCCGGTGGTCTCGGCGGTGGGCTTGCTGCAGTTGTACGGCTCCGGGCCGCTGGCGATGGTCGGCACGCCGTGGATCCTCATCGGCTGTTACTTCACCGTGGCGCTGCCGTTCATGTACCGGGCGATCAGCAACAACCTGCAGGCGATCAACCTGCGCGACCTGATGGACGCCGCCCACCTGCTCGGCGCCAGCACCTTCCAGGCCGCCGTGCTGGTGGTGCTGCCCAACCTGCGCAAAGGCCTGATGGTGGCGCTGCTGCTGTCGTTTTCGTTCCTGTTCGGCGAATTCGTGTTCGCCAACCTGCTGGTGGGCACCCAGTACGAAACCCTGCAGGTGTACCTGAACAACATGCGTAACAGCACCGGCCACATCAACAGCGCGCTGGTGATCTCTTACTTCTTCTTCGTGCTGGTGATGACCTGGCTGGCCACCTTCCTGAACAAGGACAAACACTGACATGAGCTTCGTCACCGTCCGCAACCTGCAAAAGCACTACGGCGACACGGCCGTGTTCAGCGACATCGACTTCACCATCGCCAAGGGCGAGTTCGTCACCCTGCTGGGCCCCTCGGGCTGTGGTAAATCCACGCTGCTGCGCTGCATCGCCGGGCTGACCGGGGTGAACGCCGGGCAAATCCTCCTCGATGGCCAGGACCTGGTGCCGCTGGCGCCACAAAAGCGCGACATCGGCATGGTGTTCCAGAGCTACGCGCTGTTCCCCAACATGACCGTCGAGCAGAACGTCGCTTTTGGCCTGCGCATGCACAAGGTGCCCGGCGAGCAAGCCTGCGAGCGCGTGGCCCAGGTGCTCAAGCTGGTGGAACTCGACACCTTCGCCGGGCGCTACCCGCACCAGATGTCGGGCGGGCAATGCCAGCGCGTGGCCCTGGCCCGCTCGCTGGTCACCCGGCCGCGCCTGCTGCTGCTCGACGAGCCGTTGTCGGCGCTGGACGCGCGCATCCGCAAGCACCTGCGCGAGCAGATCCGCCAAATCCAGCAGGAGTTGGGCCTGACCACCATCTTCGTGACCCACGACCAGGAAGAAGCGCTGACCATGAGCGACCGCATCTTCCTGATGAACAAAGGCCAGATCGTTCAGAGCGGCGATGCCCAAGCGCTCTACACCGCGCCGGTGGATGCCTTTGCCGCGGGGTTTATCGGCAACTACAACCTGCTGGCCAGCGAAGACGCCAGCCGCCTGCTCGGCCGCCCGGTGCACAGCCGCCTGGCGATCCGCCCCGAGGCCATCGGCCTGACCCCGGCCGATGCCGGCGAGGCGCAGATCACCGGGCACAGCCTGCTGGGCAACGTGATCCGCTACCGGGTCACCGCCCACGGCGTGGCGCTGGTGGTCGATGTGCTCAACCGCAGCGCCGCGGACCTGTATCCTGATGGCCAACGCGTGCACCTGGCGATCGAGCCCGGTGAATTGCGCGAAGTGGCTTGAATCACAAAGGAGAAACCGATGGCCCTGGCAATATTCGACCTGGACGACACCCTGATCGACGGCGACAGCGCGGCGCTGTGGAACGAACAGATGGGCCGGCTGGGTTGGGTCGACAACGAGGCCTTCCTGCGCCGCAGCGAAGAACTGATGGCCGCCTACAGCCGCGGTGAGCTGGCCATGGATGAGTTCATGGCGTTTGCCCTGGAGCCATTGATCGGCCGCACCGAGGAAGAAATCGAACACCTGGTCGAGCCGTGGGTGGAAGAGGTGATCGAGCCGCTGATCCACAGCGACGCCACCCGCACGATTGCCCAGCACCGTAGCCTGGGTAACCGCATCCTGGTGATTTCCGCTACTGCGCGGTTCATCGTCGCGCCAATCGCCGCGCGCATCGGCATCCAGGAAGTGCTGGCCATCGACACCGAGATCGCCCATGGCGTGTACAGCGGGCGCACCGTCGGCACCCTGACCTACCGCGAAGGCAAGGTCACTCGGTTGATGCAATGGCTAAAGGAACAGGGCGAAACCCTGGAGGACGCCAGCTTCTACTCCGACTCGCGCAACGACCTGCCGCTACTGGAGCAGATCGCCCGGCCCAATGCGGTCAACCCTGACCCAGTGCTGCGCGCCCACGCCGAACAGGCCGGCTGGCCGATTCATCACTGGCGCTGATGGTTGCGCGCGTAGGTGGCCGCGCCCATGGCGTTGATCTGCCCCTCGATCAGTGCCTCGAACGGCCGTAGCAGCGCCTGGTAGCTCGCTGGCGCCTCAAGGGTTTCCAGGGCCTGGGTGACCGCCTCGATGGTCGCCAGCGCCCCGGGGCCCGGTGCCTTGCGCAGGCGATAGTTAGACGCCCCCGCCTCGCCCAGGCTAACCCGCGGCAACGCCGCCAGCGCCGGGTTCAGGTGCAGCAGCTTGCGCGCCTTGCGCCAGGTGCCGTCGGGCACGATCAACAACCGCGGCGGGCCGCCAGCGGCCAGCGGCAGCGCGCCCTCGCCCGGGAACAGCACGCAGGGGCTGTAACCGGCCTGCTGCCACAGCGCCGGCTCGAACTGCTCGCCCACCTGCAGCGCCGCGTTGGCCAGGCCCAGCACGGCCAGGCGCCCGGTGTTCAGCGCGTGGTCCGCTTCACTGGGGTGCTGCAGCACCAGCACGCGGGTGCGGCTGGCCAGTTGCGGGATCAACCCGCACAGGCAGTGCCCGGCTGGGCGCCGGCAGCGTTCACAACGCGGGCGCATGCTAGATCAGCGGCGCCACGGCAGGCTCGGTGTTCTTCGGCCAGGCATCGAGCACCGCCTTGAACAGGGTAGCCAGCGGGATCGCGAAGAATATCCCCCAGAAGCCCCACAGCCCGCCAAACAGCAGCACCGCGCAGATGATCGCCACCGGGTGCAGGTTCACCGCCTCGGAAAACAACAGCGGCACCAGGATGTTGCCATCCAGCGCTTGGATGATCCCGTACACCACCATCAGGTAGATGAACTGGTCGCCCCAGCCCCACTGGAACAGCGCGATCACCGCCACCGGCACGGTGACCACCACCGCGCCGACGTAGGGCACCACCACCGAAATGCCCACCAGCATCGCCAGCAGCGCGGCGTAGTTCAGGCCCAGGGCGACGAACGCGATGTAGGTGGCGATACCGCAGATGAAGATCTCGATGACCTTGCCGCGGATGTAGTTGGCGATCTGCCGGTTCATTTCCATCGCCACGCGGTTGAGCAGCGCGCGCTGGCGCGGCAGGTAGCCGCTGATCCAGTGGCCGATCATTTCGCGGTCCTTGAGGAAGAAGAACACCAGGATCGGCACCAGCACGAAGTAGATCATCACGCTGACCAACAGCGGCAGGCTCGACAGCGACAGGGTGAGCGCCCACTGGCCGAACTTGCCGATCTGCCCGCGTGCCGCTTCCATCACCGCCAGCACCTGTTCATCGGTGACCAGGTGCGGGTAGCGCTCCGGCAGCAGCAACAGCAGCGACTGGCCCTTGCCGAGCATGCCCGGCAACTCGTTGAACAGCGTCATCAACTGGTGCCAGAGCAGCGGCACCAGCACCAGCACGAACAGCGCCAACGCCGCCATGAACAAGCCGAACACCAGCGCCACCGCCACCGCGGGCGGCACCCGCAGGCGCTCCAGGCGCGCCACCAGGCCGTGCATCAGGAACGACAGCACCATGCCCGCCAGCACCGGCGCGAGCATGCCGCCCACGGTGAGCACCGCGGTGAAGGCCAGTACCAGCAGCACCACCAGCGCCACGGCTTCTTCGTCGGAGAAATAACGCTGGGTCCAGTCTTGCAGCAGTTTGAACATCGGAGGTTCCGTGCGGTGGGGTCAGGCCTTCCTGAGCCAGTAAGTAAAGCTCGCGCCGTCGCTGTGCTCCCGTAGCAGCGCATGCCCGGAGAGTTGCGCGAACGTGCGAAAATCCCTTTGCGAACCGGCATCGGTGGCGGTCACCTTGAGCACCGCGCCACTGGCCAGCCGGTTCAACTCCATCTTCGCCTTGAGCAAGGGGAGTGGACAATTCAGACCGCTGGCATCCAGCTCGGCGTCACATTCGGGGAGGTCATTCATCGGCTTTCGGGGATCATCCAGGTTCAAGGGCGGCGCAGGCACCGGGTTGCACGCTTCAACTGGCAAGCTTAAAGCAAGCCGCGCCGGGCATGAACACGCGCCGCAATGGCTTGGCGCTTGAAGCTTACCGCTGGAAGCTTCTAAAGTGCTTCCTTTCTCGCCAGAGTTCGTTGCATGACCTTCCTGCGCCCTACCCTGCTCACGCTGGCCTGCCTGCTGGCCTTCCCCACCGCCCAGGCAGACGACCTGCCCTCGCTGGGCGATGCCAGTTCGGCGATCGTGTCCCCGCAGCAGGAGCACGACCTCGGCCGCGCCTGGCTGAGCGTGCTGCGCGGGCAGGTGGGGCAGCTCTCCGACCCGCTGCTCAAGGACTACGTCGAAAGCAGCGTGTACCGCCTGGCCGAAAGCAGCCAAGTGCAAGACCGCCGGCTCGAGTTCATCCTGGTCGACAGCAAGGAGCTCAACGCCTTCGCCGCCCCTGGCGGGATCATCGGGGTGAACGGCGGGTTGTTCCTCGGCGCCCAGACCGAAGGCCAGTACGCCGCGGTGCTGGCCCACGAACTCGGCCACTTGTCCCAGCGCCACTTTGCCCGTGGCCTGGAAGCGCAGCAGCAAATGAGCATGCCGCTGATGGCCGGCCTGCTGGCCGGGGTGGTGCTGGCCGCGGCCGGCGCTGGCGAGGCCGGCATGGCGACCATTTTCGGCACCCAGGCGGCGGCGATCCAGAACCAACTGGGGTTCTCCCGGCAGAACGAAGCCGAGGCCGACCGCGCCGGTATTCAAACCCTCGAGCGGGCCGGCTACGACCCGCGCAACATGCCCAACATGTTCGAGCAACTGGCCAAGCAGTACCAGTACGGCGGCAAGCCGCCGGAATTCCTGATGACCCACCCGGTCACCGAATCCCGCATCGCCGACACCCGCAACCGCGCTGAAATGGCCAAGCCCGGCGGCAAGGAAGACAGCCCCCAGTACCAGTACATGCGCGCCCGTGTGCAGTTGATCTACGAAGACTCCCCAGGCATGGCGACCAAGCGCTTCCGCGCCCGCCTCGACGAAAACCCCAAGGACGACGGCGCCCGCTATGGCCTGGCGCTGTCGCTGACCAAGGCCGGGCAGCTCAATGAAGCCCGCGCCATGCTCAAGCCGCTGCTCGACACCTACCCCGACGACCTCACCCTGAACCTGGCGCAGGTCGACCTTGACGTCACCAACAACCGCGTGCCCGATGCCCAGGCGCGGGTAGACCGCATGCTCCAGCAGTACCCCGACAGCTACCCGCTGAACCAAACCCGGATCAACCTGCTGCTCAAGCAGAACCGCGCCGGCGATGCCGAACAGGGCCTGAACAAGCTGCTCGAACGCCGCCCCCATGACCCCGACGTGTGGAGCCTGGTCGCCGATGCCCGGGGCATGAACGGCAACATCATCGGCTCCTACCAGGCCCGCGCCGAATACCTGGCGCTGACCGGCGACTACCGCGGCGCCGAGCAGCAACTGGAATTCGCCAAACGCCGCGCCAGCAGCAACTTCCCACTGGCCTCGCGCATCGACGCGCGGGAGAAGGAACTGCGTGATCAGGAGCGGATGGCGAAGGATATGATGCGTTGAATACGCTGGGCTTGGCTGAGGCACCTGACGGTTATTCCGTTTGGCTAGCTTCGTTGAAAACCCGCGTACTGGAGGCACAACTGCGTGCCTCCTGGGCCGTGAACCAAGAGCTGATCAGGCTTTATTGGCACATCGGAAAGGATATTCTTACCCGGCAGGCTGAACACGGCTGGGGGGCAAAGATCATTGATCGCCTGGCGCAGGACTTGCGAAGCGCATTTCCTGAGATGAAAGGCTTATCTGCCCGCAACCTTAAGTATATGAGGGCGTTTGCCCACGCGTGGCCTGACGGTCAGTTTGTGCAAGAGACGCTTGCACAATTGCCTTGGTACCACCACCTAGCATTGCTGGAAAAGCTGGGTACCCGTGAAAGCCGGATATGGTATGCCGCCAAAGCGCTTGAAAATAATTGGTCCCGCAACGTATTGGTAGTGCAAATCGAGAATCGGCTCCTGGAACGCAGTGGCTCCGCGGTGACCAATTTTGAAACCTGCCTACCCAAGCCTCATTCAGACCTGGCGCGGGAATCGCTCAAGGACCCTTACAGGTTCGACTTCCTCGGGCTGGGGGAGAAGGTTCAGGAGCGTGACATCGAGCAGGCACTGGTCAGAAACGTCACTGAATTCCTGCTCGAATTGGGCGCTGGCTTTGCGTTCGTGGGCAGGCAGGTACTGCTCAGCGTGGGCGAGGACGACTTCTATATCGACCTGCTGTTCTATCACCTGAAGCTACGATGCTATGTGGTGATCGAGCTGAAAACTGGAAAATTCAAACCCGAACACCTAGGGCAATTGAGTTTTTACCTCACCGCGGTCGACCGCCAAGTCAAGAACGACCTCGACAACCCTACTATCGGCTTGCTGCTGTGCAAAAGCCGAAACAAAATCGTCGCAGAATACGCGCTGAGCGATAAGTCCCAACCCATGGGCATCGCCGAATTCAAATTGCTGGAGGCCTTACCCGCGGAGCTACAAACCAATCTGCCAAGTATCGAGCGGCTCCAGCGAGAACTGAGCGAGGGGTAACCTTGCGGTGAAGTGCCCCCTCTTGTGGGAAGTCAGCAATTGCCGGGCGGCAGGCCCTAAGCGCTAGCGCCGCCCCCGCCGGCTGATCCACACCGACAACACGATCACCCCGCCCCCCAGCGCCAACCGGCCCAGCGGCTCGGCGTGGTTCCACAGCAGCAGGTTGAGCAACAGCCCCACCGGCACGTGGAGGTTGTTCATCACCGCCAGGGTGCCGCCGTTGACCTGGCAGGCGCCGCGGTTCCAGGCGTACATGCCCAGCGCGGTGGCGACCCAGCCGAGGAACACCAGCACACCCCATTGCAGCGGCGTGCTCGGCAGGTGGCTGTAGTTGCCGAAGGCCAGCCAGGCCGGCAACGCCACCAGCAAGGCGCCGACGAAGAAGTAACCAAAATGCCGGTACTGCGGGGTGCCGTCGCCATGGCGGGCCATCAGGTGCTTGTACAGCACCTGCCCGGCGGCGTAGGTGAAGTTGGCCAACTGCAGCAGCAGGAAGCCGCCGAAGAACCCGGCGCTGACCCGGTCGAAGCGGATTACCGCCGCCCCGGCGACCGCCACCAGCGCCGCGAGCAAGGCCCAGCCATTGAAGCGGCGGTTGAGAGCGTCTTCGATCAAGGTCACGTGCAACGGGGTGAGAATGGTGAACAACAGCACCTCCGGCACCGTGAGCACCCGGAAGCTCAAATACAGACACACGTAGGTCACGCCGAACTGCAGCGCACCAATCAGCAGCATGCCGCGCAGCAACTCAGGCTTGAGCCGCCGCCATTGGGTCAGCGGCAGGAAAATCAGCCCCGCCAGCAGCACCCGCGCCAGTACGGCAAAGTAGCTGTCTACCTGGCCCGCCAGGTACACGCCGATCAGGTTGAAGGAAAACGCTTGGATCAGCGTCACGAGCAGCAAAAAGGGCATGGCAGGGCCTCGGGTGGCAGGGCGGCAGACCATAGCGCCTGCGCCGGGCTTTGCCAAGCGGCGCCCTAGGCGGGCCTCGATAGAACAGACAGAAAAACCAGATGCAAACCATCGAAAATTTTGTTTTATTGGGGCCACTAGCCAGTAGGAGCCCCCGATGAAAGCCCCGCGCGTGACCCTCGACCAATGGCGCACCCTGCAAGCGGTGGTAGACCACGGCGGCTTTGCCCAGGCCGCTGAGGCCATGCACCGCTCGCAAAGCTCGGTGAGCTACACCGTGGGCCGCATGCAGGAGCAATTGGGGGTGCCGCTGCTGCGCATCGACGGCCGCCGCGCGGTGCTGACCGAGGCCGGCGAGGTGCTGCTGCGCCGCTCGCGGCAGCTGGTCAAGCAGGCCAGCCAGCTCGAAGACCTCGCCCAGCACATGGAACAAGGCTGGGAGGCCGAAGTGCGCCTGGTGGTCGACGCCGCCTACCCCAGCGCGCAGTTGGTGCAGGCGCTGACCGCGTTCATGCCGCAAAGCCGCGGTTGCCGGGTGCGGCTGCGCGAGGAGGTGTTGTCCGGGGTTGAAGAAGTGCTCAAGGAAGGCACCGACCTGGCCATCTGCGGCTACAGCATCCCCGGCTACCTGGGCACCGAGCTCAACGTGGTCGAGTTCGTCGCCGTCGCCCACCCCAGCCACCCGCTGCACCAGTTGGGCCGCCAACTGACCTTCCAGGACCTCGAAAGCCACCTGCAAGTGGTGATCCGTGATTCAGGCCGCGAACAACCCCGGGATGTCGGCTGGCTCGGCGCCGAACAGCGCTGGACGGTCGGCAGCCTGGCCACCGCCGCCACCTTCGTCGGCAGCGGCCTGGGCTTTGCCTGGCTGCCGCGGCACATCATCGAGCGCCAATTGGCCGAGGGCATTCTCAAGCCGCTGCCGCTGGAGCAAGGCGGCAGCCGCCACCCGGCGTTCTACCTCTACGCCAACAAAGACAAACCGCTGGGCCCGGCCACGCAGATTCTCGTCGACCTGCTGCGCCAGTTCGATGGCCCGCCGCGGGAAGCGGCCAACGCGGCAGCGGCGGGCCCGGCGCTGGTCTAGGGTGAAGGGGTCCCCGCAGAAGGCCCCCGACCATGCCGCACTTCGACCACCACGGCTGCAGCCTGCACTACACCGACCACGGCCAGGGCACCCCGGTGCTGCTGGTGCATGGGCTGGGTTCGTCACTCGATGACTGGGAATACCAAACCCCGGCGCTGCTGGCCGAGCACCGGGTCATCTGCGTCGACGTGCGCGGCCACGGCCGCTCGGCCAAGCCGCGCGAGCGCTACAGCGTGGCCAAATTCGCCGCCGACACCGCCGCGCTGCTGCGCCACCTGGGTTGCGGCCCGGTGCATTACGTGGGGCTGTCGATGGGCGGCATGATCGGCTTCCAACTGGCGGTGGACCACCCAGCCCTACTGCGCAGCCTGTGCATCGTCAACAGCGGGCCGCAGCTGGTGCTGCGCGGCCCGGGTGATTACTGGCAGTGGTTCAAGCGCTGGAGCCTGCTGCACCTGGTAAGCATGCGCCGCATCGGCGAGGTGCTCGGCGCGCGGATGTTCCCGCTGCCGGCCCAGGCCAGCCTGCGCCAGCGGGTCGCCGAGCGCTGGGCGGGCAACGACAAGCGCGCCTACGTGGCCAGCTTCAATGCGCTGGTGGGCTGGAGTATTCAGGAACGCATTGGCGAAATAGGCTGTCCCACCCTTATCGTCAGCGGCGACCGGGATTACACCCCGGTCGCCTTGAAAGCCCGCTACACGGCAATGATGGCCCACGCACGGCTGGAAGTGATCGCCGATTCCCGGCACGCTACGCCCCTGGACCAGCCCGAGCGGTTCAACCACGTGCTGCTGCAGTTCATTGCCGCGGTCGATTCCACTTTCAAGGATCCGTGAATCCATGCTGAAGAACCTGTTTTTCGCTGCCTGCACCCTGGTAGCCTCCACCGCCGCGCTGGCCGACGCCCAGCACCCGCATGTACAATTGGTCACCGATTTTGGCCAGATCACCCTTGAGCTCGATGCGCAAAAGGCCCCGATCAGTACCGCCAACTTCCTCAAGTACGTTGACTCAGGCTTCTACAACAACACGATCTTCCACCGCGTGATCCCCGGCTTCATGGCCCAGGGCGGCGGCTTCACCCGCGACATGAACGAAAAACCCGCCCAGGCGCCGATCAAGAACGAAGCCGACAACGGCCTGCACAACGTGCGTGGCACCCTGGCCATGGCCCGTACCCAAGTGGTCGACTCGGCCACCGCGCAGTTTTTCATCAACGTCAAGGACAACGACTTTCTCGACCACGGCGGCCGCGATTTCGGCTACGCCGTGTTCGGCAAGGTCACCGAGGGCATGGATGTGGTCGACCAGATCGTCAACGCGCCCACCACCACTCGCCGCGGCATGAGCAACGTGCCGTCTGACCCGATCATGATCAAGAGTGCCAAGCGCCTCGACTGATCGGCTGCCAACCGCCTACAGGAGAGCCTGCCCATGCTGTCGGAAATCCACCGCCGCTTCGAACACTGGATCGACGTGTTCCGCGACGCCCCGAGCGACGCGCCGCCTGGCACGGTGTGGGCTTTCTACGTGTACTACATCCGCCAGGTGTGGCCAGTGTTCCTCACCCTGATGGTGGTGGGCCTGGTCGCGGCGCTGATCGAGGTGGCGCTGTTCAGCTACCTCTCGCAGATCATCGACATGGCCAACGCCACCGGGCCGAAGGATTTCTTCCGCGAACACTGGGGCGCGCTGGTGTGGATGGTCGTGGTGGCGCTGGTATTGCGGCCGATTTTCGTCGGCCTGCACGACCTGATCGTGCACCAGACCATCACCCCCGGGATGACCAGCCTGATCCGCTGGCAAAACCATAATTACGTGCTGCGCCAGAGCATGACGTTCTTCCAGAACGACTTCGCCGGGCGCATCGCCCAACGCATCATGCAAACCGGCAACTCGCTGCGCGACTCCGCGGTGCAGGCCATGGACGCCCTCTGGCACGTGACCATCTACGCGGCCAGCTCGCTGGTGCTGTTCGCCGAGGCCGACTGGCGGCTGATGATCCCGCTGATCGTGTGGATTTTCGGCTTCGCCGCGGCGCTGATGTACTTTGTACCGCGGGTGCAGGCGCGCTCGGTGGTGTCGTCCGATGCCCGCTCCAAGCTGATGGGCCGCATCGTTGACGGCTACAGCAACATCACCACCTTGAAGCTGTTCGCCCACACCAACCTCGAGCAGCAGTACGCCCGCGAGGCGATTGCCGAGCAAACCGAAAAAACCCAGGTGGCCAACCGCACCATCACCGAGATGGACGTGGTCATCACCACCCTCAACGGCTTGCTGATCGTGTTCACCACCGGCCTGGCGCTGTGGCTGTGGACGCAATCGCTGCTGAGCGTCGGGGTGATCGCCCTGGCCACCGGCCTGGTGATCCGGATCGTCAACATGTCGGGCTGGATCATGTGGGTGGTCAACGGCATTTTCGAGAACATCGGCATGGTCCAGGACGGCCTGCAGACCATCAGCCAGCCGGTGGCGGTGGCCGACAAGCCCAGCGCCCCGCCACTGAATATCGAACGCGGCGGCATCCAGTTCGAGCATGTGGACTTCCACTACGGCAAGGCGCGGCCGATCATCACCGGCATGGACCTGACCATCCGCCCGGGCGAGAAAATCGGCCTACTGGGCCCCTCCGGCGCCGGCAAGTCGACCTTGGTCAACCTGCTGCTGCGCCTGTATGACCTCGACGGCGGGCGCATCCTGATCGACGGCCAAGACATCGCCAGCGTACAGCAGGAAAGCCTGCGCTCGCAGATCGGCCTGATCACCCAGGACACCTCGCTGCTGCACCGCTCGATCCGCGAGAACCTCATGTACGGCCGGCCCTACGCCAGCGAAGACGAGCTGCTCGAGGCGATCCAGAAGGCCAAGGCCGACGAATTCATCCCGCTGCTCTCCGACGCCCAGGGCCGGGTGGGGCTGGATTCGCACGTGGGCGAGCGCGGGGTGAAGTTGTCGGGTGGCCAGCGCCAGCGCATCGCCATTGCCCGCGTGTTGCTGAAGAACGCCCCGATCCTGGTGATGGACGAAGCCACCTCGGCGCTCGACTCCGAGGTCGAAGCGGCGATCCAGGAAAGCCTCGAAAGCCTGATGGAAGGCAAAACCGTGATCGCCATCGCCCACCGCCTGTCGACCATCGCCCAGATGGACCGCCTGGTGGTGATGGAAAAAGGCCGCATCGTCGAGCTGGGCAACCACGAAGAGCTGCTGGCCCACAACGGCCTCTACGCGCGGCTGTGGAAGCACCAGACCGGCGGCTTCGTCGGGCTGCATTAAGGCCATGGCGATGGACCTGGTCATCGCCCGCCCGGAGGGCCTGTACTGCCCGCCGGGCGACTTCTACATCGACCCCTGGAAGCCCGTGGCGCGGGCGGTGATCACCCACGGCCACGGCGACCACGCCCGCACCGGCAGCGAGCATTACCTGGCCGCCGAGCCCGGCGAAGGCATTTTGCGCACCCGCCTGGGCGCCGGCATCAACCTGCAAACCTTGGACTATGGCGAGCGCCTGTTGCACCACGGCGTGACCGTGAGCCTGCACCCGGCCGGCCATGTGCTGGGCTCGGCGCAAGTGCGCCTGGAATATCAGGGCCAGGTGTGGGTCGCCTCGGGCGACTACAAGGTCGAGGCCGACGGAACCTGCGCGCCGTTCGAGCCGGTGCGCTGCCACACGTTCATCAGCGAATCGACCTTCGGCCTGCCGATCTACCGCTGGCAGGCGCAACGGGAGATCTTCGAAGAGATCAACCAATGGTGGCGCGCCAACGCCGCCGCCGGCCGCCCCAGCGTGCTGTTCGCCTACGCCTTCGGCAAGGCGCAACGCATCCTCCATGGCATCGACCGCGGCATCGGCCCGATCCTCGCCCATGGCGCGGTCGAGCCGCTGAACCGGGTGTACCGCGAGGCCGGCGTGGACATTCCGCCCACGCTGTACGCCACCGACTTCAAAAAAACCGACCCGGCCCTGCGCGAGGCGCTGATCATCGCCCCGCCGTCGGCCGCCGGCAGCACCTGGATGCGCCGCTTCGGCCACTACAGCGACGGCTTCGCCAGCGGCTGGATGCGCCTGCGCGGCACCCGCCGGCGGCGTGGGGTCGACCGCGGCTTCGTGCTCTCGGACCACGCCGACTGGCCGGGGCTGCTGTGGGCCATCGAGCAGACCGGCGCCGAACGGGTGATGGTCACCCACGGCTCGGTGGAGGAACTCTCGCGCTACCTGCGCGAGGCCCGGGGGCTAGACGCCCGGGGCTTCAGCAAGGCAGGCTTGGAGGGTTTCGAAGCCAACGAGGATGACTGATGACCCCCACCCTGCGCCCCGCCGTGGCGGCGGACATTCCGGCGATCACCGCCATCTACGCCCACCACGTGCTCAACGGCACCGCCAGCTTCGAACTGGCCGCGCCCACCGAAGCCGAGATGCACGCGCGCAGTGCCGGGGTGCAGGAAAAACAACTGCCGTACCTGGTTGCCGAGGCCGCCGGCGAGGTCATCGGCTATGCCTACGCCACGCCCTACCGGCCACGCCCGGCCTACCGCTTTACCGTGGAAACCTCCGTGTACATGCGCCATGACCAAGCCGGCCGAGGCCTGGGCCGGGCGTTGATGGAACAGGTGATCGCCCGCTGCCAGGCCCAGGGCTACCGGCAGATGATCGCAGTGATCGGCGACAGCCAGAACCACGCCTCGATCGGCCTGCACCAGCGCCTGGGCTTTCGCCAGGTCGGGGTGTTCGAGGCGGTGGGCTTCAAGTTCGGCCGCTGGCTCGACACCGTGCTGATGCAACGCGCCCTCGGCGAAGGCCAGGGTAGCTTGCCATGACGCCACTCGGCGTACTGCGCCGGCGCTTGTCTTCGGTACGCTGGCGTACCCGCATCACCCTGTGGGCCGCGGCCACCCTCGCCGGCCTGCTGGTGGTGATGTTCGCGCGCCTGGCCGACCTCGCGCTGGCCACCTTCGCCGGTATCAGCGCCGGCCGGCCATGGTTGCCGTTTGTGCTCACGCCCGCGTTGGGCATGCTGGTGGTGTGGCTGACCACCCGTTATTTTGCCGGCAGCCAGGGCAGCGGCATCCCCCAGGTGATCGCCGCCACGCGCCTGGCGCAGCAGCACAAGCCGATCGGCCACCTGGTGTCACTGCGTATTGCCGCGGGCAAGATCGGGCTGGGCTGCATGGCCTTGCTCGGCGGGTTTTCCGCCGGCCGCGAGGGGCCGTCGGTGCAGGTCGCGGCGTCGGTCATGCATTACTTTCACCGGTGGCTGCCCCATGCGCGGATCATCCGCGCGCCAGACCTGATCCTCGCCGGCGGCGCCGCGGGCATTGCCGCGGCCTTCAATACGCCGCTGGCAGGCATCGCCTTCGCCGTCGAAGAACTGGGGCGCAAGCTTGAAACCCGCACCAGCGGCGTACTGCTCAGCACCATCATCCTCTCCGGGATGGTCGCCATCGGGCTGCAGGGCAATTACAACTATTTTGGCCAGCTCAACGCCCAGGATGGTCACTGGCAGGTGGTTTGGCTGGTGCTGGGCGCGGGCGTTGGCTGTGGCCTGCTGGGTGGGCTGTTCAGCCGCCTGCTGCTGTGGCCGCAACGCCGCCCGGAGCTGGCGCTGTGGCGCTGGCGGCGGGCCAGGCCGGTGTGGTTCGCCGGCGCCTGCGGCCTGCTGGTGGCGCTGTTGGGTTGGCTCAGCGGCGGGATGTCGTTCGGCAGCGGCTATGGCATTACCGCGCAGATGGTCAACAGCGGCGCCGACCTGCCCTGGCACGCGGCGCTCGCGCGCTTCCTGGCCACGGCGGTCACGTATTTCTCCGGCATCCCCGGAGGGATTTTCGCGCCGTCGCTGGCGGTGGGCGCCGCGGTGGGGGCCAACGTTGCCCACTGGGCGGGCCTGGGCAGCCAGGCGCTGCCGGTGGTGGCGCTGTGCATGGTGGGGTTTCTCGCCGCCGTGACCCAGTCGCCGATCACCTCGGCGATCATCGTGATGGAAATGATCGACAGCCACGGCATGGTCATCAGCCTGCTGGCCGCAGCGTTGATCGCCCGCGCGGTCAGCTCGCGGCTGGGCCCAGAGCTGTACCAGCAACTGGCCCACGGTTTTATCAAGGCGCCGCCGCCTTAGGTGTACGGGCCCGGCCATCGCGGCTAAGCTGGCAGCACCGCACATTGAACGGGCCCCACCATGACCGAACCCCGCCCCCCGCTGCCGCCGTTCGAAAGCTTCGAGCAGGCCGCGCAAAAAGCCCGCCTGGCCGAAGACGCCTGGAACAGCCGCGACCCCGCCCGGGTCGCATTGGCTTATACCGAAGACAGCCGCTGGCGTAACCGTGACAAATTCATCAGCGGCCGCGCACAGATCGAGGCCTTCCTCAAGCAAAAATGGGCGCGCGAGCGCGAGTACCGGTTGATCAAAGAAGTCTGGGCCTACACCGCCGAGCGCATCGCCGTGCGCTTCGCCTACGAGTGGCACGACAACCTCGGCCGCTGGTGGCGCAGCTACGGCAACGAAAACTGGGAGTTCGACGAGCATGGCCTGATGCGCTACCGCCACGCCAGCATCAACGACCTGGCCCTGAGCAGCGCCAGCGAGCGGCTGTTCCACTGGCCCCAGGGGCGCCGCCCGGACGACCACCCCGGGCTGAGCGACCTGGGCCTTTAACGCCATTTGAATGCCACGCACAAGGAGATGCCCATGCCACCGCAACAGCGCCTGACCGCCAAGGATTTCTCGCCCGAGCTGCTGGAAATCTACGACGGCTACGTACACGGCAAGATCAACCGCCGGGAGTTTCTCGACCGCGCCGCGGCCTTCACCGTGCTCGGCATGACCGGCCCGGCGCTGGTGGCGGCGCTGGCGCCGAACTACGCGCTGGCCGAGCAGGTACCCTTCACTGACCCGGAGATCGTCGCCGACTACGTGCACTACCCCTCACCCAAGGGCCACGGCAACGTGCGCGGCTACCTGGTACGCCCAGCGAAAGCCGCCGGCAAGGTGCCGGCGGTGGTGGTGGTGCATGAGAACCGCGGGCTGAACCCCTACATTGAAGATGTCGCCCGGCGCGTGGCCAAGGCCGGGTACATCGCCTTGGCGCCGGATGGCTTGAGCTCAGTGGGCGGCTACCCCGGTAATGACGACAAGGGCCGTGAACTGCAGGCCAAAGTCGACCCGGCCAAGCTGATGAACGATTTCTTTGCCGCGATCGAGTGGATGGCCAAGCACGAAGGCGCCACCGGCAAGGTGGGCATCACCGGGTTCTGCTATGGCGGCGGCGTGGCCAACGCGGCAGCGGTGGCCTACCCGGAGCTGGCCTGCGCGGTGCCCTACTACGGCCGCCAGCCCAAGGCCGAAGAGGTGGCGCGGATCAAGGCGCCGCTGCTGCTGCACTACGCCGAGCTGGACAAACCCATCACCGACGGCTGGCCAGCCTATGAGCAGGCGCTGAAGGCCGATGGCAAGGTGTACCAGGGGTATGTGTACCCAGGGGTGAACCACGGCTTCCACAACGACTCCACCCCGCGCTATGACAAGGCGGCGGCGGAGCTGTCGTGGCAGCGGACGCTGGCGTGGTTCAAGCAATACCTGGTGTAGCGGGTGGCCCTTCGCCCGGCACAGCCGGAGTGCCGGACCACGGCCTCCCACGGATTCTGTGTTGCCTCGTAAATCAAGTACTTACACAAAACCGTGGGAGGCCGTGGTCCGGCACTCCGGCTGTGCCGGGCGAAGGGCCCTTGAAACTTACTTCACAAACCGCGGCCCCTGGTTCTTCTCGGGCTCGTAGAACACCGGGTCGTCCTTGCCTATCTCCATCGCCCCCACCAGTTTGAGGTAGGCCTCCAGGTCGTCGGTGCTGAGCTTGCCGTCAGCGCCGTCACGTTTCCAGAACACGTCGAGCATGTCGAAGAAGCCCTTGTTGTCGAGCAGGAACTGCGCGGCGTCCTTCTCCTGCTGGCTGCCATCGCCGCTGGCGATCTTGCGCAGGTCTTTGTCGCTGACGATCTTGTCCTTGCCGTTCCAGTCGTCCCAGCGCTCGTGGATATAGTCGATCACCTCCTTGTGCGCTTCGTAGAACGGCTTGCCGTACTGGTCCATCGCCAGGCCGTTGGTGTTGTAGCCCTGGATGCCGTTGTCGTCCTTGTGCAGGCCTTCATCCAGGCGGTTGACCGAGCTGCCTTGGTCTTGCGGGGTTTGCTGGAAGTGCTCCCACTCCTGGTCCTGGTAGTCGAAAATGCTCTGGTCGGTCGGGCCGTCGCGGCCTTCGTACTGGTAGAAGCTGTAGCGCGCGTATTCAAGCTTGTCGCCCCAGTCGTCCTGGGCCAGGCCGAGGTCGGCGAGGTCCTTGAACCACTGGCCTTCCTTGTCGGTGGCTTTCTGTTTTTTCTGGTGGTCCACGAACACACCGATGATGCCGGTGATGAAGCCCAACGCCGCGGTGACGAAAAACAGCGGCGCGGTGGCCCCGGCCAGGGCGCCGATGCTGCCCATCAGGCCGGCGATGCCGATGCCGCCGGCCACTGTGCCGGCCACCCCGGACACGATCTGCAGGCTGCCGTTGGCGATCGCCAGGCCGCTGCCGGACTTCATGCCGTCCTTGATGGCGATGCCGCCCATCACGATGTCGGCGATGCTCATCACGTCCGGCGCCACCCCCAGCACCTTGACCACCGAGCCGGCGACCTTGGCGCCAATCCCCGGCTTCGGCACCCCGGCACCGCTGGCGGCGCTTTCCACGTCGCTGGCGATGCTCGAAGCGTCGAACAGGCTGGAACCGTCGCGGCCGGGCAGCGGTGTATTGATCGCCTCGTCGAGGTTGCCGGCCAGGCCGTCGATCACCTCGCTGGCCGGCGGCGTGCGGCCGTCCTTCTCGAACATCACGTTGATCGAATCGCGGTCCAGGCCGCCGTCGTCGAACAGCTCGGCGATGCCGCTATAGCGCGCGTCGTCGTCGGGAATCGCCTGGCCGTCGCGGCTCAGGCGGTCTTCGATGCCGGCGTTGAAGGCTTCGCGGGTGGGCGGCGGGATGTCGCGGGCGGTGAAGTACTCCACCGCGCTTTCATACAGGCTGCTGACCGCGTCGTAGTAGGTGGTGGCCCCTGAACTGGCCACCGACGGCGCGCGGCTAGCGGCGTTGGACACATCCTGGGCAACGTCTTCGACCACCTCGGCATCCAGCGCCGGCAGGCCGTTCTGCGCGCGCTGGGCGTTGATCGCGTCGGTCACGGTCTGCTCGTTGATGGTGATGCCTTGCTCGTCGGCCAGTTGGTTCAGGCCGCGGAAATCATCGTAGTTGGCCGGCGGCTGGCCGCCGCTGCGGGTGATGATGTCATCGAGCAGGGCGCGGGTCTGATCGTTGCTCCAGGTGCCGCCGTCGTTCACTTCGTTGATCAGGTTGAGCTGGTCGACCACGCTGCCGCTGCCATTGCCGGCGGTGATCTCGCTCAGCTCGTAGGCGCTGTTGAGGCGGTCCTGGAAGCCTTCGTCCATGTCGGGCACATGGTTGCTGGCCTGGCCGTCTTCGATCTTCTTGCCCCACAGGCCCTCTTTGCCCCAGATCTCCGGCAACGACTTCGACAGCCCGAGCAGGTCGGCGGTGTTGGTCTTGGTGAAGAGGTCGAACACCTTGGTTTTTTCGAACTGCGCGCCGGTGCCGAGGAAGGTGATGAAGTCCTTGGCGATCGCCAGGCGCTCGAGCGGGTCGTCGCTGAGCTGGCCGTTCTTCGCCGAGAGCATGTAGATGGCCCCGCCCAGCGAGGCAAAGCCTGAAATCGAGCCGAGCACGCCGTACTTGTTGAGGGTGCCGAGGGCTTTCTTGAAGCCGTCTTTGTCCTCCATGCCCACGTACTTGTTGGCCATGCTTTCTTCGAACTGCTCCTGGGTGATTTCACCGCGGTTCAGCCGGTCGAGCTGGTTGGAGAAGTCGCCCATCTTTTCTTTGTCGTTCATCAATTCGTTGATGAACTTCTCCAGGGTGTCCTGGGTGCGCCGCGGCAGGTCGGCGATGCCTTTCACCCCGGACTTGATCGCCTGGAAGATGTCCTTGAGGGCCAGCTCTTTGTATTCCTCGGGGATCGCGCTGGGGTCGGCCATCAGTTGGTCGACTTCGGCCTGGATGCTGTTCTTCTTCAACTCGTTCTGGGCGTCTTTGGCCAGGTCCGGGTTGAGCATCTCCAGGCTGGAGAGCAGCCGCGCCACTTCGGTCTGGCCCTCGGCCTGCATGCCGTTGGCTTCGAGGTCGTTGAGGTAGTCGGTGAAGTCGCGGCTGACCAGCTTGTCGTGCAGGTCCTGGGCGAGGGCGTCTTTGTCGCCACCGCTGACCTTGCCGATGGCGTCGTCGAGGGCGTCCTGGTACTCCTTGCCGATCTTGGCGTTCTCGCCGTCGCCGTTGGTGAACAGCTCGGTCAGGGTTTTATCGATGGCGTCGCCGTCGAGGATGTCCTGCATGTCGGAGTTGGTCAGGTCTTCGCCTTCGTCGTCGAACATCCGCCAGGATTCGGCGCCGCGCGGGTCTTCGATGTACGGGGTGATGGTGTGGCCGCTTTCCAGGGTGGCCTTGGCCTCGATGGCCTTGACCAGCTTGTAGATGTCGCTGTCCTTGCCGACCTTGCCGTCATCGACCAGCTTCTTGTACTTGTCCATCAGGTTCTTGGTGGCCAGCTCCACCACGCTGAGGTCTTCACCGTCGTCGGTTTTCTCGCCGGTGGGCTTGCTGAGGATGTCGAGCGCGTCGAGGTCGCCCAGGTTGTGCTTGTCGCGCAGGTCCTGGATGTCGCCCTTGTCGTAGTCGCTGCGCTTGTCGGCCACGCGGTCGTACAGCTCTTTGTTGTCGAACTGCGACACCACGTAGTGCTTGCCATCCTTGGTGTCGAACTGGATCACGCCGTTGCCGAACTCGTCCGGCCAGCCGAAGGTGGAAATGTCGTGGTCGGCGACGTAGGTATCGGCGCCAGCCACCTCGCGGCCAGAGTCCTTGGCGCGGCTTTCGAGGGTAAAGCGCGACAGGCCCATGGCCTTGACCGTTTCGAACAGCTCGGGGGTGAGCGCCTTGCTGACGCTGACCTTGTCGCCCTCCTGGGTGGTGTAGGTCACCACTTCGGCGTCTTCCAGGTTGCCTTGCCACTCAAACTGCTTCACATCACCCCAGGCCGGCGCCTGGCTATTACGGTCGGCCACCACATTGCCGTCTTCGATCGCCTTTTCGACCTGGGCCTTCTGCCCGGGCGCCTGGTTCAGCTCGTTGAGCTGGGTCAGGAACTTGAACAACTGCGGGTTTACCGCAGCCTCGACCACCACCCCTTGCCCATCGCGTTCGTAGCGGATCTGCCCGTTGCTCGGCGCCTCGACGGTGGTGCCGTCGATGGGCGGCCACACTTCGTTGTCGGTGGCGGTGCGGTCGGGCTTTTTCTCGTTCTTGCCCTGGGTGGCCAGGACCACGCGCTTGATCAACGCGTCGAAGGTGGGCTTGCTTTTGTTATCAGGGGTTTCAGTCTTGGGCTGAATTTGCATCGTGGCCTCGCGGAGCGATAGGGGCGCGGCACCCAGCGATGCGCGCGAACGAAAAGGGCGGGCAGGCTAGCCCCCTGCGCGGCCATGCCGCCGTCTTGCGCGGGCGTGCACACCAAGGGCCGGAGGTGGCGGGTAAATTCTGTTGTTCATGGGCTTGTCATGGTTGTGAAACGTTGTGGCTTTTCGTGAACGGCGCCGCGGCGCTGCGGTACACCTGCCCGTCGCTACCGGACACAACCCCCCTGCCCCAGGCGCGGATCATCACGGCATAAGCACGACCGCCTTGTGGGTATGCCCGCACGGGGTGCCCCCAGGTTGAAGGCCTATAACGATAATCAGGAGCCTTGTATGCCGGGTACGCCCCTCACCCTCGACGAACTGCCCATCGGCCGGTTTCATATCAAGATCGCCGCGCTGACCTTCGGCGCGCACTTCACCGACGGCTACATCCTTGGGCTGGTGGGCATCGCGCTGACGCTGATCACCCCGCACATGGACCTCTCGCCCTTCTGGCAGGGGCTGGTGGCGGCCTCGGCGCTGTTCGGCTTGTTCATCGGCAGTTTGTTCTTTGGCTGGTTGTCCGACCGCCTGGGCCGGCAGAAGATTTTCCTGCTCAGCTTCGGCCTGATCACCCTGGCCAGCGTGGCGCAGTTTTTCGCCGACACGCCCACCCAACTGTTCGTGTGCCGGTTGTTGCTGGGCATCGCCCTGGGTGGGGACTTTTGCGTCGGCCATGCGATGCTCGCGGAGTTCTCGCCCAAGCGCCACCGCGGCGTACTGCTGGGCTCGTTCAGCGTGATCTGGACCTTCGGCTACGTGGCCGCGACCCTCGTCGGCAGTTGGATGACCGGCTGGGGCGACGACGCCTGGCGCTGGATGCTCGCCTCTTCGGCGGTGCCGGCGGCGCTGGTGCTGGTGGGGCGCATCGGCACGCCCGAGTCGCCACGCTGGCTGGTGCACCATGGGCGCATCGACGAAGCCCGGGCCATCGTGCGCAAGCACCTGGGGCCCAACGTGCGCCTGGACGACGAAATCGGCGAGCCCGAGCACGCCGGCTTCGGCCAGTTGTTCAGCCGGCTGTACCTCACCCGCACGCTGTTCAACTGTTTGTTCTTTGTGTGCATCGTGATGCCGTATTTCGCCATCTATACCTTTTTGCCGGTGATCCTCAACACCATGGGCCTGGCCGAGGGGTTGGGCACGGAAATCCTGCTCAATGGCTTGCTGGTGCTGGGGGTGTTGATCGGCATCCTGTGCACGGTGAAATTCAGCCGCCGCGGCTTTTTGATCAACTCGTTCCTGATCCTGGCGGCGGCGCTGTTCCTGCTGGCGGCCATGCCCGGCAGCCTGGCCTGGGCGACGGTGGCGCTGTTCGGGGTGTTCACCCTGGTGTTGTCGGCGGTGAGCAACCTGGTGGGGGTGTACCCGGCCGAGAGCTTCCCCACCGAGCTGCGCGCCAGTGGCATTGGCCTGGCCACCGCCTGCAGCCGGCTCAGTTCGGGCTTGAGCACCTTCTTGCTGCCGATGAGCGTGGCCGGGCTGGGGCTGATGCCGACCATGGCGATGCTGGCGGGCATCCTGCTGCTGGGGGCGATCGTGTCGATTGCCTGGGTGCCGGAAACCAAGGCGCTGTCGCTCACCGCCGCTGGCCGGGGCGAGGCCGCCGGCGCGGCCGAACCGCTGGCGGGCTGCAAGGCGGCGGCCAGCGTGCGATGATCCCCGCCTTGCACCACGGGGAGCCTTGACCATGCCATTGAACTGGCGCTGCAAACACCACAGCACACTGACCATCCACGAGCTGTACGCCTTGCTGCAACTGCGCTGCGAGGTGTTCGTGGTGGAACAGCAGTGCGCCTACCTCGACGTAGACGGCCAGGACCTGGCCGCGGATAACCACCACCTGATGGCCTGGCAGGGCGAGCAGTTGCTGGCCTACGCGCGGCTGCTGGTGCCGGCCGAAGGCGAGGTGGCGATCGGCCGGGTGATCATCGCCGCCGCCGGGCGCGGCCAGGGGCTGGGGCACCAACTGATGGCGCACGCCCTGGCCGAGGCCACGGCGCGCTGGCCGGGGCGGCCGTTGTTTCTCGCGGCCCAGGCGCACTTGACCGGGTATTACGGGCGCTATGGCTTCGTCGCCCAAGGGGAGGCCTACCTGGAAGATGGCATCCCCCACGTGGACATGCGCCGGGGGTAGGCTACTTCACCTGTGCCTGTTCATCCCGCGGCCGGTAGAACACGAACCGTGCCGTACGCTCGGTGCGCACCATGTTCTTGAAAATCGCCGGCGCCACGCTGTGGTCGTGGAAGAACTGCGCGCCATGGGTGCGGTCCGCCAGTTGGCGATTCAGGGCCTTGCGCGCCACGTCCTTGGCCAGGGTGTAACGGTCATCCTCCTGCACCTGGTCCGGCTTGCCGTCGCACCACCAGGAGAACTGGCAGCCGGCTTTTTCCGAGCCCTGCTTGACCACCCCGCACACGGTGTCGGGGAAGTCCGGCTGGCCGAGGCGGTTCATCACCACGCTGGCCACATCTTCCATGTCCTGGCGGCTGCCGCCCTTGGCTTCCCAGTAGATCGAGCGCGCCATGCAGGTGAGCGCGTCGTCCAGCGGCGCCTGGCCGGCTGGGTCTACCGCCTGGGCCTCGGCGGGGGTGATCGCCTGGCTGGGCGGCGCGGGTTTGGCCAGCGGGTCGCTGGCGGCTTTTTCCTCGAGCACTTCGGCTTTTTGCGTGGCGCTGGAGGCGGGGGTTTGGGCGGCATGGGCCAGGCCCATGGAGGTGCACAGTAACGCGATGAGAACGTAGGTAGGGCGCATGATCGAACCTTCTGTCGGGCTTTTCTGATCCTGGGGTACGCGCCGTGTCGGGCCAGCCTTCTCCGAGGCTCGTTGGCCAGGGCGGGCAGCCTGCGGGCAACCCACCGTGGTGACTGTGCGGTGCGCTATTGACCGCGGCGCCAGGTAATCATTCCCTGCCCCCTTGCCAGCGGGCGCATCGCCCTGCGATAAAAGCCCCATGAACCCCGACACGCTGCACCTCATCCCGCTGCTGGTCTTTACCTTTGTCGCCGCCGGGCTGGTCAAGGGCGTGACCGGCATGGGCCTGCCCACCGTGGCCATGGCCCTGCTCACCACGGCGCTGCCACCGCTGGCCGCGGCGGCGCTGCTGGTGGTGCCATCGTTCGTCACCAACCTCTGGCAACTGCTGGCCGGCCCCAGCACCCGCGCCGTGCTGCGGCGGCTGTGGCCGATGATGCTCGGCATCGTGCTCGGCACCGTCGGCGGTGCCGCCGGCCTGGCGCGGGTTGACCCGCGTTGGTCTGGGGTGGGCCTGGGCCTGGCGCTGATCCTCTACGCCGCCTACGCCCTGCGCGCGCCACAGTTGGCGGTGCCAAAGGCCGCCGAGCCCTGGCTGGGGCCGCTGGTGGGCGTGCTCACCGGGCTGATCACCGGCGCCACCGGGGTGTTCGTGATGCCCGCGGTGCCCTACCTGCAGGCACTGCGGCTGAGCAAGGACGACCTGGTGCAGGCGCTGGGCTTGAGCTTCACCGTCTCAACCGTGGCACTGGCCGTGGGCCTGAGCGGGCACGGGGCGTTCAGCGTGGGGCAACTGGGGCTGTCGGTGCTGGTGATCCTCCCGGCGTTGGCGGGGATGTGGCTGGGGCAGGTGATCCGCCAGCGGATCAGCGCGGTGTGGTTCAGGCGTGGGTTTTTGCTGTTTTTGTTGGGGTTGGGGGTGGAGTTGGTGGTGCGGCCGTTTTGGTAAATGGCCACGTAGGCAACGCTGATGAACGGTTCCTCGCGAACATGGGCAACTGTCAAAAAATGTAGTAACGTTGCTACATGTTTTTGTAGGAGTACCGACATGCCCACTTCCATGACCAGCAGGGAATTTAACCAAGACACCAGTGGGGCCAAGAAAGCCGCAGCCCAGGGACCTGTGTTCATCACAGATCGCGGAAAGCCTGCACATGTTCTGCTCAGCTTTGATGACTATGAACGCTTGAGTGGCTCACGGCCGTCCATCGTCGACTTGCTCGCCATGCCCGGCGATGAATACTTCGATTTTGATCCACCAAAATCGAACGTAAAAAGCAAACCGGCGGAATTTGACTGATGTTTGTACTCGACACAAACATAGTATCTGAGTTGCGCAAAGCTAAATACGGACGCGCTAACAGTGGCGTATTCGATTGGGCGAAGGCGACACCCGACCACTTGATGTTTATCAGTGCACTGACGCTCATGGAAATTCAGGAGGGTATTTTACGAGTTCAGCATCGGGGCGATACTCAACAGGCGGCGCTTCTGACACAGTGGCTGGAACACGGCGTCCTACCAAGCTTCAGAGGAAGAGTATTGCCTATCGATACCCATGTCGCATTGCTCTGTGCGCGGTATCACGTACCTGATAGAAAGTGTGACCGGGATGCGCTGATTGCAGCAACTGCCCAGGCAAATGGCATGACGGTCGTAACCCGAAACGAAAAAGATTTTTGCGAAACCGGCGCCGACATCCTGAACCCTTGGGTTTAGCGTCATATCTTCTAAGCTTCCCAGCCTCTAAAACAATTCCAACCACAGGAGCGCCCCATGCAACCCATCCGCCTCGGGCTGGCCGGCTACGGCAAGATCGCCCAGGACCAGCACCTTCCCGCCATCACCAGCAACCCGGCGTTCGAGCTGGTAGCGGTGGCCAGCCAAGGCGCGCCCTGCCCTGGCGTGGCGAACTTCGGCTCGCTCGGCGAGTTGCTGGCCACGGGCCCAACGGTGGATGCTATTGCCTTTTGCACGCCGCCCCAGGGCCGCTTCGCGCTGGTGCAGCAGGCGCTGGCGGCGGGCAAGCATGTGCTGGTGGAAAAACCACCCTGCGCCAGCGTTGGCGAAGCCCTGGCGTTGGTTGCCGTGGCCGAGCGGCAGCAACTGGCCGGGTTGTTCGCCTGGCATTCGCGCTTCGCCCCGGGGGTGGAGCTGGCGCGAGAGTGGCTGGCCAACTTGGCCCTGCAGCAGGTGCACATCCAGTGGAAGGAGCAGGTGCGCAAATGGCACCCTGGCCAGGAGTGGATCTGGCAGCCCGGCGGCCTGGGGGTGTTCGACCCGGGTATCAACGCGCTGTCGATCGCCACGGCGCTGTTGCCGGCGCCGCTGTTGCTGCAGGGCGCCGAGCTGAGCTTCCCCAGCAACCGCCAGGCGCCGATCGCCGCGCAATTGCAGATGCAGGCCGGCAGCGTGCAGGTGCGCGCCGAGTTCGGCTTCGACCACCCGGGCGATGACGAGCTGTGGAGCATCGAGCTGCGCGGCGCCGAGGGCACCCTGCGGCTGGACAACGGCGGCGCCGTAGTGCACGTCGATGGCGTGCCGCGGGCACTGGCCGATGAGGGCGAATACACCCTGCTGTACCGGCATTTCGAGCAACTGGTGCGCAGCGGCCAGCGCGACATGGACGTGCAGCCGCTGCGGGTGGTGGCCGATGCGTTCTTGATGGGCAGCCGGCGCCAGGGCGCGGCGTTCGAGTGGTGAGGGAGCCGGGGCAAGGCTTGGGGCTGGGCCTTCCGGGCAAGGTTTCAGGGCCTATCGCCCGGCACAGCCGGAGTGCCGGACCACGGCCTCCCACGGGTTCTGTGTTGCCACTTAAATCAAGTACTTACACAAATCTGGTGGGAGGCCGGCTGTGCTGGGCGATAGGCCCTGAAGCTCATGCACTCAGTAAAACCACTTGAAGCAATCAGTGCTTTTCACACCCTGATTGCTCACGTGAACCGCAGGCTCACGCCTGTGGCTGCCTGATAGCCCGAATCAGTACCCGGCATTGCCCTATCCCCCGCGCTAACAGCACCGCGGCGATAATCACCACACAGCCCAAGTTGGTGTGCCACCAGCCCACCTGGGCCATCAACAGCGACGGCAAAAAAGCCCCCGCGGCGGCAAACAGGCCGATGGTCGTGTCGTTGATCCCCTGCCAACGGTGGCCGATGCCCTCAGGAAACATCCCGGCCAACAACGCCCCACCGCCGACATAGGTGAAATTCCACCCAATGCCCAACAGCACCAACGCAGCCGCCATGGCCTCGTACCCCTGCGCCAGCAGGTTGAGCAGCGCGGTGGCCATCAGCAGTACCAGGCCCGCGCTGGCGATTGCCTGGCTGCCAAACCGCTGTATCAAGCGGCCGGCAAAAAAAGAGGGAACGAACATCGCCAGCACGTGCCATTGGATGGCAAGCCGAACCTGTTCAAAACCCTGGTGCTGATGGGCCATTTGCAGTGAAGCCTGCACCATCAGCAGGTTCATCACGCCATACCCCAGGGCCGCCAGCAGAATCGTCCCGTATACCCGGGCGCTGGGCGCCTGGGCGAAAGTGCCGCCAGTATCGCCGCTGCTGGCCGGGGCCACCGGGTTGGCCGGCAAGCGCCAGGCGATCAGCGCCGCACCCGCCGCCAGGCCGATAAACGCCAGATAGCACAGGGCGAAGTCCACCTCCCCCGCCACCACCCGCAAGCCCTGCACCAGTAACGGCCCGGCCACCGCCGCCACCACGCCGCCGGCGACCACCAGCGATAGAGCCCTGGGCCGCAAGGGCGCAGGCAGGCCATCGGTGGCGGCAAAGCGATTGTAATTGGCGAAGGCAATGTACACCCCCAACGCCCCATGGCTGAGGATCAACCCTGGGAAGCTTGCACGCCCCACTGCAAGGTACCCGCACACCCCAGCCACGGCCAACGCCGCCGCGCCCAGCAGGAACCCGGCACGCCGGCCAACACGGCGCATCACGGCCGCAGCGGGGTAGGTAACCAACAGCATCGCCAGGAACTGCACCCCATACGGCACCGTCGCCCAGCCCACCGCCGGGGCCAATGCCGCGCCCACCGCAGCAGCCATGGTCACCGACATCACCGCCGTGGTGAGGTTGATCGACTGGGCGCTGAAGTACAGCCAGGTACGCAGCGGCAACCTGTTCATGCTGGCACCTCTAGGCCTGGGTTGATGGCACCGCGCGCGGGCAGTGTGGCCAGGTAGGGATGGGCGCAAGGCCACTGGGGGATATGGCGTGATTGCGGGGTGTGCATGGGGGCCTCCTTAACGTGCCGTGGAGCCACGAATCATCGCGTGTGGCGCGCCGGTGCGGCCGATCAGTTGGCGTTGTATCCCGCCATCTGTTAGGTTTTTCCATCGATCAGTTCACGGCAACGAACCATGCCCGGTACGCCCTTCTACCTTCAACTCAAGCAGCGCATCGCCCGCGGCGAGTGGGCCGCGGGCCAACGTTTGCCGTCGGTGCGGCAACTGGTGGCCAGCGCCGGGGTGAGTTACCACCAGGTGGTCAGCGCCTGTGGCCGGCTGGTCAGTGAAGGGCTGCTCGATGCCCAGCAGGGCCGGGGGTATTTCGTGACCCCACTGGGGGTGGCGGCGGCGCCGCGGCCAGTGCCGCCCAGCGGGCTTAACGACCCGTTGTTCAAACTGCTGCAGGCCGGCCCTGGCAGCGTGCCTTTGGGCGGCGGCTGGCTACCGGCGGCGTGGCGCGACAGCGCGCTGCTGGCCCGGGCGATCCGCCGCACCGCGCGGCTGGAGCCAGGCTCGCTGGGGGACTACGGCGACATCGCCGGCTACCTGCCGCTGCGCCAGCAACTGTGCAACCACCTGCGCCGGCTGGCGCGGCTCGACCTCCCGGCCAGCCAGGTGCTGACCACCCTCGGCGCCACCCAAGCGCTGGACCTGGTGCTGCGGCTATTGGTGCAGCCAGGGGACGTGGTGCTGGTAGACGAACCCGGCAACGGCAACCTGATCAAGCTTATCCAACTGGCCGGGGCCCAGGTGCTGGGCGTGCCGCGCACCCAGCTGGGGCCCGACACCCAAGCCCTGCAACAACTGGCCCGGCAGCACAAGATCAAAGCCTTTGTGTGCAACAGCACCCTGCACAACCCCACTGGCGGCAGCCTCTCGCCACGCACAGCGTTCGAGCTGGTACGGCTGGCCGGCGAGCATGGCTTCTGGCTGATCGAAGACGACGTGTATGGCGACTTTTGCCTTGGCCCGCGGCAAACCCTGGCCGAGCTGGACCACCTGGAGCGGGTGATCTACATCGGCAGTTTTTCCAAAAGCCTGTCGGCGTCGCTGCGGGTGGGCTTTATCGCCTGCGCCGCCGAGCTGATCGAACCGCTCACCCGGCTCAAGCTGCTCACCTCAGTGGCGGTACCGGGCTTTTGCGAGCGTTTTACCAACACCATCCTCAGCGACGGCACCTACCGCAGCCACATCCAGCACATCCAGCAACAACTGCTTACCCGCCAGGCACACACCCAACGGCAGTTGAAGGCGCTCGGCTGGGCGTTCGACATCCAGCCCGAAGGCGGCATGTTCCTTTGGGTGCACCACCCCGAACGGCCCAACCTGGCGCGGTTCATCCAGGCCCTCGGGCAACGGCGCATCCTGCTGATGCCGGGCACGGCGTTCGCGGTCGATCAGCCCTGCGCCCACCTCACCCGGCTGAACTGCGCGCACTTCAGCGAAGAGGTGGCGGCGGCCTTTGCCGCCGCGCCCTAGCCGCTACCACTGGATGAGGTCACGCAACCCGGTGCCGCTGGCCAGCCGGTCGAAACCGGCGTTGATGCCTTCGAGGGGGATTTTCTCGCCGATCAGGCGGTTCACCGGCAAGCGCCCGGCCTTGTACAGGCCGATGTAGCGCGGGATGTCGCGGGCCGGGATGCACGAGCCAATGTAACTGCCCTTGACCGTGCGTTCCTCGGCGGTCAGCGACAATTGCAGCAGCGGCCACTGCGCCTCTGGGTGTGGCAGGCCGGCGGTGACCGTGGTGCCGCCGCGGCGGGTGGCGGCGTAGGCCAGTTGCATCGCCGGCACCGCGCCGGCGAACTCGAAGGCGTAATCCGCGCCGCCCTGGGTGTACTCACGGATTTTCGCCACGGCGTCCGGGTCGGTGGCGTTCACCGCGTGGGTGGCGCCCAGTTGCAGTGCCAGCTCCAGTTTGCCGGCGTGCATGTCGACCGCCACCAACGGCTGCGCCCCAGCCGCCCGCGCGCCCAGCAGCGCCGCCAGGCCGACACCGCCCAGGCCCACCACCAGCGCTGAAGAGCCCGCCTTGAGCTGGCCGGTGTTGATCACCGCACCCACCCCAGTGAGCACCGCGCAGCCAAATACCGCCGCCTCGACCGGGTCGATGTCGTCGGGGATCGGGATGCACGAACGCGCCGACACCACCGCGTGGTCGGAAAACGCCGACACCCCACAGTGGTGGCGCACGTGCTCGCCGGCCTCGCTCAGCCGCTGGCCACCGCCAAGCAGCACGCCCTCGGCGTTGGCCGCGCCGCCCGGCTCGCAGAGCGCCGGGCGGCCTTCCATGCACGGCGTGCAATGCCCGCAGCTGGGCACGAACACCAGCGCCACTGGCTGCCCGGGGCGCACATGGGTCACCCCCGGGCCGACCTCGACCACCCGCGCGCTGGCCTCGTGGCCCAGCGCCATGGGCAGCGGCCGCGGGCGCACACCGGTGATCACCGACAAGTCCGAATGGCACAGGCCGGAGGCTATCAGCTTGACCAGCACCTCGCCCGGCCCGGGTGGCGCGAGCTCGAGTTCAGTGATAACCAACGGCTGGCTGTTGGCGAACGGAGGGGCCGCGCCCATCTGGCGCAGTACCGCGGAGCGTATTTTCATTGTTATGCCTCGTGGGTGTTTGCCCACGAGTGTAGTGCGCCGCTGGCAGTGCTGCGCCGCCGCGGTAGAATCGCTGGGCAGGCCCCTACCTTTTCGCAGCGAGGCATCATGGACCGATTACTCAGCGCAAGCGCCCTGGCCACCCTGGCGCAACAGGCGCACAACGCAGCGCCCTGCGCCTGCCTGGCGCGCGACCTCAGTGCCTGGAGCGCCTGGCCGGTGGGCTACCGCGAAGCGCAGTTCAGCGAAGTGGGCACCCTCTGCCGCTACGCCGCGGAAGACGCGATCATTAGCGAGTACCACCCTGGCGGTACCTCGTATTGGTCCGCCGAGGCGCCGATCGCCCCGCGTTACTACCCCTACAACCAAAGCACCGTGTGGGCCTGCGTCAGCTGCCAGCGGCTGTACCTGCGCCACAACGACGACGGCGCCTACCACGTGGCGCCGCGCATTCGCCGGGTGCAGCCCGAGCTGATCGTCGATGCGCCGCATGCCTATGACGGCCGCGAGGCGCCCAGGGCGTTCTAGGCCAGCCAGTCCAGGGTCAGAATCAACCGCCGTTCCTCGGCGCTGGCGCTGGGTGAACGGTGCGCCAGCCCGTGCCCCTCGTTCCCCACCCAGCGTTCGCCCTTGAGCAGCGCCACGTCACCGGCGCGCATCTGCTCCGGCGCCTGGCTGTGTTCCGGCCCCGGCAGCCATTGGGTGGCCGGGCCCTGGTAAGTGGTGATCAAGCGCACCGGCACTTGGTCAACGTGAAAGCGCGGGCACATGGGTTTATCCAGCGTGCGCAGGCGCAGCCCTACCCGGCTGACGCCCAGCAGGCAGGCGTAGGCCTCCACCAGCCAGGTCACATCCTCAACGAACGCGGCATGCCCGGGCAGGTGCTTGAAGGTGCTGGCCAGGCTCGGCATGGCGGCGCTGTTGGCCACCTCGATGTGCGCTTGCTCCAGCAACGGCGCCTGCTGCGCCAGCACATGCTCCACGAACAAGGCGGCCGCGCTGGGCAGATCACGCTGCCAGACGGCGAGGTTCACTTCATCCTGGTGGATTTGCGCCAGGACCGCGGGGCCAGTGCCCAGCGCTTGGCGGCGAGTGTCGGAACGGGGGGCGATTGCGAGTACCTGGCCCATGGGGCGTGGCTCCTGTGTGCGGGAGGGGGCAGGCGCCTATAGTATTGTTATGTTATAACACTAACAAGTGGTGACGGTGATAACGGCGACAATGCGGGCAAGGGCGACGCTGCATTTGCCAACAGCCCTACCGGGCCACCATGAGTTGGTCCAGCCGCGTGGTGTAGCTCTGGCTCATCAATTCACGGCGCATGCCCCACTCCGCCAGCAACGGCACCGAGCCGGTACGCAAGGTGCCCCTGCCCCAGCGGCCGTTGATTGCATCGAGCACGCCCATCAAGCGCTCGGCCGCCGCCGGCTGGGTGCGGGCGAACAGGTCGCCGGTGTATTCCCCGCGCTGGCACAGCTCCAGCAGCATCACTTCGGCCTTGCTGTAGCGAAACCCCGGGCGGTACAGCCGCTGCAGCGCTTCGCAGGCGGCGCGCGTCATCAAGCGCGTATCGTCGGTCGGGTACGGCAACTCGATCACCACGCCCTTGGCATATTTAGCTTCATCGGGGTTGAACAGCCCAGTGCGGATGGCCACGCGCATCTTTTTGCACAGCGAGCCTTGGCTGCGCAGCTTCTCGGCCGCGCGGAAGGTATAGCTGGCCACCGCCTCGCGGATAGGCGCCAACTCGGTGAGGCAGTCACCGAACATGCGGCTGCAGCAGATTTCCTGGCGCGGTGGGTTCACGTCTTCGAGCTCCAGGCACGGCGTGCCGGCCAGCTCGCGGATGGTTTTTTCCAACACCACGCTGAACCGCAGGCCAAGCTGGCGCGCATCGGCCTGGGCCAGGTCCCAGGCGGTCTTGATGCCCAGGGGCTCGAGGTGGGCCTTCATGCGCCGGCCAATGCCCCACACTTCGCCCACGTCACAATGCTTGAGCACCCAATCGCGCGCGTGGGCCGGGCGCAGGTCTACCACGCCGCCGGTGTGTGTTTGCCAGGCCTTGGCGGCGTGGTTGGCCAGCTTGGCCAGGGTTTTAGTGCCGGCAATGCCCACGCCCACCGGGATGCCGGTCCATTGCCGGACCCGGCTGCGGATGTCTCGGCCCAGCCGCTCCAGGCTGCCGGGCACGCCGCTGAGGTCGGCGAAGGCCTCGTCGATGCTGTACACCTCAAGGCGCGGTACCAGGCCTTCGATGGCGGCCATCACCCGCTCGCTCATTTCGCCGTACAGCGCATAATTGGAGGAGAACGCCAGAATGCCGTGGCGGCGCAGCACGTCCCTGACCTGAAAGTACGGCTGGCCCATTTTCACGAACGGCTTGGCGCAGGCGGAACGGGCGATCACGCAGCCATCGTTGTTGCTCAGCACCACGATCGGGGTTTTCGCCAGGTCTGGCCTGAATACCCGCTCACAGCTGGCATAGAAGCTGTTGCAGTCGATCAGCGCGTAAGCTGGCTCAAGCGTTTGGTGCATGGCTGCGCACGCTGAAGGTGACCACGCCCCAGATCTGCAACTCGTCGCCCTCGAGAATGTAGCGCGGCGGGAAGCGTGGGTTCTCCGACAGCAAGGTGACCTCCTGGCCCTCGCGGCGCAGGCGCTTGCACAAAGGCTCGCCGTTCACCGCGGCGATCACGATCTGCCCGCTGGCAGGCTCCAGGGCGCGGTCGACGATCACCAGGTCGCCATCGAAGATGCCCGCGCCGACCATGCTGTCGCCCTCGATCCGTACCAGGTACACGTGCGGCGCGCGCAGGCAAAGCAGTTCGTCCAATGAAATGGCCTGCTCCAGGTGGTCAGTGGCCGGCGATGGGAACCCCGCCGGGACGCGAAAGGAATACACCGGCAGGCGGGCCGCGCCGGGCGAAAGTGAACCGATGTAGGTGACCATGTTGAACAACCACTATACTGTATACACATACAGTTAACCTCTTTCGCCCGGCGATGGTCAATCACCGGGTGAAGCAACGCGATAGGTGGCAACCGTGTGTGGGCGATTCGTACAAGACCGCAGCCTGGCCGATTATGTCGACTGGCTGGGCATCCGGCCCAGCAGCGGCTACGACGGCGTGCCGCTGCAGCGCTATAACATCGCGCCCACGGCGCAGGTGAGCGCGTTTCATCGCGGCGCCGAAGGGCTGCTGATCAGCGCCCTCAAGTGGGGCTGGCAGCCCCATTGGGCCAGCGGCCAGCGGCCGCCGCCGATCAACGCACGGGTCGAAACAGTGGCCAGCAACCGCTTCTTCAAGGAGGCCTGGCCCCATCGCCTGCTGGTGCCGGCCACGGGCTGGTATGAGTGGCTGCCAGCAGCGGAAGGGCCCAAGCGCAAGCAGCCGTATTTCATTCACCTGGCCTCGGGCGAGCCGCTGTTTTTCGCGGCCATCGGCCGAGAGGGCGAAGGGTTTGTGATCCTCACCGCGGACGCGTTGGGCGGGATGGTCGACATCCATGACCGCCGGCCGATCGTGCTGGCGCCGGAACTGGCGCGTGAATGGCTGGATGAGCGCACCTCCGCGGCGCGGGCGGAGGTGATCATGCGCGAGCTGGGGACCGGGCCCGACGCGTTCAGCTGGTATGCGGTGGGGCGGGAGGTGGGGAATGTGCGTAGTCAGGGGCGGCAGTTGCTGTTGCCGTTGGTTGAGGGGGGGCTGGAGGGGCTTTTTTAACGTTTGGTGTGTGTGTGCCGCGCCAAAGGGCTGTTTGTGCAGGGCCAAAAACGCAAAAACCCTCACGGGGAGGGTTTCTACAAGAAAATGGTGGGTCGTGTAGGATTCGAACCTACGACCAATTGGTTAAAAGCCAACTGCTCTACCAACTGAGCTAACGACCCTCTTGGTGGCGTGCATGATACTGATTTATAACAACTATTCAATACCCTGCGGCAAAAAAACTCACACGTAGCGGGTCGGGTCGCTCACACCGGCGTTGGCGAAGCCCTCGGCGCGCAGGCGGCAGCTGTCGCACTTGCCGCAGGCCTGGCCCTCGTCGTTGGCCTGGTAGCACGACACCGTCAGGCTGTAGTCCACCCCATGCTGAATACCGGCACGGATGATGTCTGCCTTGCTGAGCATCTGCAGCGGCGCCTGGATGCGGAACGGCTGCCCTTCCACACCGGCCTTGGTGGCCAGGTTGGCCATGCGCTCAAAGGCTTCGACGAACTCGGGGCGGCAGTCTGGGTAGCCGGAATAGTCCACCGCGTTCACGCCGATGAAAATGTCCTGCGCGCCCAGCACCTCGGCCCAGCCGAGCGCCAGGGAGAGAAACACCGTGTTGCGCGCCGGCACGTAGGTGACCGGGATGCCTTCGGTGGGCGCTTCGGGTACGGCAATGCTGCTGTCGGTCAGGGCCGAGCCGCCGATGCCGTTGAGGTTCAGGCCGATCACCTTGTGCTCGGCCACGCCCAGGTCTTGGGCGACACGGGCCGCGGCGTTGAGCTCGGCGCGGTGGCGCTGGCCGTAGTCGAAACTCATGGTGTAGCAGGTGTAACCCTCGGCGCGGGCCATGGCCACGACGGTGGCCGAGTCCAGGCCACCCGACAACAAAATAACAGCGTTCTTGGTACTCATCGGGGGCTCCTCAGCGGCCGGGCTCGTCGTTCCACAGGATTTTATGCAACTGCAACTGCATGCGTACCGGCAGGTTGTCGGCCACCACCCAGTCGGCCAGCTCGCGGGCGCTGACTTCCTGGTGGCTGGGCGAAATCAGCACTTCGCCGGCGCGCCGCTCCAGGCCGTACTCGATCAACTTGCTCACCGCCCAGTCGTAGTCTTCCCGCGAACAGATCACGAATTTGACCTGGTCGTTGCGGGTGAGCAGCGCCATGTTTTCATAGCGGTTGCGGTGCACTTCCTTGGAGCCTGGGGTTTTCAAATCGACCACCCGGCTCACGCGCGGGTCGACGGCGCTGATGTCCAGCGCGCCGCTGGTTTCCAGCGACACTTCGTAACCGGCGTCGCACAGGCGCTCGAGCAGCGGGATGCAGTTGGGCTGGGCCAGCGGTTCGCCGCCGGTCACGCACACATAGCGTGGGCGAAAACCAGCCACCTGTTCGAGGATGTCATCGAGGCTGCGCACGGTGCCGCCACTGAAGGCGTAAGCGCTGTCGCAGTATTGGCAGCGCAGCGGGCAGCCGGTGAGGCGTACGAACACGGTGGGCAGCCCACTGGTCCGCGTCTCCCCCTGCAATGAGTAGAAGACTTCGGTAATGCGTAATGTGTTGTGCATGGTCGCCACGGGCGTGACAGCTAAACAGGCCGTCCGCCTCCGTAAGCACCCTCGCCGCCCGCGTGAGCGCCGCGTGCGAGGGTTGTGTTCAAAGGGGCGCTGATTCTAACGAAAAAACCCGCGCCAGGCGCGGGTTTCTTCATGAAAGCGACGAGGTTACATCCGCGCCAGGTCACGCTGTGCGAGCGTGGCAGCCGAGGTACCGGGGTACTGGTTGACCACCTGCTGCAGGATCGGCTTGACCCGGTCGGTGTGCCCCAGGCGGCGCTCGACATCCGCCAGCTTATAGAGCGAATCCGGCACTTTCGGGTGCTTCGGGTAGGCCTGGCTGACTTTGGCGAACGCCTGGCCGGCGCCCTGCAGGTCACCCTTGGCGAGGTTGACTTCACCCAACCAGTACTGCGCGTTACCGGCGTACTGGCTGTTCGGGTAGCGGCGCAGGAAGGCGGTGAACGCCTGGCTGGCCTTGTCGAAATCCTTGGCTTTGATCAGGTCGAAGGCAGCATCGTAGTAGAGCTTTTCCTTCGCTGGGTCGGCCGGCTCACCGCCACTGGCGGGAGGTTGCGCGCTGGCCTGGTTGTCGGCCGCGGCGGGGGCGCCCCCGGCGTTGATCGCGCCGTTGGCTTGAGAATTGTCGGCGGGCATGGCTGGCTGCTGGGCAGCAGCGCCTGCGCCTATACGGCTGTCGAGGTCTTTGTAGCGGTCCAGGGCTTCCTGCTTCATTTGCTGGATCTGGTTCTGCTGGACTTCGACCTGGCCACGCAAGCTGGCGATGTCTTCCTGCATACGTTGCAGTTGCATGAACAGCTCGCCCTGCGCCGAGACGGGGGCCTGTTGGCCTCCCGACCCGGCATAGGCGCCGCTCGTGCCGTAACCGGAGGGTGGGTTGCTGCTGCCGCCATAGTTATTGGCGTCACCATCGACCACGGGAACCGCTGCCATCACCGAGACCGGCAAGGACAGCGCCAAAGCAGTTACGACCAAACGGCACTTTCGCATGGCAACTTACTTACGCAGTTCTACGCGACGGTTTTGAGCCCAGGATTGCTCGTCGTTGCCGGTAGCAACTGGACGCTCTTCACCGTAGGAAACGACTTCCAGCTGAGCAGGCGAAACGCCTTGCAGAACCAGGTAGCGCTGAACGGCCTTGGCGCGACGCTCGCCCAGAGCCATGTTGTACTCACGGGTACCGCGCTCGTCGGTGTTACCTTCCAGCACGACGTGAGCGCCGTTACCTTTCAGGTCCTTGGCGTGGACGTCCAGAGCACGCATAGCTTCCGGCTTCAGGTCGGAGCTGTCGTATTCGAAGTAGAAGGTGGTGATAGCGCGCAGAGCGGCTTCTTCACTCAGGCTACCGTCAACGGCGCCGGTGTTTGCACCGTAGCCAGCGTTCGGGTCAACGGCGCCAGCGCCGGCACCGGCGTTGTCGCCGCCTTTGGACGAGCAACCTACAGCTACAGCCATGGCCAGAGCCAGCGCAGCGAACTTACCAAACTTCAGCATTTCCATCGTGAAACTCCTAATGAACCCCAGTGTGTTAAGTAAAACGTCTTGCGCCGCGTCAGTTCAAGAAAGGGGACCAGGATGGTTCTCTGACTTCGCCTTGTGCGGTTGGAAGTGGAATCCTGACGCGTCCGTTCAAGGACACCAGCATCAAGACGCCCCGCCCCTGAGAACGGGTGGCGTAGATTACCATGGTGCCGTTGGGCGCAACAGTAGGCGACTCATCGAGACTTGAGTCCGTGAGTATCTTCACATTACCCCGCTCCAGGTCCTGCGAAGCGACCTTGAAGTTGGTAAAGCCGTCCTGGCGGTGAATCATCACCAGGGTTTTTTCATCAGCCGACAGTTTCGGGGCCGCGTTGTAGTTACCGACGAAGGTCACCCGCTCCGCATTGCCAGCGCCGAGGCTGGTTTTGTAGATCTGCGGCTTGCCGCCACGGTCGGACGTGAAGTAGATGGTGCGGCCGTCTTTACCCCAGGTCGGTTCGGTGTCGATCGACGGGCTGTTGGTCACGCGGGTCAGGTTACGGCTGCCCAGGTCCATCACGTAGATTTCCGGGTTGCCGTCTTTGGACAACACGAATGCCAGCTTGGTGCCATCGGGCGAAAACGCCGGGGCGCCGTTCAGGCCTTCGAAGTTGGTGATCATCTCACGGCGGCCCGTGTCGACGTATTGGATGAAAATGCGCGGCTTGCGCTGTTCGAACGACACATACGCGATGCGCTTGCCGTCAGCGGCGTAACGCGGCGAAAGAATCGGCTCGCGCGATTGCAGCAGGGTCACCGCGCGGGCACCGTCGTAGTCGGAGCGCTGCAGGGTGTAACGGGTGTTGCCTTCGGAGAAGCGCTCGGCGGTGACATAAAGGATGCGCGTGGAGAACGCGCCCTTGATGCCGGTGAGCTTCTCGAACGCCTGGTCGGCGATGTAGTGCGACATGTCGCGCAACTGGTCGGTACCGCCAGACACACTACCGGTCAACACTTGCTGCTGGCTGTTCACGTCGTACAGGCCGTAGGTCACCTGCAGGCGGCCGCCGTTGGGCACGATGCTGCCGATCACCACGTAGCGGGCACCCAGTGCTTGCCAGTCGCGGTAGATGATGTCGGCCGGCTGAGTGGGCTGGCTGATCATGTTCTGCCGCGGGATGGGCGCGTAGTAGCCCGAGTTGCGCAGGTCGTTGCCGATGATGTCGGACATGTCCTCGGGCAACACCGCGCCGCCCTGGAAGCCGAACGGTACTACCGCGATCGGGGTGGCGCGGTCGGTACCGCTGGTGACCAGGATGTTTTTTTCATCCGCGCTAGCGAACCCTGCCACGCAGCAGAGCACGATGAGCAGTCCTCGAAAAAGGTTTATCACAACGCAAGATCCTCAGGTGTGAAGGTGATCGTGAAATTACGGTACGGGGCGAAGTCCTGTGGGCTCAACCCTTGCATTTCCGTGAGGCGGCCGATGTTCTGCACCGCGGCCACCGCCGAGGCATCGAACGCCGAATCGCCGCTGCTCTTGTCGACTACAACCCTGCTCACGGTGCCATCAGGCAGCATGTTGATGCGTACTCTAACCGCCATGCCTTTACGGGCCGATGGCGGCCGGTTCCAGTTTTCCGCGGTGCGAGAGCGAATCAGGTCGTCGAAGTCGCCCGCGACCGAATCACCCATTTCGTCAGCCTTGGTGGCCTGGCGCTCGACCTTGTCGCCCAGCAAATCGGCCAGTGCCTGGGCCTTTTTGTCTTCCTGGGCCTTACGCGCCTTGTCCTGCGCCTGTTGCTTCTTGGCGGCGTCGGCGGCCGCCTGTTTCTTGGCGTCGTCAGCGGCTTTTTTCTTCGCGTCGTCGGCAGCCTGTTTTTTGGCGTCTTCGGCGGCTTTCTTTTTAGCGTCCTCGGCGGCCTGTTTCTTGGCATCCTCGGCGGCTTTTTTCTTCGCGTCTTCCTCGGCCTGCTTCTTGGCGTCGTCCTCGGCCTTTTTCAGGGCGATGGCGGCGTCTTCAGCCTTCTTGGCTTCAGCGGCCTTGGCGGCATCAGCGGCTTTCTTCGCGTCGGCGGCCTTGGCGGCGTCGGCGGCGGCCTGCTTCTTGGCTTCATCGGCCTGGCGTGCCTGTTCGGCTTTTTGAGCAGCGTCGGCTTTCTTTTGTTCCGCTTCGGCCACAGCCTCCTGCTCGGCCTTCTTCTGCTCCATCTGGTCGATTTCAGTCTGGCGCGCAGCCGTGCGCTTGGACTCGCCGGCGATCTTCTGGTTGGTCTGGGTGGTGGCCGGGCTCTTGGACTTGAGCTGGTACAAGGTGGCCTGCACGATCGGTTTGCTCGGCGGCAGTTCAGGGGTGAAAGCAAAGCTCACGAACAGCGCGCCAAAAATGAACACGTGCAGCAAGATGGCCCAGAAGCTGGGCCAGAAATAGCTTTCAGAGCTGGATGGCTCACGCTCTCGCATTACGGCGCCTCGGTGATCAGGCCGACGTTATCGATACCGGCCTTCTGCAGCCCACCCATCGCGCCCATCACCGAGCCATAGTCGACGGTTTTGTCGGCGCGGATGAACACCTGGGTTTTCTTGCCGTTCTGCACGCCCTGGCGAATGATCGCGCCAGCGGCCTGGGCCATCTGGTCGAGGGTTTGCGCGCGGTCCATCTGCTTCTGCGTATCGACCTCGGTGCCGACGTTCCAGTAGTAGGTTTTGTCGGGTTTGATCGAGATGGTCAGAATCTGGACGTTGTTGTCCTGGGGCAGGGCCGAGTTGGAGACCTTGGGCAGGTCTACCTTCACGCCCTGTTGGATCATCGGTGCGGTAACCATGAAGATGACCAGCAGCACCAGCATCACGTCGATGTAGGGCACTACGTTCATCTCGGCTACCGGCTTGCGTTTTTGCCGGACTCGAGCCATGGGAAATTACCTGCTTATTCTTCGCTGGTGTGCACCTTGCGGTGCAGGATGGCCTGAAACTCGTCGGCGAAGGTGTAGTACCGGTTGATCAGGGTTTCGCTGCGAGCGGCAAAGCGGTTGTAGGCGATGACCGCCGGGATCGCCGCGAACAGGCCGATGGCGGTGGCGACCAGGGCTTCGGAAATACCCGGGGCGACGGTGGCGAGGGTAGCCTGCTGCGCGGTGGCCAGGCCGCGGAAGGAGTTCATGATCCCCCACACGGTGCCGAACAGGCCGATGTACGGGCTGGTGGAACCGACGGTGGCCAGGAACGGCAGGGTCGATTCGAGTTTTTCTTCCTCGCGGGAGATCGCCACGCGCATGGCCCGGCCAACGCCTTCCATGACCGCGTCAGGGTCTACACCCGGTTGCTGGCGCAGGCGCGAGAATTCCTTGAAGCCGGCGCGGAAGACTTGCTCCACGCCGGAGTCTGGGTCTGGGTTGCTGCCGGCCTGGCGGTACAGTTTGGACAGGTCGATGCCCGACCAGAAGCGCTCTTCGAAACTGTCGAGCGCGCGGCGGCCAGCGCGGATCATGTTACTGCGCTGGAAAATCATGACCCAGGAGGTGACCGAGGCGGCCACCAGGATCAGCATCACCAACTGGACCACGATACTGGCGTTGCTGACCAGGCTCCACATGGAGGTATGGTCGACGGCGGTTGCTTCCACGCTTGTTCTCCTGATGTTTCAGTTTAAGCCCGGGCCATCGGCGGCGAACGCGGTTCGCAACGCGGCAGGCATGGCCTGGGGTTTGAAATTGCTGGCATTTACACAGGCCACCGTTACGTGGCCCTCGCAGAGCAGCGTGCCATCACTGGCGCGAACCACCTGCTGGCGGAAGCGCACCCGGGCACGCCCCAACTCAACCACCTCGGCGCTGACCGCGAGTTCGTCGTCCAGCCGGGCCGGCACCAGGTAACGGGCCTCGCTGCTGTGGACCACGAACAACAGCCCTTCGGCGGCCATCCGTGATTGTACGAACCCTAGCTCGCGCAAGCGTTCGGTACGCGCCCGCTCCATGAACTTGAGGTAATTGACGTAATAAACGATGCCGCCCGCGTCGGTGTCTTCGTAATAAACGCGACAGCGAAGGGAGAACGGCCCTGACCCGTTTTGCGCGCGCATACTCTAGTGCTTACTCCTCGGGTTGCCAATCCGGCCGGGCAACTGTTTTTTGCCAATTGCCCGGGTAACGGCCCATATCGCACCTATGACCCTAAAAACCCTGAATAAATCATTGTGTAGCATGATTTTTCATTCACCCTCCAGGCCGCCCTGGCTCAGGGGCCCGAGGGTACCTGGCACATTGAGGCCAAAATGCAGGTAGGCGTGGCGGGTGACCACCCGCCCGCGGGGTGTGCGCATGATGTACCCCTGCTGGATCAGGTACGGTTCGAGCACGTCCTCGATGGTGTGGCGTTCCTCGCCAATGGCCGCGCTGAGGTTGTCGAGCCCCACCGGGCCGCCGTCGAATTTCTCGATCATGGTCAGCAGCAGGCGGCGGTCCTGATGGTCGAAGCCGCGCTCGTCGACGTCGAGCAGGTTCAGCGCCATGTCGGCGGTGGCCTTGTCGATGTGGCCCTTGCCGCGCACCTGGGCGTAGTCGCGCACCCGCCGCAGCAGGCGGTTGGCGATCCGCGGGGTGCCGCGGGCACGGCGGGCGATCTCGAAGGCGCCCTGCTCGTCGATGGCCAGGCCAAGGATGCCGCCGGAGCGCGACACGATGGTCGCCAGGTCTGCGGTGTTGTAGAACTCCAGCCGCTGGACGATACCGAAACGGTCCCGCAGGGGGTTGGTGAGCATGCCCGCGCGGGTGGTGGCGCCGACCAGGGTGAACGGCGGCAGGTCGAGCTTGATCGACCGCGCTGCGGGGCCCTCGCCGATCATGATGTCGAGCTGGAAGTCTTCCATGGCTGGGTACAGCACTTCTTCGACCACCGGCGACAAGCGGTGAATTTCGTCGATGAACAGTACATCGTGGGGCTCGAGGTTGGTCAGCATTGCCGCCAGGTCGCCCGGGCGCTCGAGCACTGGGCCCGAGGTGCTTTTGATCGACACGCCCATTTCTTCGGCAATGATGTTGGCCAGGGTGGTTTTACCCAGCCCCGGCGGGCCGAAGATCAGCGTGTGGTCGAGCGACTCGCTGCGCGAGCGGGCGGCCTGGATGAACAGCTCCATTTGCTCGCGCACCACCGGCTGGCCGATGTATTCGGCCAGGCGCAGTGGGCGAATGGCGCGGTCTTGCTGTTCTTCGCGGTTCGGCCCGCTGCCGCCCGCGCCACCGGCGGCAGACACCAGGCGATCGGCTTCGATCACTTAAATCATCCCCTTCAGTGCGCGGCGGATCAGCTCTTCGCTCGGCAGGCCCTTCTCGCGGATCGCCCCCACCGCCTTGCTCGCCTCCTGGGGTTTGTAGCCCAGGGAAATCAACGCGCTGACCGCATCGGCTTCGGCCGACGCCACCGGCGCGGCCGGCATGGCGGCATCGCTGGGCACCAGTTCGAACATCGCCGGGGTGGTTTGCCAGGCCTTGAAGCGGTCCTTGAGTTCGACCAGCAAGCGCTCGGCGGTTTTCTTGCCCACGCCCGGTACCTTGATAAAGGCACTGGTGTCCTGGGCCTGCACCGCGCGCACCAGCTCATCGGCCTCAAAGCCGGACATCAACGCCAGGGCCAGCTTGGGGCCCACGCCATTGAGCCGGATCAGCTCGCGAAACAGCTCTCGCTCGCGCTTTTCGAAAAACCCATAGAGTAGCTGGGCGTCTTCGCGCACCACCAGGTGAGTGTGCAGGGTGACCGGCTGGCCGACCGACGGCAGGCGGTAGAGGGTGGTCATCGGCACCTCGAGCTCATAGCCCAGGCCGTTGACGTCGAGAATCAGGAACGGCGGTTGTTTTTCCGCCAGGGTGCCACGCAAACGTCCGATCACATCGTCTTCCAGAGGGCTGCCGGCACAGGCCGCGCATGCCCGGTTCGAATGAAATTCACAGCCTCAGGCGCCCGCCACGGCGGCGCGCGCTGCCCAGGCCGTGGGGCACCAGGCTGGAGCGGGTATGAGCATGACACAACGCGATGGCCAGGGCATCCGACGCGTCGATCTGTGGCTTCTGCGTGAGCTTGAGCAGGTGCATGACCATCAACTGCACCTGCTCTTTATTCGCCGCGCCGCTGCCGGTCACCGCCTGCTTGACCTGGGTGGCGCTGTATTCGGCAACCTCCAGCCCCTCCTCCACCGCCGCGACGATCGCCGCGCCGCGGGCCTGGCCGAGCTTGAGCGCCGAGTCGGCGTTGCGCGCCATGAACACCCGTTCGATGCCCATGGTCACCGGGCCATGCCCACGGATGATTTCGCGCACGCTGCGAAACACCACCTGCAGGCGCTCGGGCAGCTCGCCGTTGCCGGTGCGGATGCAGCCCGAGGCCACGTACTCACAGCCGCGGCCCGGGCCGAGGTCACGCACCACACCATAACCGGTGATGCGCGAGCCGGGGTCGATGCCGAGAATGAGGGTCATGCATGCATCCTGAAATAAACCGGGGCCGGCCACGCCTGCGCGCGCCCGGCCCCGGACAGTGGTAACGCGGGATCAGCCAAGCTGTTCCATGATCTCGTCGGAGATCGACGCATTGGAGTACACGTTCTGTACGTCGTCGAGGTCTTCGAGCATGTCGATCAGCTTGATCACCTTCTCGGCCATGTCTTTGTCGAGCTCGGCGCTGGTGCTCGGCTGCATGATGATTTCAGCATCGGCGGCCTTGAACTGCGCGGCTTCCAGCGCGTTGCGCACGCTGTAGAACTCGCTGAAGGAGGTGAACACGTCGGCCGAACCGTCTTCGTGGGTGACCACGTCGTCGGCGCCGGCTTCCAGGGCCGCCTCCATCAGGGCGTCTTCGTCGAAGCCCGGGGCGAAGCTGAGCTGGCCCTTGCGTTCGAACAGGTACGCCACCGAGCCGTCGGTGCCGAGGTTGCCGCCACACTTGCTGAACGCGTGGCGCACGGCCGCCGCGGTGCGGTTGCGGTTGTCGGTCATGGCTTCGACCATCACCGCCACGCCCCCGGGGCCGTAGCCTTCGTAGCTGAGCTCTTCGACGTTTTCGCTGTCGTTGGTGCCGGCACCACGGGCGACCGCACGGTCGATGATGTCGCGGCTCATGTTGGCGCCGAGGGCTTTGTCGAGCGCCAGGCGCAGCCGTGGGTTGGAGGCCGGGTCACCGCCCCCCTGCTTGGCGGCGACGGTCAGTTCGCGAATCCATTTGGTGAAGATCTTGCCACGCTTGGCATCCTGGCGTTCTTTGCGGTGCTTGATGTTAGCCCACTTGGAATGACCGGCCATATTGACTCCGAATTCTTGTTTCTAGAGGTTGCAGACAAAGCCCCGGCCACGGGGCCAGGGCTTTGTCGAAGGGCGTGCGGCTACCCGACGGGCTTATTCGGCCTTGGCCTGCTCGCGCAGGCGAATGTGCAGCTCACGCAGGGCTTTGGCGTCTACCGCGCCTGGGGCCTGGGTCATCACGTCGGCGGCGCTCTGGGTTTTCGGGAAGGCGATCACTTCACGAATCGACTGCGCGCCGGTCATCAGCATCACCAGGCGATCGAGGCCGAAGGCCAGGCCGCCATGGGGCGGCGCGCCGAACTTCAGGGCGTCGAGCAGGAAGCCGAACTTCTCTTCCTGTTCCGCGGCCTCGATGCCGAGGATGCGGAACACCGCCTGCTGCATGTCTTTGCGGTGGATACGGATCGAACCACCGCCCAGCTCGGTGCCGTTCAGCACCATGTCGTAGGCACGCGAGAGCGCGCCGGCCGGGTTGGCTTCGAGCTCCTCGGGGGAACACTTCGGCGCGGTGAACGGGTGGTGCAAGGCGGCGAAACCGCCGTCTTCGCCTTCTTCGAACATCGGGAAGTCGATCACCCACATCGGTGCCCACTGGGTGGTCAGCAGCTCGAAGTCGTGGCCCAGGCGGATACGCAGGGCGCCCAGCGCCTCGCTGACCACCTTGGCTTTGTCGGCGCCGAAGAACACGATGTCGCCGTCGACCGCGCCGACGCGATCGAGGATCACGTTCAGGTTGGCCTCGGGGATGTTCTTCACGATCGGCGACTGCAGGCCTTCGACGCCTTTGGCGCGTTCGTTGACCTTGATGTACGCCAGGCCCTTGGCACCGTAGATGCCGACGAACTTGGTGTAGTCGTCGATCTTGCTGCGCGGCATGCTCGCCCCGCCCGGCAGGCGCAGGGCCGCCACGCGGCATTTCGGGTCATTGGCCGGGCCGCTGAACACCTTGAAGTCGACACCCTTGAGCTGGTCTTCGACGTCGACCAGTTCCAGCGGGATGCGCAGGTCGGGTTTGTCCGAACCGTAGCGGCGCATGGCCTCGGCGTAGGTCATGTGGGGGAATTCGCCGAATTCCAGGTCGAGCACTTCCTTGAACAGCTTGCGGATCATGCCTTCGGTCAGGCCCATGATGTCGCTTTCTTCGAGGAAGCTGGTCTCGATGTCGATCTGGGTGAATTCAGGCTGGCGATCGGCGCGCAGGTCTTCGTCGCGGAAGCACTTGGCGATCTGGTAGTAGCGGTCGAAGCCGGCGACCATCAGCAGTTGCTTGAACAGCTGCGGCGACTGCGGCAGGGCGAAGAAGCTGCCGGGGTGGGTGCGGCTGGGCACCAGGTAGTCGCGGGCACCCTCGGGGGTGGCGCGGGTCAGGATCGGCGTTTCGACGTCGAGGAAGCCGTTTTCATCGAGGTAGCGGCGGATGCTGCTGGTGATCCGCGAACGCAGGCGCAGCTTGTCGGCCATTTCCGGGCGGCGCAGGTCGATGAAGCGGTAGCGCAGGCGGGTTTCTTCGCCGACGTCGGAGTATTCGTTGAGCGGGAACGGCGGGGTTTCGGCTTCGTTGAGCACGGTCAGCTCGTAGCCCAGCACCTCGATGGCGCCACTGGCCATGTTCGGGTTGACCGCGCCGGCCGGGCGCAGGCGCACCTTGCCGGTGAGCTTGACCACGTACTCGCTGCGCACGCGGTCGGCGGTGGCGAAGGTGTCGGCGCGGTCGGGGTCGAAGACCACCTGGGCCATGCCCTCGCGGTCACGGATGTCGAGGAAGATGACCCCGCCGTGGTCGCGGCGGCGGTGCACCCAGCCGCAAAGAGTGACTTCCTGGCCGTCCAGGCTTTCGTTCAGTTGGCCGCAATAGTGGCTGCGCATCATCGGTCTATTCACTTCTCGTTCGGTAATCGGGCGTGCCGGCCAGTGTGTGCGGCGCGGCGGCTCGGTTCAACTCAATCGGCCTTGTCGCCGGCGAGGTTCTTTTTCGCGCCGGTTTTGAAGTCGGTTTCGTACCAGCCGGTGCCCCCCAGGCGGAAACCCGGCATGGACAGCAGCTTCTTGAGTTGCGGCGTATTGCAGGCTGGGCAATCGGCCAGTGGTGCTTCGCTGAGGTTCTGGATGATTTCCAGTTGATGGCCGCAGCCATCGCATTGGTAGTCGTAGAGCGGCATTTCCGGGCGTCTCGAGGGTGATCTGCGCACACAGGCGCCAACAGGGACAAAGAGCGGGAGTATATCCGGTAAATCGGCGCCGTGCAGCACCGCGCCTAACCGTGGCGGGCCTGGTAGGCCACGCAGATCACCCGCACCAGGCCACTGAAGTTTTTCACCCCGCCATGGCGCAGGTGCACTTCGCGATCGAGGTACGACAGCACCTGGCTGACGGTGCAGGCGTTGTCGCGGGCGATGCGCTCGAGCAACGCCCAGTAGACACGCTCCAGGCGCAGGCAGGTGGCAAAGCCGTTGAGGCGCACCGAGCGCGAGATCGGCGTGGCCAGGTCCATGTCGAAGTCTGCGGCAAAGGGGTCGCTGAGTACCGTTCCGGCACGCTGGCACAGCCATTTGGAAGAAGAGCAAGGCGCAGGCATAGGGGGTGACCATCCGTGGTTCAGCGGCCCGAAACATGGCTGGCGACGCGCCAGCCCCATGGCCCCATGAAACCCCGTGCGCCCACGTTGGCCGTACGTACCTGAGCACGCCGGCCATGTAGGAAAGATCATCCAGCGTTGTGGGAACGCTGGCGATGCAATCAGCCCTCGAGCAGCGAACGCAGCATCCAGGCGGTTTTCTCGTGGGTCTGCATGCGTTGGGTCAGCAGGTCCGCGGTGGGCTCGTCGCTGGCTTCGTCAACCACCGGGAAGATGCTCCGGGCGGTGCGGGTTACCGCTTCCTGGCCTTCGACCAGTTGGCGGATCATCACTTCAGCCGGCGGCACGCCTTCTTCTTCCTTGATCGAAGACAAGCGGGCGTAGGTCGCGTAAGTGCCCGGCGCCGGGTAGCCCAGCGCGCGAATGCGTTCGGCGATCGAGTCCACCGCCAGCGCCAGTTCGTTGTACTGCTCTTCGAACATCAGGTGCAGGGTGCGGAACATCGGGCCGCTGACGTTCCAGTGGAAGTTGTGGGTTTTCAGGTAGAGCACGTAGGTGTCCGAGAGCAGGCGCGAGAGCCCGTCGACGATGGCCTTGCGGTGTTCTTCACTGATGCCGATATCGATAGCCATGGGATTTTCCTTCATCGGGATGGGTTGATATTTTCAGCGAATTTAACAAGTTGCTCGGGCGCTGGCAGCTTGATTATGCCTATGGCGGGTATAGGCAAAGGTGTTACACCCTGAAACTCAACATCCTTGGGCATGGCGCCCAGCGGGTTTGAGTAGGGGCGGGCTTTGCGGTTAAATAAAGCCTGCGCGTTTCGCTGGGCTTCAACACCCGGCAGCGCCGCGCAGGTTCCCGCCAGGTTTTTCCCGTGTCATTCATCTGCCGACCGCCCTGCCGGGATCCGCTTTCAATCGTGATCCTGAGAAGAGTCAAGCACCATGTTGAAAATCGTTCACACCCTCACCGGCGCAGCCGCCCTGGCGCTGTCGCTCATACCCAGCCTGCATCCGGAGGCTGATCCCTTCCTTTATCAACCCGATGCTATCTACCTGGCCTTCATCGGCCTGCTCAACCTGCTGCTGGCACCCATCGTGCCGACCTGGAAAAAAGCCCCGCGCCAACACGTGCAGGCATTCGTCAGCGCCGCCCTGGTGCTGGCCGCCGTGCTCCAGGCGCTGGTACTGCTGGCGCCGCTGCCTGTAGTCGGCGAACAACCGGCGGTGTTGCTCAGCCTGCTGGCCACCGCGCTGGCGGTAGTGCTGCAAGCGGTCGCCAGCCTGCCGAAAAAACACACCCTGGCGCCACCACCGGCCAATTACGACCCCGCCAAGCGCGATACCGGCACCGTGAAGTGGTTCAACACCTCCAAGGGCTTCGGTTTCATCTCGCGCGACTCGGGCGATGACATCTTCGTGCACTTTCGCGCCATCCGCGGTGAAGGCCACCGCGTGCTGGTCGAAGGCCAGCGCGTGGAGTTTTCCGTCATGAACCGCGACAAAGGCCTGCAGGCCGAAGACGTCGTCGCCACCTCGGCCCGCCGCTAAGCCGCCGGTGCGCCCCCGCCTCTATCAGTAATGGGGCGGCGGCGCGTCGTCTGGCTCGCCGGGCACTTGTACCGCCATCTCCTCGAAGCGCCGGATCAACTCGCGCATTTGCAACTGCAAGTGGTCGAGTTCGCGCCGTTGCTGCACCAGCGCATCGTTCAGGGCCTGAATGGTGTCATCCTGGAACGCGCCGCGGGTTTCCAGCTCGGTGATGCGCTCCTGCAGTTCCAGCATGCTTATGCCGCCCATATGAAACCCTCGCCCAGCAGGGGTTGCAGCCGCGCGCGCAGGGCATCGGCTTCGGCCGCCTGATACGGCTTGGCCGGCAGCTTGCCCCACACCGGCGCTGGCCAGGCCGGGTCATGGGTAAAGCGCGCGATCACGTGCACGTGCAGCTGGCGCACCACGTTGCCCAAGGCGGCGATATTCACCTTGTCGGCGCCAAACGCCTGCTGCACGCAGGCACCCAGGTGCGTTGCCTCTTGCCACAGTTGTTGCTGCTCGCTGGCCGGCAGTTCGAAGATCTCGGCGATGCCTTCGCGGCGCGGTACCAGGATCAACCAAGGGTATTGGCTGTCGTTGCTGAGCAACAGGCGGCACAACGGAAAATCACCCAGCGGATGGGTGTCGGCCTGCAAACGGGGATCGAGCGAAAACACAGGTAGGCGCCTCGGCGTGTTGGTAAACGTCCGCCAAGGATACCCCCTCGCGCCCGCTACGCCGAGCGCCCTCGGTGCGCGGCGGCGCACCAAGAGGCAGCACGCCGGCGGCCGCCCGGCACCGCCACGAAGCCAGGCGGCGCGCCGGGTTGCCGGCGCTTCGCCGCCAACGCGCGACCCAGGGCCGTTTTGCCCACTCAGGGGCATGCACTTCAACCACTTGCTTTACCCGCATGCTCGGCTAGCCTCAGTGCTGCCAGTGCTACTTTTCGCACCATTTGGGGTCATCGGGCACGTTCCCAGTGCGCACTCCCGGCCCCAACCCGCGGCAAATACGGTGGCACGGGTAACGTTTTCTCAGCGCCACACGGCAGAGATTTGCCACTCCTCCTACGGAATTTTAACGTTTCACCAGGGTCGCGATGCCCGGTTTTGCTGGGCCCGCGCCGCGAATGCGAAAAAAAAGTGAAAAATCCGTGAGGCTGGCATGAGTTTGAGCACGCTTGTTGCTACATCATCCAGCAAGCTCCGAAGGCGAAGTAAAGGGCCAGGCCCAGGCGGGAAAACGCTTTCGGAAGTTGGTTAACGAGGTGGCCGTAGTGAAGGCCCCTGAAGCGACACTGGCGAAACTGTTAGCGACATCGCCATAAAGAAGCCGCCAGGCCGCTTCACCCTGTATCGCAAAGAATCGTTGGCGTGATGTAAGTTGCGCCGGCAAGAAAAAGAAGAGCCGACCGTAAAAAAACCAAAGGCCGGCAGCTATCTTCCTAAAAACCAAAGGAGCAAGTCACGATGAGAGTGATGAAGTGGAGCGCAATCGCACTGGCAGTATCGGCGGCGGCAGCCTCGCAACTGGCCATGGCAGCACCGTTTGTTAGCGATCAGTCTGAAGCCAAAGGCTTTGTGGAAGACAGCAGCCTGAACCTGCTGCTTCGCAACTACTACTTTAACCGCGGTCACAACTCCGGCAGCGACCAGCGCGACTGGACCCAAGGCCTGCAAGCTGTGTACAACTCCGGCTTCACCACCGGCACCGTGGGCGTAGGCGTCGATGCCTTCTTCTACGGCGGCGTGAAACTGTGGGGCCCTGACCGCTACGCGGGTTCGGGCAACCTGACTCTCGACGATGGCGACAACAACTCCGAGTACGGCAAGGCCGGCGCTGCGCTGAAACTGCGCTTCTCCAAGACCATGCTGAAGATCGGTGACCAGCAGCCTGCCACCAGCCCGGTATTCGCCGTCGGCGGCAGCCGCCTGAACCCGCAAACCGCCAGCGGTATTACCATCCTGAGCAGCGAACTGCCAGGCCTGGACCTCGAAGGCGGCCACTTCTACTCGGCAACCAGCCAGAACACCACCGCCCGTGACGGCGAGCTGTTCGCAAACTACGCTGGCGTTGCTGCCAAGAGCGCTGATTACCTCGGCGGCCGCTACTCGGTCAACGACCAACTGACCCTGGGCCTGTACGCTTCCAAACTGGAAGACATCTGGGACCAATACTACGCGAACGTGAACTACGTGATGCCGTTGGGCGGCGACCAATCGCTGGCCTTCGACTTCAACTACTACAACACTCAGGATGAAGGCAGCAAAAACGCTGGCGACATCAACAACAACACGTTCTCGCTGGCAGCTTCGTACTCGTTCCTGACCGCGCACACCGTGACCCTGGGCTTCCAGAAGGTCAACGGCAACACCCCGTTCGACTACATCGGTGTAGGTGGCCGCGAAGGCACCAGCGGCGAAGGCGCGAACAAGGGCGGCGACTCGATCTTCCTGTCCAACTCCGTTCAATACTCTGACTTCAACGGCCCGGGCGAGCGCTCCTGGAAGCTGCAGTACGAGCTGAACATGGCCAGCTTCGGTGTACCCGGCCTGACCTTCATGGCCCGCCACATCCGCGGCGACAACGTTCAGGGCACCGTCAACAACCCGTTCTACAGCTACTACTCGGCTGATGGTGAAGCCAAACACCACGAGACCAACGTGGAAGCCAAGTACGTGGTTCAAAGCGGCCCAGCCAAAGACCTGTCGTTCCGCATCCGCCAAGCCTGGCACAGCGCCAACCAGTACCAGGCCGACGGCGACGCCAACGAGTTCCGCCTGATCGTCGATTACCCGATCTCGATCCTGTAATCCAGGCGCAAGCCCGCTGCACCGAGAGCCCGGCCTTCGCGCCGGGCTTTTCTTTGGGTATACGCCGCCCGGCCCGCGCCGTACAATGCCGGCAACCCATAAAACCCAGCAAACACACTGGTTTACCATGCGCACTAGTCAATACCTGCTCGCTACCCTCAAAGAAACCCCGTCCGATGCGGTGGTGATCAGCCACCAGCTGATGCTGCGCGCCGGGATGATCCGCAAGCTTGCCTCGGGCCTCTATACCTGGCTGCCGATGGGCCTGCGGGTGATGCGCAAGGTGGAAGCGATCGTGCGCGAAGAAATGAACGCCGCCGGCGCCCTCGAGGTGCTGATGCCGGCCATCCAGCCCGCCGAGCTGTGGCAGGAATCCGGCCGCTGGGTGCAGTACGGCCCCGAGCTGCTGCGCCTGAAAGACCGCCACGCCCGTGAATTCTGCGTGGGCCCGACCCACGAGGAAGTGATCACCGACCTGATGCGCAACGAGCTCAGCAGCTATAAACAGCTGCCGCTGAACCTGTATCAGATCCAGACCAAATTCCGTGACGAAATCCGCCCGCGCTTCGGCCTGATGCGCGGCCGCGAGTTCGTGATGAAAGACGCCTACTCCTTCCATGCCGACCAGGCGTCGCTGCAACACACCTACGACCGCATGCACCAGGCGTACTGCAACGTGTTCACCCGCCTGGGCCTGGACTTCCGCCCGGTCGAAGCCGACAACGGCTCGATCGGCGGCGCCGGCTCCCACGAGTTCCACGTGCTGGCCAGCTCCGGTGAAGACGACGTGATCTTCAGCGACACCTCCGACTACGCCGCCAACATCGAAAAAGCCGAGGCCATCCCACGGGAAACCGCCCGCGCCGCGGCCACCGAGGCCATGCGCCTGGTCGACACGCCGAACACCAAGACCATCGCCGCGCTGGTCGAAGGCCATGGCCTGCCGATCGAGCGCACGGTGAAAACCCTGATCGTTCACGCCGCCGAGGCTGGCAAGCTGGTGGTGCTGGTGGTCCGCGGTGACCACGAACTGAACGAAATCAAGGCGACCAAGCTGCCCCAGGTGGCCGAGCCGCTGGTGATGGCCGGCGAAGCGGAAATCCGCGCCATCGTTGGCGCCGGCCCTGGCTCGCTGGGCCCGCTAAACATGCCGCTGCCAGTGGTGATCGACCGCTCGGTGGCGATGATGAGCGACTTCGCCGTGGGCGCGAACATCGACGACAAGCACTACTTCGGCGTGAACTGGGAGCGCGACCTGCCGCTGCCGGAAGTGGCCGACCTGCGTAACGTCGTCGAGGGCGACCCAAGCCCCGATGGCCAGGGCACCCTGGTGATCAAGCGCGGCATCGAAGTGGGCCACATCTTCCAGCTGGGCAGCAAATACAGCGAGGCGATGAAGTGCCAGGTGCTGGGCGAGAACGGCAAGCCGGTCACCCTGGCCATGGGCTGCTACGGCATCGGCGTGTCGCGCGTGGTGGCCGCCGCCATCGAACAGCGCCACGACGACAAAGGCATCATCTGGAACGACACCCTGGCGCCGTTCCAGGTCGCCCTGGTACCGCTGCGCTACGAAACCGACGCCGTGCGCGAAGCGACCGACGCCCTGTACGCCCAGCTCACCGCGGCCGGCTACGAAGTGCTGCTCGACGACCGCGACAAGAAAACCAGCCCGGGCATCAAGTTCGCCGACATGGAACTGATCGGCATCCCGCACCGCCTGGTGGTCAGCGACCGCGGCCTGGCCGAGGGCAAGCTGGAGTACAAGCACCGCACCGAAGCCGACGCGCAAAGCATCGACGCCGCCGACGTACTGGCGTTCCTGGCTGCGCGCGTTAAACGCTGAGTGCCGCCCATGCGAGCCTACCGCCAATGGGCCGGCACTACGCTGGGTTGCGCGCTGCTGTTAAGCGGCTGCGCCAACCCGATGTCGCCGCGCAGTGACCACGAGCAGCGCACCGAACGCACCCTGGTCGACCACCACCTGGTGATCGACGCCGGGGAGCCCGCGCAATTGCAGCAGTCGCGGCGGCGCATCCGCGTGACCGAGCAGCGTACCTTCGAGGTCACCGACTTCGAGGTCACCCGCCGCTACGACCGCTACACCCCCTACCAACCGTGGCGCAAGGTGTACGAAATCCCCGCTGGGGCGGTGGCACTCGTTGGCGGTATCGGTGCCAACGTGGCCAACGTGTTCGCCCTGGGCCACCTGCCCAGCAGCATGACCCACGACTGGCTGAGCTACGGGGTGTCTGGGCTCAACCCGTTCATGAACATGCCGTCCAACGGCCGCGCCGAGCAAAACCTTGCCGGCATCGACGAAGTGCAAACCGACAAGCGCCAGGAAGTGGTGACCCAGCCCTGGGCCCAGCGCCCAGTGGAAGTCAGCGCCGGGCGCGAGCTGTATTCGCTGGCCACCGACCCCAAGGGTTACCTGCACCTGAACCTGCTCGACAACCCGTTCTCCGAGCGCAGCCTGCGCGGCCTCACCCGGGTGGGCCTGAGCGTGGAGAACGACGACGACCACAGCCGCGCCGAAGCCTGGCTGCCGCTGGCGCCGGGGCTGCAAGCCAAGCTGGTGGAGGCGCGCGGGTTGATCTACGACGACCTCGAAGACGACGAAGTGAGCCAGTGGGTGGGCCGAGTCAAGCGCTTGTCGCAGCTGGGGCTGCCAGACGATGCCCATGAGCTGGAGCAAAGCCTGATCGAACTGACCCAGAACGACCCGCAACTGCAGCATGAGTTTTTGACGGCGTTGAGGCAGGGCGGGCGTTAACGGTTTCAGGGCCCTTCGCCTGGCGCAGCCGGGATGCCAGCGAGGCCGGGCGAAGCCCCCTGAAACCTACACCACGCTAAACAACTCCAATTGCTGCACCGCCGCGCGCAAATCATGCAAGCGCACCCCCACCCCCAACAGCCGCACCGGCTTGCCGCCACGGGCAAACGCCTGCCCCAACAACTGCTGGTAGCTGTACAAATCGCGCGCCGCGCCGGCCTGCTCCAGGGTGGTCTGGCTGAAATCATGGAACTTCACCTTCACGAACGGCTTGCCCGGGCGGTAGCTGCCCTCCAGCCGCTGCAGGCGTTGCTCCAGGGTTTCGATCAGCTCGGGGAGTTTGGCCAGGCAACTGGCCAGGTCTGGCAGGTCGTGGTCGTAGGTGTTTTCCACGCTGGCGGACTGGCGGCGGTTGTCGTTTTCCACCGGGCGCTCGTCGATGCCCTGGGCCAGCTCGTGCAGGCGCTGGCCAAAACTGCCGAACTCGCGCACCAGCGCCAAGCGCGGCCACTCACGCAGTTGCCCGCAATGCTCGATGCCCATGCGCTGGAGTTTTTCCGCCGTGACCTTGCCCACCCCGTGCAAGCGCGCCACGGGCAACTGCGCGACAAAAGCCTCGACCTGCGCCGGGGTGACCACAAACAAGCCGTCGGGCTTGCGCCAGTCGCTGGCGATCTTGGCGATGAACTTGTTCGGCGCCACCCCGGCAGACACGGTAATGCGCAAACGCCGGGCCACCTGGCGGCGGATGTCTTCGGCGATGCGGGTGGCGCTGCCGCCGAACTGGCTGCACTGGGTCACGTCAAGGTAGGCCTCGTCGAGCGACAGTGGCTCGATCTGGTCGGTGTACTGGCGGAAGATGTCGTGAATGTCTCGCGACGCCTCTTTATAAGCGTCGAAACGCGGCCGCACGATGGTCAGGTCAGGGCACAGCTTCAGCGCATGGCGCGAGGCCATGGCGGACTTGACCCCATAGGCCCGCGCCTCGTAATTGCACGTGGCGATCACCCCGCGGCGGTCTGCCGAGCCCCCCACGGCCATGGGCTTGCCGGCCAGGCGCGGGTCGTCACGCATCTCGATGGCGGCGTAGAAACAATCGCAGTCGATGTGGATGATTTTGCGTTGGGCCATGGCCATACAGGAACGTAACCGTAGGTGATCAAATATACAGTGTTTTACGCCAGCAACCAGCCCGCTCGCCGAGCGGTAGCCCTGCCCCGCCCCGGCGGCGTGCGCTAAATAATTGAACAAGAAGCGCTTTTTTGTAAAAACAGATTGACAGCCCAACGCGTTTGCGTAGAATGCACACCACTGGCGCGGGATGGAGCAGCCTGGTAGCTCGTCGGGCTCATAACCCGAAGGTCGTCGGTTCAAATCCGGCTCCCGCAACCAAATCAAGATGAATGCCACCTTCGGGTGGCATTTTTCGTTGAGGCTTGGATTGCCAAAAATGTTTTTGCAATCAATACCTTGACAAGCAAGGCGGATGCTGTAGAATTCGCCACCAATGACGCGGGATGGAGCAGCCTGGTAGCTCGTCGGGCTCATAACCCGAAGGTCGTCGGTTCAAATCCGGCTCCCGCAACCAACATGAAAAAGGCCACCTTTTAAAGGTGGCTTTTTTTTGCCTGCAAAAAACTGCCCACCCCTCAAGGGCTTAGCCAGCCGCCCCGGCGCCAGGCACCTCGCGCGGCTGGAATATCCATGAAACTTGCCCTATAGCTGATGGGTCTGGTCGCAGTGTATCGACCAACGGGGTAATATCCCGGCACATTTACATCGAAGGGATTGGTGAGTTGGCTGGATACCCACATCCGGCGCACAATCCGCGAGGCTATTGATGCGCCCTGAAACGCCTGAAGTAAACGACACCACGGCCGTACCTCCCCCGCCCTCCTCGGCCCGCCTGCGCGGCCTCGAATGGCTGAGCCGTAACCGCCAGCCGATTGGCCTGGGCGTTACGTTGCTGATGTTCGCGGTGGCGCTGCTCGCCTGCCGGCACCTGCTCGCCGAACTCGACATCTATGCCCTGCACGACGCCGTGCTCGGCACCCCCAAGCACGCCTTGGCGGGCGCCTTCGCCGCCACGGTGCTGGGGTTCATCATCCTGCTCGGCTATGAATGGTCTGCCGCCCGTTACGCGGGCGCGCCGCTCAAGCCACGGTCGCTGGCGCTGGGCGGCTTTACCGCCTTTGCCATCGGCAACGCCGTGGGCCTGGCGTTGTTGTCGGGCGGGTCGGTGCGCTACCGCCTGTACTCACGCCTGGGCGTGGGGGCCGGTGAAGTCGCGCGGATGTCGTTGTTTGCCGCGTTGTCGCTGGGTTGCGCGCTGCCGCCGCTGGCCGCGCTGGCCACCCTCAGCGATGTCAACGCCGCCGCCACCGCGCTGCGCTTGCCGGCGCCACTGCTCGGCCTGCTGGCAGTGGTGGTGCTGGCGCTGTTCATTGCCTTGGCGGTGGGCGTGTACCGCCGCCGCGTCGAGGAACAACCCTACCCGCACAACCTAGTGGTGAAGGTCGGCAGCCGCACGCTGCGCTTGCCGTCGGTCAAGCTGACCCTGCTGCAGTTGGTGATCACCGCGCTCGACGTCGCCGTGGCCGCCACCGTGCTGTACTGCCTGCTGCCGGAAACCCCACCGTTCGGCGCCTTCGTGCTGGTGTACCTGTTGGCGCTGGCCGCCGGCGTGCTCAGCCACGTGCCGGGCGGGGTCGGCGTGTTCGAAGCCATCCTGCTGGCGGCGTTCACCAACGAACTGGGCGCCGCGCCACTGGCCGCCGCGCTGCTGCTGTACCGGCTGATCTACGTGGTGCTGCCGTTCCTGGTGGCGTGCCTGGTGCTGCTGATCAACGAAGGCAAGCGTTTGCTGTTCGCCCGCCAGGCCATTCGCGTGGCCTCGGGCCTGGCGGCGCCGATCCTGGCGGTGCTGGTGTTTCTCTCCGGCGTGGTGTTGCTGTTTTCCGGTACCACCCCGGAAATCGACACCCGCCTCGAGCACATGGGCTTTTTGCTGCCGCACCGGCTGATCGACGCCTCGCACTTCATCGCCAGCCTGATCGGCGTGCTTTGCCTGTTGCTTGCCCAGGGCCTGCGCCGGCGCTTGTCGGCCGCCTGGATGCTGACCATGGTCATGTTGCTGGCCGGCGCGCTGATGTCGCTGCTCAAAGGCTTCGACTGGGAAGAAGCGAGCATTTTGATCATCACCGCCTCGCTGCTGAGTATCTTCCGCCGCTCGTTCTACCGCCCCAGCCGGCTCACCGAGCTGCCGCTGTCGCCGTTGTTCCTGCTGGCCGCGGCCTGTGTGGTGGGCGCGTCGATCTGGCTGCTGTTCTTCGCCTACCAGGACGTACCCTACAGCAATACCTTGTGGTGGCAGTTCGCGCTTGATGCCGACGCCCCACGCGGCCTGCGCTCGGCCCTGGGCAGCGCGGTGCTGTTAATCATCGTCGCCCTGACCTGGCTGCTGCGCACCGCGCGGCCGGTGATCCACCTGCCCAACCATGAAGAACTCGAGCGCGCGGCGAACATCCTCAAGGCCTCGCACCAGCCCGACGGCGGCCTGGCCCTGACCGGCGACAAAGCCCTGCTGTTCCACCCGCAAGACAAAGCCTTCATCATGTATGCCCGCCGCGGCCGCAGCCTGGTGGCGCTGTACGACCCGATCGGGCCGACCCAGCCGCGCGCCGAGATGATCTGGCAGTTCCGCGACCTGTGCGACTTTCACCACGCCCGCCCGGTGTTCTACCAGGTGCGCGCGGAGAACCTGCCCTTCTATATGGACATCGGCCTGACCGCCATCAAACTGGGCGAGGAAGCCCGGGTCGACCTGCAGCGCTTCGACCTCGAAGCCAAGGGCAAGGAGATGAAAGACCTGCGCTACACCTGGAACCGCGGCACCCGCGACGGGTTGTCGATGGAGGTGTACGAAAACGGCCAGGCGCCGCTCGACGAGCTGAAGGTGATTTCCGACGCCTGGCTGCTGGGCAAGAACGTGCGCGAGAAAGGCTTCTCCCTCGGGCGCTTCAGCCCGGAGTACCTGAAGCACTTCCGCATCGTGATCATCCACTTCGAAGGGCACCCGGTGGCCTTTGCCAACCTGCTCGAAACCGACAGCAAGCAGTTGGCCAGCCTCGACCTGATGCGCTCGCACCCCGAGGCGCCGAAGCTGACCATGGAATTCATGATGGTCGGGTTGATCCAGCATTACAAAGCCGCCGGCTACGACAAGTTCAGCCTGGGCATGGTGCCGCTGTCGGGCCTGCAGCCACGCAAGGGTGCCCCGCTCACCCAGCGCTTGGGCTCGATGGTGTTCAGCCGCGGCGAGCAACTGTATAACTTCCAGGGGTTGCGGCGCTTCAAGGACAAGTTCCAACCCGACTGGGAACCCCGCTACATGGCCGTGCCGGCGGGCCTCGACCCGCTGGTGGCATTGGCCGACACTGCCGCCCTGATCGCGGGCGGCCTGACTGGATTGGTGAAACGCTGATGATTCGACGTTACTGGCGCGTAGTCCTGATTATCCTGGTGGTGCTGTTGGCACTGGCGGGCGCCGGCTACTGGTGGTGGAGCCGGCCGGTGCCGGCACCGACCCTGCAAGCGGTAAAACTCACCGACGGCAGCCCGGCGACCCAGGTGGTGCCGGGCCAGAGCGCGCAAAACTACGTGCTGCTGCTGGTGCCGCCGGAGCAAGCCATGGCCGACAAACAACTGGCCGACGTAAGCCGCCAGGCCGCCGCGCGCATCGTGCAGGTGGTGCTGCCGGCCGACTGCAAGCTGCAGCAGGCCGCCTTCGACGCCGGCCTCAAGCAACTGGGCCATACCCCCAACGTGGTCGGCGGTATCGCCGTGGGCGCCAGCCAGGCCTGGAACTGGCTGGCCGGGCAAAGCAACGACAAGGCCAAGGCGGTGTCGGTCGACTTCGCCCGCGACGAGCAAACCTGCAAACCACCGCTGGCGCAAAAGGCCGACCACGGCCACTGGTACGTGGCTTGGAACGACTGGCCAGACGACACCGGCTCGCTGCTGGTGCGGGCCCAGCCCAACGCTGAGAACAGTATTTCCGACTACGACGTGAAGCTGCCGGAACTGCTCAAGGCCCAACTGGCCCGCGCCCTGCTCGGTGAAGCCGCGCCCACCCTGAAAATGCCCGTGGTCGAAGTACCTGCCACCGGCACCCCAGGCGACACGGTGACCCTGTTCCTGTCTGGCGACGGCGGCTGGCGCGACCTCGACAAAGACGTGGCCGGCGACATGGCACAGTTGGGCTACCCCGTGGTTGGCATCGACACCTTGCGCTACTACTGGCAGCACAAGGCCCCGGAGGAAAGCGCCGAGGATTTGTCCGAGGTGATGGAGTACTACCGGCACAAGTGGAACGCCAAGCACTTCATCCTCGCCGGCTATTCCTTTGGCGCCGACGTGCTGCCAGCGATCTACAACCGCCTCGGCGAAGACGACCAGAAGCGCGTGGATGGCCTGATCCTGCTGGCATTCGCCCGCAGTGGCAGCTTTGAGATCGAAGTAGAAGGCTGGCTGGGCCAGGAAGGCAAAGAAGCCCCCACCGGCCCGGAAATGGCCAAGCTACCGCCCGAGAAAGTGCTGTGCGTATACGGCGAGGAAGAAACCGCCGAGAGCGGCTGCACTGACACCACCGCGGTGGGCCAGAAGCTCAAGCTGCCAGGCGGCCACCACTTCGACGAAAACTACCCAGCGCTGACCCAGAAGCTGCTGGCGGTGATCAATGGGTGGATCAAGGCCGAACGGTAGTGGGGGAAGCGGCAAGCGGCAAGCTAAAAGCTAAAAGCCAAAAGCCAAAAGCCAAAAGCCAAAAGCCAAAAGCGCCCAACCCCCAAAACGCCAAGCCCCCACACCACCACTTGCCCCTTGCCGCTTCCCCCTTCCAACTAACCCCAGGGCCAAAGGCCCTGGGGTTGCTCATATCTCCACCTGCGTCCCCAGCTCGATCACCCGGTTCAGCGGCAGCCTGAAGAACTTCAGGTTGCCGTTGGCGTTCTTCAGCATGAAGGCGAACAGGCTTTCGCGCCAACGGGCCATGCCCTTGAGCTTCGACGAAATCACCGTTTCACGACTGAGGAAGTACGTGGTGCGCATCGGGCTGAAGTCGAGCCCCTCGAGATGACACAGCGCCAGCGCGGCAGGTACATCAGGCTCGTCCATGAAACCGTAGTGCAGCAGCACCCGGAAGAACCCCTCACCGTAGGCCTCGACCTCGAAACGCTGTTCACGGGGCACCCGTGGGGTGTCTTCGTTGACCACCGTCAGCAGGACTACCTGCTCGTGCAGCACCTGGTTGTGCAACAGGTTATGCAACAGCGCGTGGGGCACGGCATCCGGGCGAGCAGTAAGGAACACCGCGGTGCCCTGCACCCGGTGTGGCGGCTGCACGCGGATACTGCCGATGAAGATCGGCAGCGGCAGGCTGCCTTCGTCGATGCGGTCCATCAGCAACTGCTTGCCGCGCTTCCAGGTGCTCATCAGGATGAACAGCGCGATCCCCGCCACCACCGGGAAGGCGCCGCCCTGGATGATCTTCGGCACGTTGGCGGTGAAGAACAGCAGGTCGACCGCGAGGAACCCCAGCAGCATCGGCACGCTGAGCAGCGGTGGCCACTTCCACAGGCGCAGGATCACCACCGACATCATCACCGTGGTGCACAGCATGGTGCCGGTCACCGCCACGCCGTAGGCCGAGGCCAGCGCGCCAGACGACTCGAACCCCAGCACCAGCAGGATCACCCCGACCATCAGTGTCCAGTTCACCGCGCTGATGTAGATCTGCCCCTGCTCACTGCTGGAGGTGTGCTGGATGTGCATCCGGGGGATGTAACCCAGTTGGATTGCCTGGTGGGTCAGGGAGAAGGCCCCGGAAATCACCGCTTGCGAGGCGATCACCGTGGCCACCGTAGACAACACGATCATCGGGATCAGCGCCCAGCTCGGCGCCAGCAGGAAGAACGGGTTGCGCACCGCCTCGGCATCGCCCAGCAGCAACGCGCCCTGGCCGAAGTAGTTGAGCACAAGCCCCGGCAGCACCAAAGCGAACCAGGCGCGGGCGATCGGCTTGCGGCCGAAGTGGCCCATGTCGGCGTACAGCGCCTCGGCGCCGGTCAGGGCCAGCACTACCGCGCCCAGCACCGACACGCTGATGCCCGGGCGCACCACGAAGAAGTTCACCGCCCAGCCCGGGTTCAGCGCCTTGAGCACCTCAGGGTGCTCGTGGATGCCATAGAGCCCCAGCAGGCCCAGCACCACGAACCAGCAGACCATCACCGGGCCGAACAGCTTGCCGATCTGCGCGGTGCCGTGCTTTTGCAGCACGAACAGGCCGATCAGGATCACCAGCGCCACCGGCACCACCCAGTGCTCGATGCCATCGACCACCAGCTCTACCCCCTCCACCGCCGACAGCACCGACACCGCCGGGGTGATCATGCTGTCGCCATAGAACAGCGCCGTGCCGCACAGGCCGAACACCACCAGCACCGCGCTGAGCCGCGGGTAGCCCTGGGCCGCGCGGCGGGCCAGCGACAACAGCGCCATGGTGCCGCCCTCGCCCTGGTTGTCGGCGCGCAGCACGAACAGCACGTATTTGATCGAGACCACCCAGATCAACGCCCAGAAGATCAACGAGAGGATGCCCAGCACGCCGTCATGGCTGACGGCCACACCATAGCCACCGCCGAACACCTCTTTGAGGGTGTACAGCGGGCTGGTGCCGATGTCGCCATACACAACGCCCACCGCGGCTACCAGAATACTCAGTGGCCGGGCGGCGCCATGGCCTTGCCCAACCTCACTGCTTGCGTGACCCATCCACTTCTCCTGCAGCCTGTGGTCGGCCCTGCCAGAATAGGCAGAAGCCGGATTGAAGCCGTGCGCAACCTGTGGCTGCGCAACGCGGCGAAGCATAGCGCAGCACTCGTCGCATTTCTCCCACCAAACGCTGGCAAAGCGCGGCGGGCATCGCTAGAATTGCGCACTTTTTGATCAGAGGCGCATCAGCGCCCTCGCGCAGGCCCCCTGCGCCGCCTATCAATACCGAGGTTAGCCATGCCCACCAGCACCCCAACCGCCACGCCGAAGGTCGGTTTCGTCAGCCTCGGCTGCCCGAAGGCCCTCGTCGACTCCGAGCGCATCCTGACCCAACTGCGCATGGAAGGCTACGAAGTCGTGCCCACCTACCAGGACGCCGACGTGGTGGTGGTCAACACCTGCGGCTTCATTGACAGCGCCAAGGCCGAATCGCTCGAAGTGATCGGCGAAGCCATCGCCGAAAACGGCCGGGTGATCGTCACCGGTTGCATGGGCGTGGAAGAAAGCGCCATCCGTGACGTGCACCCCAGCGTGCTCGCGGTCACCGGCCCGCAGCAGTACGAGCAGGTGGTCAACGCCGTGCACGAGGTGGTACCGCCCAAGCTCGAGCACAACCCGCTGATCGACCTGGTGCCGCCGCAGGGCGTGAAGCTCACCCCGCGCCATTACGCCTACTTGAAGATTTCCGAAGGCTGCAACCACAGCTGCAGCTTCTGCATCATCCCGTCGATGCGCGGCAAGCTGGTCTCGCGCCCGGTCGGCGAAGTGCTCGATGAGGCCCAACGGCTGGTCAAGGCCGGGGTCAAGGAACTGCTGGTGATCTCCCAGGACACCAGTGCCTATGGCGTCGACGTTAAATACCGCACCGGTTTCTGGAACGGCCAGCCGGTGAAAACCCGCATGACCGAACTGTGCCAGGCGCTGGCCACCCTCGGCGTGTGGGTGCGCCTGCACTACGTGTACCCGTACCCGCACGTGGATGAAATCATCCCACTGATGGCCGAAGGGAAGATCCTCCCGTACCTCGACATCCCCTTCCAGCACGCCAGCCCGAAAGTGCTCAAGGCGATGAAACGCCCGGCCTTCGAAGACAAAACCCTGGCGCGCATCAAGAAGTGGCGCGAGCAGTGCCCAGACCTGATCATCCGCTCCACGTTCATCGTCGGCTTCCCGGGCGAAACCGAAGAAGACTTCCAGTACCTGCTCGACTGGCTCAGCGAAGCCCAGCTCGACCGCGTGGGCTGCTTCCAGTACTCGCCGGTAGACGGCGCGCCGGCCAACCTGCTCGATGGCATCGTGCCGGACGACGTCAAGCAAGACCGCTGGGACCGCTTCATGGCCCACCAGCAAGCGATCAGCGCGGCCCGCCTGCAACTGCGTGTTGGCCGTGAAATCGACGTGCTGATCGACGAAGTCGACGAGCAGGGCCCGATCGGCCGCAGTTTCTTCGATGCCCCGGAAATCGACGGCAACGTGTACATCAACAGCGACCGCGACCTCAAGCCGGGCGACAAGGTGCGCTGCCGCATCACCGACGCCGACGAGTACGACCTCTGGGCTGAAACCGTCTGACCCCTGGCCGGCAAAGCCGGCCAGCCTTTCTATACTCCATGGCGTGACCCGTCATGGAGACTCCCGTCATGCAACCGCCCTTTCGCATCCAGACCCCACGCCTGGCTGAATACCCCGCCCTGGTCAAACTGTGGGACGCCTCGGTCCGCGCCACCCACCACTTTCTGCCGCAAGCCTATATCGACCAGATCAAACCGTTGATCGCCGATCATTACCTGTACCTGGTGATGCTCGCCTGCGCGGTCGACCGCCAGCGGCGCATCGCCGGCTTCGTGGGCGTTAGCCACGGCCGGGTAGAGATGCTCTTCATCGACCCTGCCCGCCGCGGCCAGGGCGTGGGCAAACTGCTGCTGTGGCACGCGGTGGAGCAGTTCAACGCCACTGAACTGGACGTCAACGAACAGAACCCACAGGCCCTGGGCTTTTACCTGCGCCAGGGGTTCGAGGTGGTCGGCCGCAGCGATTTCGACGGCCTCGGCCAACCCTACCCGCTGCTGCACCTGCGGCTGAACCACGCCCAGGCCAGAATCGCCTGAGCGCTTGCGCTACAATGGGCGTTTTTCGCCAGAAGGCCCGGGCACCCCGATGATCCACAACGATGTACTGCGCAGCGTGCGCTATATGCTCAACATCAGCGACGGCAAGCTGGTCGACATCATCCGCCTTGGCGGCCATGAGGTCGCCGTCGCCGAGGTGGCCCTGTACCTGAAGAAGGAAGAAGAAGCCGGCTACCTGCGTTGCCCGGACCGGGTCATGGCGCATTTTCTCGACGGCCTGGTGTTCCACAAGCGTGGCAAGGACGACAGCCGCCCGCCGCTGCCGATCGTGCTGCCGGTGAACAACAACGACGTACTGAAAAAACTGCGCGTGGCCTTCGAGCTGAAGGAAGACGACGTGCGCCAGGTGCTCGACAGCGTGGGCTTCGCGGTGAGCAAGCCAGAGCTCAGCGCGCTGTTCCGCAAAGAGGGCCACAACAACTTCCGGCCCTGCGGCGACCAACTGCTGCGCAACTTCCTCAAGGGCCTGACCCAGCGCGTGCGCCCGTAACATGCCGCACCAGGTCGAGCCGGTCGGCTACGTACGCAGTTGCTTCAAAGAGAAGTTCGCCATCCCCCGCCAACCGGCCCTGGCCCCCGCAGCGCGCGGGGTGCTTGAGCTGCTGCCGCCGTTCGACAACGGCGACGCCGTGCAGGGTTTGGAGCAGGTCAGCCATGTGTGGCTGTTGTTCCTGTTCCACCAGGCGCTGGAAGCCACCCCGCGCTTGAAGGTGCGCCCACCGCGGCTGGGCGGCAACCGCAGCATGGGCGTGTTCGCCACCCGCGCCACCCACCGGCCCAACGGCATCGGCCAGTCGGTGGTGCGCCTGGAGCGGGTAGAACCGGGGCGGTTGTACCTCTCCGGCATCGACTTGCTCGACGGCACCCCGGTGCTCGACATCAAGCCCTACGTGCCCTACGCCGACGCCGTGGCCGGCGCGCGCAACAGCATGGCGGCCGAGGCGCCGGGGTTGATCCAGGTGGGCTGGGCCGCCGAGGCACTGGCCAGCGCCCACGCCCATAGCGAGCGCCTGGGCGAGCCGTTGGTGGCGCTGATCGAGCAATGCCTGGCGCAAGACCCCCGCCCGGCCTACCAAACGCCCACGCCAGAGCGGCGCTACGGGGTGCGCCTGTGGGATGTAGAGGTGCGCTGGCATTATCCCCAGGCGGGGGTGATTCAGGTGTTGGGGGTGGCGTAAGGCCCAGCTCATCCAGTAGGAAGCCGTGGTCCGGCACTCTGGCTGCGTTAAATCGAGGGTGAAAAGCCCTGATTTTCCTGGGTGGTTTTACTGAGCGCATGACCTAGCTGGCCCTTCGCCCGGCACAGCCAGAGTGCCGGACCACGGCCTCCCACGGGTTCTGTATTGCCTCGTCAATCAAGGAGTTACACAAATCTGGTGGGAGGCCGGCGAAGGGCCCGAAAGCCGTGCACAAAAAAGGCAGGCCATCAGGCCTGCCTTTTTTTCGGTCCCGCACCCGGCTTACTTCTCGACGAACGCACGCTCGATCAGGTAATCCCCCGGTTCACGCATGCGCGGCGAAATCTTCAGGCCGAAGCTGTCGAGCACTTCGCTGGTTTCGTCGAGCATGCTCGGGCTGCCGCAGATCATCGCGCGGTCGTCGCGTGGGTTGATCGGTGGCAGGCCCAGGTCGTCGAACAGCTTGCCATTGCGCATCAGGTCGGTCAGGCGGCCCTGGTTGCGGAACGGCTCGCGGGTCACGGTGGGGTAGTAGATGAGCTTTTCACGCACCGCCTCGCCGAAGAACTCGTTGTTCGGCAGCACGTCGGTGATGAACTGCTCGTAGGCCACTTCGTTCACGTAGCGCACGCCGTGGATCAGGATGACTTTTTCGAAGCGCTCGTAGCTTTCTGGGTCCTGGATGACGCTCATGAACGGCGCCAGGCCGGTACCGGTGCTGAGCAGGTACAGGTGCTTGCCGGGGTTGAGGTCGTCGAGCACCAGGGTGCCGGTGGGCTTCTTGCTGATCAGCACTTCGTCACCTTCTTTCAGGTGCTGCAGCTGCGAGGTCAACGGGCCATCAGGCACCTTGATGCTGAAGAACTCCAGGTGCTCTTCCCAGTTCGGGCTGGCGATGGAGTAAGCGCGCATCAACGGGCGGCCGTTGGGCTGCTGCAGGCCGATCATCACGAACTGGCCGTTCTCGAAGCGCAGGCCCGGGTCGCGGGTGCACTTGAAGCTGAACAGGGTGTCGTTCCAGTGGTGAACACTGAGAACGCGTTCGTGGTTGAAGTTGCTCATTAGCCAAAAACTCCGGAGAAAAGGCGTACGCCGCGGGCGGGCGCGATTGCGCGGTATTCTAGTGGCGTGGATAATATCTGTTAAATGGATTATCAAGATATAGGTAATCGGTTATATCGATATGCGATTTACTCTCAGGCAATTACAAGTGTTCGTCGCCGTCGCCCAGCACGAGAGCGTTTCCCGCGCCGCGTCGCAACTGGCGCTGTCGCAGTCGGCGGCCAGCACCTCCATCGCTGAACTCGAGCGCCAATCCAGCTGCCAACTGTTCGACCGCGCCGGCAAACGCCTGAGCCTCAACGCCCTGGGCGAGCAGCTGTTGCCGCAGGCCGTGGCGTTGCTCGACCAAGCCAAGGAAATCGAAGACCTGCTTGGCGGTAAGTCTGCCTTCGGCTCGCTGGTGGTGGGCGCCACCCTGACCATCGGCAACTACCTGGCCACGCTGCTGATCGGCAGCTACATGCAGGTGCACCCGGAAAGCCAGGTCAAGCTGCACGTGCAGAACACCGCCAACATAGTCGCCCAGGTAGCCCATTACGAGATCGACCTGGGGCTGATCGAAGGCGACTGCAACCACCCTGACCTCGAAGTGCAGCCCTGGGTGGAGGATGAACTGGTGGTGTTCTGCTCGCCGCACCACCCGCTGGCCGCCCGCGGCGAAGCCAGCCTGGAGGCGCTGACCCGCGAAGCGTGGATTCTTCGAGAACAAGGTTCCGGCACCCGCCTGACCTTCGACCAAGCCATGCGCCACCACCGCAACAGCCTGAACATCCGCCTGGAGCTGGAACACACCGAGGCGATCAAGCGGGCCGTGGAGTCGGGGCTGGGGATTGGCTGTATTTCACGGCTGGCGCTGCGCGATGCGTTCCGCCGCGGCAGCCTGGTGCCGGTGGCCACGCCCGGGCTGGACCTGGCGCGGCAGTTTTTCTTTATATGGCACAAGCGCAAGTACCAGACTTCGGCCATGCGCGAGTTTCTCGAGCTGTGCCGCACCTTCACCGCCGGCGTGCAGCGCAGCGACGAAATCGTGTTGCCGGCGATTGCCTGAGGTTAGAGCAGCACCACCGCCCAGACGATGGCGATCATGCCCAGCGCGACCAACTGGGCGGCGCTGCCCATGTCTTTGGCACTTTTCGACAACGGGTGGCGCTCCAGCGAGATGCGATCGATGGCCGCCTCGATGGCCGAATTGACCAGCTCGACGATCAGCGCCAGCAGGCAGGCCATAATCAGGATGGCGCGCTCGACGCGGCTCACGTGCAGCAGGAAGGTGAGCGGCACCAGCACCACGTTGAGCAGCACCAATTGGCGGAACGCTGCCTCGCCGGTGAACGCCGCGCGCAGGCCATCAAGTGAGTAACCCGCGGCGTTGAAGATTCGTTTGAGGCCGGTTTGGCCTTTGTATGGAGACATGCCCATGCCCTGGAGCCTACAGAGGCATGCACCTTAGCGGTTCAGCGGTCAAAAAACAGTGAAAAAACGCTAAGCGGAGGGTACAGACTCCAACTGTTGTAACAAAAGCGCGGCCTGGGTGCGGGTGCGCACGTTCAGCTTGCGAAAAATCGCCGTAACATGGGCCTTGATGGTCGCCTCCGAGACGTTCAGTTCGAAAGCGATCTGCTTGTTCAACAAGCCCTCGCAGACCATCGTCAGCACCCGGAACTGCTGCGGGGTCAGCGCTGCCAGGCCTTCGCTGGCGGCACGGGCCTCCGGCGACAGCGCAACGGCGTCGAACGCCTGCGGTGGCCACCACTCTTCGCCCTCGAGCACATGGCGCACGGCGCCCTGGATCACCTCCAGGGTGCTCGCCTTAGGGATGAACCCGCTGGCGCCGAACTCCCGGGCGCGCACCACCACGCTGGCTTCATCCTGGGCCGAGACCATCACCACCGGGATGTGGGGGTACTGCCCGCGCAGCAGTACCAACCCGGAAAACCCATAGGCGCCGGGCATGTTGAGGTCGAGCAGGACCAGGTCCCAGTCGGTTTTTTCCGCCAGTTGGGCTTCGAGCTCGGCAATGCTCGCCACCTCGACCCAGCGCGCGGCATCGCCCAGGCCCAAGCTCAGGGCCTGGCGCAAAGCGCTGCGAAACAACGGGTGATCATCGGCGATGAGGATGTTGTAAGTGGCCATCGGCGTAGGCTTCCAAGCTCGGGCGCGCCAAGCATGCCGAGGCGGGCCGGGGTGGTCAAGGCCAAACGCCTCAGGCACAGTGCAGGGCTTTGCCCTAAGGAAAGGCCAAACGCCATGCAACGCTCTACCCTGCGCGCTGACGCGCTGATGCTGCTCACTGCCTTTATCTGGGGCACGGCCTTCGTGGCGCAAAGCGCGGCGATGGAACACATCGGGCCGTTTCTTTTCTCCGGCCTGCGCTTTCTATTGGGCGCGCTGTGCCTGTGGCCGTTGATCGCCCGGCAAAGCCCGGAAGGCCGCGAGCCGTTTACCGACCGGGGCTTGTTGTTGGCTGGCGCGGCGATGGGCCTGGCACTGGCGCTGGGCATCAACCTGCAACAGGTGGGCCTGTTGTTCACCAGCGTCACCAACGCCGGCTTCATCACCGGCCTGTACGTGATCATCGTGCCGCTGATTGGCCTGCTGCTGGGCCACGCCACCGGCCTGGGCACCTGGCTGGGGGCGGCGCTGGCAGTGCTCGGCATGTACCTGCTGAGCGTGACCAACGGCCTGCAGGTGGCCAGCGGCGACTGGCTGCAACTGCTGGGCGCGTTCGCCTGGGGCGGCCATGTGCTGCTGGTGGGGGTGTTTTCCAACCGCCACGACGTGCTGCGCCTGGCGTTCCTGCAGTTTGCCTTCTGCGCCGTGGCCAGCCTGCTGCTGGCGCTGTGCTTCGAACCGCTGAACGCCGCGGCGATAGTGGCCGCCGGGCCGGCGTTGCTGTACGGCGGGGTGGTGTCGGTGGGCCTGGGCTACACCTTGCAGGTGGTCAGCCAGAAGGGCGCGATCGCCTCCCATGCGGCGGTGATCTTCTCGCTGGAGGCGGTGTTCGCCGCCCTGGCCGGCGCGCTGTTTCTCGGTGAGCAGCTCAGCGGCCGCGGCTACCTGGGCTGCGCGTTGATGCTCGCCGGCATGCTGCTGGCGCAACTCTGGCCGCACCGCCCAGGGCGCTCAGCGCAGAGCTAGCAGGCGCTGGTGCAGGGCGTCGTCCTCGTTGATCGGGCGCTGGAACTTGGCGGCCAGGTAATGCCCGCTGAAGGCATCGAGCCAGTCGTCTAGCGCCAACGACGCGGCTTCATCGCCGGCCAGGCTCAGGCACATGGCGCCGACTTCCGCGGTGCAGAAGTGGTCGCTGCGCCGCGAGCGGCGCAGGGTGTAGCGCGACAACTGCTCAGGGCTCAGGCTCAGCACCGGGAAGCGTTCCAGGTACGGGCTTTTGCGAAACATCTTGCGGGCTTCGGTCCAGGTGGCATCGAGCAGCACGAACAACGGGCGCTTGCCCGGGGCCGCGCTGACCTGCTGGACCACCTCACGGCCCTGGCCGAATTCCTCGGGGAACACGATATAGGGCTGCCAGGTGGGATCATCGAGCAGCGCCAGCAACTGTGGGTCGACCTCAATGCGCGACCAGCCGAAGGCGTAGGTGTCGGCCACCACGTCGGCGATCAACCAGCCGGTGTTGGTGGGCTTGAGCGCCTCGACGTCGTGCATGATCAGGCACATGCCAGCCTGGCTGGGGACTTGCGGGCGCCAGGCGCACAGGCAATAGCCAGGCACCACCCGGCACTGGGGGCAACGTTCGGCGCGCGAGCCCCGGGCAATGAAGGGTTTGGTACTGCGGGCCAGGCGCGCTTGGCGCAGGCGGGAAACAGCGTGGTGCATGGCGAACCTGATGATCGGGCAAGGCGCGCAGTCTACCTTGCCCAGCGCCCTTAAAGAATGCAGCCCGCTGGCTGGTTGAAGCGCGGGCAAGGGTATACGCTGGGCGCATTTGAACACTGGCGCGCTGGGCCGGTCCAACGGCCTGCTCACCGCCCTGCCACAGGAGGCATTAATGCTGCGCTTTACCGTTCCACTCGTTGGCCTGCTCCTTGCGCCGATGGCCGCCCACGCGGCTTCCGCGCAGGACTACAACCTGACCCAGTTGCTGCAGAAGGTAGCCAAGGAGAGCAGCGTTGGCACCCCCCGCGCCATCAATGAAGACATCCTTGACCAAGGCTTCACCGTGCAAGGCAAAGAGCTGATCGACCACCTCGCCGTACAACCCAGCCATGCCGCGCAAATGCGCGCCAACCCGCAAACGGTTTACCTGCAGCTGGGCGCCAGCGTGTGCCGTGACCCAGGCTTTCGCAAGCTGATGGCCCAAGGCGCGATCATGCGGTATGACTTCACTGAGTACAAAACCAAGAAGCCGGTGGCCACGCACCGCTATACCGCTCAAGACTGCGGGATGAAGTGAGGCTGGCCCGCCAGCCGCCATTACCCAAATGACCGCTGGCTGCGCGCCTGCTCCTGGGCCTGGGCCTGGTCAGCTCGCAACTCCTCGACCAGCGCCTGTACGTAGCGCGAGCGCCGCGTACCGCCGTCCAGCCGCCGCAGGCATTCTTCTTCCAGGCTCAAGCGGTTGGCCTGGGCGGCCTGCCGCAGCACTTCGTAAAGCTGGTCGTCCAGCATCAACTGCACACGTCCCATACCGCGCCTCCCTGCCTCACCGAGTCCGGTGTTTGCCGGAACTGCCTTGGCTCACTGCCTTCCCCATTGGCAATGAACGGCGGTCAGGCGGTGGCGCGATGCCATCAGCCTGCCTTCACTTGAGTTAATCAGAAGCTGCGGGGATTGGATCCCCCAGTAGACGAACGGTGGGCGCTTAGTCGTTTAAGCGGCCACTGAGCAGACGGGCGACCTGCTCGGGCGCATAGCCCCGGTACACCAGAAAGCGCATGTGCTTGGCGCGGGCCTTGGCGTCGAGCGGGCGCTCGCCACCGAATTTGCGCTGCCACACCTCCTGGAGTTGGCTGGCCCAGTCAAATGGGCTGTCGCGCAGCGCTTGCTCCACATCACCTCGTGGCAAGCCACGCTGGGTGAGTTCTTCGCGGATACGCGCAGGCCCATGACCAGAGCGGGCACGGGCATTGATGAACGCTTCGAGGTAACGAGCTTCGCTGAGCAGGCCATCTTCGGTAAGGCGGTCTAGCTCAGCGTGGATCAACTCGTCACTGGCACCGCGCTTGCGCAGCTTGCGCTCCAGCTCTACCCGGCCGTGCTCGCGGCGGGCGAGCAAGTCCATGGCAGCCCGCCGCACAGCGGCGGGCGTGTCTAGCGCGGTGATGGGCTTGAGGTTCAGAAGTCGTTCTCAGCGTCAGCCAGGTCGTCTTCTTTCTCGGCGGCAGCCAGGGCCTTTTTGTCGACCGGGGTGCTGTTGTTCAGCAGCTTGTCACGGATTTGCTTCTCGATGACCGCTTTAACCTCGGGGTTATCTTCCAGGTACTTGGCGGCGTTAGCCTTACCCTGGCCGATTTTGTTGCCTTGGTAGGCATACCAGGCGCCGGACTTGTCGATCAAGCCGTTAGCAACGCCGAGGTCGATGATCTCGCCGTTGAGGTAAATGCCCTTGCCGTAGAGAATCTGGAACTCAGCCTGGCGGAAAGGCGGCGAGACCTTGTTCTTGACGATTTTCACGCGGGTTTCGCTGCCGACCACGTCGTCGCCTTCTTTCACCGAACCCGTGCGGCGGATGTCGAGGCGGACCGAGGCGTAGAACTTCAGGGCGTTACCACCGGTGGTGGTTTCCGGGCTGCCGAACATCACGCCGATCTTCATACGGATCTGGTTGATGAAGATCACCAGGCAGTTGGCGTTCTTGATGTTACCGGTGATTTTACGCAGCGCCTGGGACATCAAGCGGGCTTGCAGGCCCACGTGCATGTCGCCCATTTCGCCTTCGATTTCCGCCTTCGGCACCAGGGCCGCCACGGAGTCGACGATGATCACGTCAACGGCGTTGGAACGCACCAGCATGTCGGTGATTTCCAGAGCCTGCTCGCCGGTATCCGGCTGGGACACCAGCAGGTCATCGACGTTGACGCCCAGCTTGCCGGCGTATTCCGGGTCCAGCGCGTGCTCGGCGTCGACGAAGGCGCAGGTGGCGCCGAGTTTTTGCGCTTGAGCGATGACCGAGAGGGTCAGCGTGGTTTTACCCGAAGACTCCGGGCCGTAGATCTCGACGATACGGCCACGCGGCAGGCCGCCGATGCCCAGGGCGATGTCCAGGCCCAGGGAGCCGGTGGAAATGGCGGGAATGGCTTGGCGCTCGTGGTCGCCCATGCGCATGACCGCGCCCTTGCCGAATTGACGCTCGATTTGACCCAACGCCGCCGCCAAGGCACGCTTTTTGTTGTCGTCCATCAGACCCCTCACAAATTCGATGCGGGGCGCGGCCCCGGGATTAACTGTATAAGTAGCCAGTATTATACACAGTCCGTTTGCTTCGCCTACCCCTGCTCGGGATTTTCTCCCACCGCCAGTCGCGCCAGCCCCTCGAGGGCGGCCTGCACGGTTTGCCCGCGCACCGCCTCGCGGTCACCGGCGAATTGCCGGCGCTGGGCGTGGCAGCCTTGGGCGCTGGCCCAGGCCAGCCACACGGTGCCGACGGGTTTATCCACAGAGCCACCACCCGGGCCCGCGACACCGCTGACCGCCACCGCATAGGTGGCATCCGACGACGCCAGCGCGCCTTGGGCCATGGCCACCACCACCTCGCGGCTGACCGCGCCGACGCTGCCGAACAGCGCCGGGTGCACGCCGAGCTGGGCGGTTTTTTGCCGGTTGGAGTAGGTCACGTAGCCCGCCTCGAACCAGGCCGAGCTACCCGCCACGCGGGTGATCGCCTCGGCGATGCCGCCGCCGGTGCAGGATTCGGCGGTGGTCACGCTGGCCTGATGGGCCTGCAGGCGCTCACCCAGCAGGGTGGCGAGTTCGGTGAGTGTGGGCATCGTGGTGGCTCCCGGGTAGGCAAGGAAACGAACGCCCAGACTTTCGGCGCTGGCGGCGGTTTTGTCCATGGGCCAAGCGCAACAGGGGATGACAAGCCAATGCGTAGCGCGCAGCCATTTCGCCTAGCTCTGGGTGCCCAGGCACGGAGCGGCGCGAGACACAACGCCCTAAAACACAAACCCCCGCTCATCGGCAGGGGTTCGATAACAGCTGAAACCTACGCAGCGCTTGAACTCAGGAGGTTTTGGCCAAGATAGAAAGCTGGCGCTCGGTTGAACGGCGCAATACCGCCTCATAAACACGCTGCTTTTGATGGGAGGACGCATTCCGAAAAAAATCGGAAAATGGCGTGGAGCGTGCAAGCTCGGCTTTTTTCATGAACGTTCCCCAGCTTTGATTTGCTTCAACAGGCCTTGATGATCGTACCCGTCATGGAGGCAGCCATCAATACGGTCAATGTCGCTTACGTACAACTGCGAAGAGCCGTCGATATTCTTGACGAGCAGGTTCAATAGCACCGCCTTACCGAATCGATCCTTGACTGCATTGGCCACCTCCCTCGCTGCAAAAAACTGATCAACAAATACCTCAGCCGGGATTCTGCGGCCCTCCCTCATCTCACGTGCCTGCACGAAGCGCCAGGCCAGATCCGGCCTTTGATATACATACAGCACCACGCACGGGCGCTTACGGCGCAAGGACCTGGAAATGTTCTGGATGGCCTTTTCGCGGTTTGTGAAGGTGCCATCCAAAACGAACGACTGGCTTTGGTCCAAAGCCATATCGTGAATTTTCTCAACAAGGATGCTCGCAGGCTTCTGAAACATCCAGGCATTGGTACCGAGATACCCTTCGAAATGCCCGCGCAGATCATCCGGATCAATACGCATGATCCGGACATCGGAACCCCGTGTCAGCTCATCGATCAGCTCAATGGCAGCCTCTGTTTTGCCAGCACCTGCCGACCCTGCCATGAACACAGATACTGGGTGCTGTTCAGGAACGTAAGTGCCCGTTTGGGTGAACTCCCGAGCAATGCGCCGCTTGTTTTTGCGCGCAAAGCAGATGGCGGCCTCAATCGTGAGCGCATCGTAGTCATTCATACTTCATCCAGAGCGAACCCATAAACGCCCTGAAAAAGGTATCGGCCAGGCGCCTGAGCGTACACCGGCAAACCGTTTCCGGATGTGGCTCTCCCGGCCTGCGACGCGGGAAAAATCCCTGTAGTATTAGGCGATTGGCCTTTGTGCAAAAGACAGCAACGAGTTCTAGCCCCGGATGACCGATCTTTCAAGCCACACCCCGATGATGCAGCAGTACTGGAAGCTCAAGCAGCAGCATCCAGACCAGTTGATGTTCTATCGCATGGGCGACTTCTACGAGATCTTCTACGAAGACGCGAAGAAAGCCGCCAAGCTGCTGGACATCACCCTCACCGCCCGCGGCCAGTCGGCCGGGCAGTCGATCCCGATGTGCGGCATTCCGTACCATTCGGTCGAAACCTACCTGGCCAAGCTGGTGAAGCTTGGCGAGTCGGTGGTGATCTGCGAGCAGATCGGCGACCCGGCCACCAGCAAGGGCCCGGTGGAGCGGCAGGTGGTGCGCATCATCACCCCGGGCACCATCAGCGACGAGGCCCTGCTCGATGAGCGCCGCGACAACCTGATCGCCGCGCTGCTGGGCGATGAGCGCCTGTTCGGGCTGGCGGTGCTCGACATCACCAGCGGGCACTTCGCCGTGCAGGAAATAAAAGGCTGGGAAAACCTCCTGGCGGAGCTGGAGCGGATCAACCCGGTCGAACTGCTGATCCCCGATGACTGGCCGCAAGGCCTGCCAGCAGAAAAACGCCGCGGCGCGCGGCGCCGGGCGCCCTGGGACTTCGACCGTGACACCGCGCGCAAAAGCCTCTGCCAGCAGTTCGGCACCCAAGACCTCAAAGGCTTCGGCTGTGAACAGTTGACCCTCGCCATTGGCGCCGCTGGCTGTTTGCTGGCCTATGCCAAAGAAACCCAGCGCACCGCCCTGCCCCACTTGCGCAGCCTGCGTTACGAGCGGCTCGACGACACCGTGGTGCTCGACGGCGCCACCCGGCGCAACCTGGAGCTGGACGTGAACCTCTCCGGCGGGCGTGAAAACACCCTGCAGTCGGTGCTCGACCGTTGCCAGACCGCCATGGGCAGCCGCCTGCTCAGCCGCTGGCTGAACCGCCCGCTGCGCGATCTGAAAATCCTCCAGGCGCGCCAGGGTTCGATCGGCTGCCTGCTCGATGGCTATCGCTTCGAGCGGTTGCAACCGCAGTTGAAGGAAATCGGCGACATCGAGCGCATCCTGGCGCGGATCGGCCTGCGCAATGCCCGCCCGCGAGACCTCGCCCGGCTGCGTGACGCGCTGGCCGCGCTGCCCGAGCTGCAAAGCCAGATGGCCGACTTCGAGGCGCCGCACCTGGCGCAGTTGGCGACCATCGCCGGCACCTACCCGGAACTGGCGCAGCTGCTGCAAACGGCGATCATCGACAACCCGCCGGCGGTGATCCGCGACGGCGGCGTGCTGAAGGTCGGCTACGACGCCGAGCTCGACGACCTGCTGGCCCTGAGCGAAAACGCCGGGCAGTTCCTGATTGACCTCGAAGTACGCGAAAAAGCCCGCACCGGCCTGGCCAACCTCAAGGTGGGCTACAACCGGGTGCACGGCTATTACATCGAACTGCCCAGCAAGCAGGCCGAAAGCGCGCCGGCGGACTACATCCGCCGGCAAACCCTGAAGGGCGCCGAGCGGTTCATCACCCCGGAACTGAAGGCGTTCGAAGACAAGGCCCTGTCGGCCAAGACCCGTGCCCTGGCCCGGGAAAAAATGCTTTACGAAGCCTTGCTCGAAACCCTGATCGGCCACTTGGCGCCGCTGCAAGACACCGCCGCCGCCCTGGCCGAGCTCGACGTGCTGAGCAACCTGGCCGAGCGCTCGCTGAACCTTGACCTGAACTGCCCAACCTTCGTCGACACGCCGTGCATGCACATCGACCAAGGCCGCCACCCGGTGGTGGAGCAGGTGCTCAGCACGCCCTTCGTGGCCAACGACCTGGGGCTCGACAACAATACCCGGATGCTGGTGATCACCGGCCCGAACATGGGCGGTAAATCGACTTACATGCGGCAAACCGCGTTGATCGTTCTGCTCGCGCACATCGGCAGCTACGTGCCGGCGGCCGCCTGCGAGCTGTCGCGGGTCGACCGTATCTTCACCCGCATCGGCTCCAGCGACGACCTCGCCGGTGGCCGCTCGACCTTCATGGTGGAGATGAGCGAAACCGCGAACATCCTGCACAACGCCACCGACCACAGCCTGGTGCTGATGGACGAAGTCGGCCGCGGCACCAGCACCTTCGACGGCCTGTCGCTAGCCTGGGCCGCCGCCGAGCGGCTGGCGCAGTTGCGCGCCTTCACCTTGTTCGCCACCCACTACTTCGAGCTGACCATCCTCCCGGACAACGAACCGGTAGTGGCCAACGTGCACCTCAATGCCACCGAGCACAACGACCGCATCGTGTTCCTGCACCATGTGCTGCCTGGGCCGGCCAGCCAGAGCTACGGCTTGGCGGTGGCGCAACTGGCCGGGGTGCCGGGTGGGGTCATCGAGCGCGCCCGCGAGCACCTGGCGCGGCTAGAAACCTCCAGCCTGCCCCGCGAGGCGCCAGTGCCCAAGCCTGGCAAACCGGCCACGCCGCACCAGAGCGACCTGTTCGCCAGCCTGCCGCATCCGGTCATCGACGAGCTGCAACATCTGGACATCGACGGCCTGTCGCCACGGCAGGCTATCGAAATGCTCTATCAATGGAAGGCAAAGGTCTAACGCCTTTTGCGTTCAAGCTGCTAGAATCCGCCGCGGTCTGGCATGCCCCAGGTTTTTAGCCTGGCCTGGGGCCGACCAACCAGACCCCCGCGCGCCCGAGCAGTGGCCGCGTTTGCCGCCCGAGGAGAGAAATTAGAAATGACCTTCGTCGTCACCGACAACTGCATCAAGTGCAAGTACACCGACTGCGTAGAAGTGTGTCCGGTGGATTGCTTTTACGAAGGCCCGAACTTCCTGGTGATTCACCCGGACGAGTGTATCGACTGCGCGCTGTGTGAGCCTGAGTGCCCGGCCCAGGCGATTTTCTCCGAGGACGAAGTGCCAGCGGGGATGGAAGACTTCATCGCGCTGAACGCCGAACTGGCGGACGTATGGCCGAACATCACCGAGCGCAAGGACCCGCTGCCCGACGCTGCCGAACATGACGGCACGCCCGGCAAGATTGCCGACCTGGCACGCTGATCGCTTTCGCTGCACACAAGCCCCCGCCCTGCGGGGGTTTTTTATGGGCTGGCGAAACGTAGCCGCGGCGGAGTAAAAAAAAGAGGGCGGGAAACCCCGCCCTCTTCCGTGGCACCCAAGGTGGCTCACCGTCCTGGTGAGGTGCGAACCGCGGGCCATCACGGACCGCCTGGGTGCCGTGCTCATCCTTGAGCACAGGGGCGATCATACGGGTTACCCAGCGGATAACAACGTTATAAGTCTTGCAAAAAACTACATGAAAGTTAAATGACAAGACACATAAAAATACAACTAACTTAGCCATTAAAAGAAACAAAAACGCCGCCGTGTTAAATCTCAACAGGGCGGCGTTAGTGCGCTTGTGTTAGCTATTGAAACAACGAATCACTAGACAAACCGTTCTTCTCGAGAATCTCCCGCAGGCGCTTCAGGCCTTCTACCTGGATCTGCCGTACCCGCTCGCGGGTCAGGCCAATCTCCAGGCCGACGTCTTCCAGGGTGCTGCTCTCATGGCCGCGCAGGCCGAAGCGCCGCACCACCACTTCACGCTGTTTGTCGGTCAATTCCGACAACCACTGGTCGATGCTCTGCGACAAATCGTCATCCTGCAGCAACTCGCACGGGTCCGTCGGGCGGTCATCGGTGAGGGTGTCGAGCAGGGTTTTGTCGGAGTCCGGGCCGAGCGACACGTCTACCGACGATACCCGCTCGTTGAGCCCGAGCATGCGCTTGACCTCGCCCACGGGTTTTTCCAGGAGGTTGGCAATCTCTTCCGGGGAAGGCTCATGGTCGAGCTTCTGGGTGAGCTCACGGGCAGCCCGCAGGTACACATTCAGCTCTTTGACCACATGGATCGGCAAGCGAATGGTGCGGGTCTGGTTCATGATCGCCCGCTCGATCGTCTGGCGGATCCACCAGGTGGCATAGGTAGAGAAGCGGAAGCCCCGCTCAGGGTCGAATTTCTCGACCGCGCGGATCAGCCCCAGGTTGCCCTCTTCGATCAAGTCGAGCAACGACAGGCCGCGGTTGACGTAGCGCCGGGCGATTTTCACCACCAGCCGCAGGTTGCTCTCGATCATCCGCTTGCGGCCGTTGGGGTCGCCTTTTTGCGACAGCCGCGCGTAATGCACTTCCTCTTCGGGAGAAAGCAGGGGAGAGAAACCGATTTCGTTGAGGTACAGCTGCGTGGCGTCGAGCGCCCGGCTGTAATCGATGTACTTGTGCTGCTTCAGAGCGGTGGACTGCCTGGCCTTGGCCCGGGCAGGCGCTGCGGGTTCTTCCTCCGACATCGAATCCAGATCGATGTCAGTCTCCATCAGGAGTACTTCATCGTCGATGTCAAACTCCGGCGCTTCTTTGTTGAGAGCCATTGTTGTAGTCCCTTGCTGAGTTCGACCTCAAGCTTCGCGCCGCCAGCGTCCGTTGGCCACGCAAATGCCTGTCCCAGCTACGTGCAAGCCGGCAGGGAAAAGATCAACGTCTAGGCAAGAACTGCAGCGGATCGACAGGTTTCCCCTGGCTGCGGATCTCGAAGTGAAGCTTCACGCGATCCGTGCCTGTAGAGCCCATCTCGGCAATTGTTTGCCCGGCCTTGACCTGCTGCCCCTCCTGAACTAACAGCCTGCGGTTATGACCGTAGGCACTCACGTAGGTGTCGCTGTGCTTGATGATGACCAGCTCGCCATAACCCCTCAAACCGCTACCGGCATAGACGACGGCCCCATCAGACGCAGCAAAAACAGGCTGTCCCAAATTTCCGGCAATATCAATGCCTTTATTCAAACTGCCGTTTGAGGCGAATTTGCCGATCAGCGTGCCATTGGCGGGCCATGTCCAGCCGGCCGCATTGCGTTGCCCCGCGGGAACCGGGGCCGGAACCGGCGGGCTGACCACCGCCGTGCCAGCCGCCGCGGGCGCCGTTGGCGTGGTGCCGTTCGTCGCCGCGCCCTGGCGGATGATGGTGGTCTTGAAAGTCGACGAGGGCGTTGAACTTGTTTGGTTCACCACGGTCGCCGGGGCCGTGGTGGCGACCACCGGCGGCGGCGCGCTGGAGGCGCTGTCGAAGCGGATCACCTGGCCGGGGTGGATGGTGTAGGCCGAGTCGATGTTGTTGCGCGCCGCCAGGGCTTTGTAGTCCCAGCCGTACTTGAAGGCGATCGAATAGAGGGTGTCGCCGCGCTTGACCCGGTATTGCCCGGAGGTGACCTGTGGGTTGGGGTTGCTCGGCGCCGCGCCGCGATCTACCACCCGCACGCCGCTGCTGGGCGAGCTGGAGCAGCCTGCCAGAACGGTGCTGAGCGCCACCGCAGTGGCCAGCAGCTTCAATGCATATAGAGGTGCTGGCCGCCGAATGACTGTCAAGCTCACCCACCGCTCCCTTTCAGGTGTCGAAAAATGTGTCGGCATTATAACCGAGCCAGGCCCCGCCACGGCCAGCGTGAGGAAATACTTTCACAAACAAACGCCTGCGGGCCGAACATGAGGTTGTTCCTCTGACCCGCCCCGCGGAGGTTAATTCCGAAGGTCAGGCCAGGGGGCCGTTGAGCAGCGGCACGAAGCGCACCGAGCCGAGGGTATGGCGGGTGTAGCTGCCGTCGTCTTCGCGCACGATCAACAGCAACTGCTGCACCTCACCGGCGCCCACCGGGATGACCATGCGCCCACCGGGCGCCAACTGGTCGAGCAGGGCCTGGGGCACGTCGGCGGCCACCGCGGTGACGATGATCGCGTTGTACGGCGCCAGCGCCTGCCAGCCTTCCCAGCCGTCGCCCCAGCGAAACACCACGTTGCGCAGGTTCAGCCCTTGCAGGCGCTCCTTGGCGCGGTCCTGCAGCAGCTTGATGCGCTCGACCGAGAACACCCGTTCCACCAGTTGCGCCAGCACGGCGGTCTGGTAGCCCGAGCCGGTGCCGATCTCCAGCACCTTGTCGAGCGGCCCGGCCGCCAGCAGCAGCTCGCTCATGCGCGCCACCATGTAGGGCTGGGAGATGGTCTGGTTGTTGCCGATCGGCAGCGCGGTGTTCTCGTAGGCGCGGTGGGCCAGGGCTTCGTCGACGAACAGGTGGCGTGGCGTGCGGCGGATCACGTCGAGCACGCGGCTGTCGGTGATGCCTTCTTCATATAACCGCTGGATAAGGCGCTCGCGGGTGCGCTGGGAGGTCATGCCAATCCCGTGGTGCATCAGGTCGTCCTGCCCACGCATCAGTGCAAGGCCTCCAGCCAGCCGGCCAGCGCGCCGAACGCCGGGTTGAAGGTGCGGTCGAGCTGCATCGGGGTCACCGACACATAGCCTTGGACCACCGCGTGGAAATCCGTGCCGGCGCCGCCGTCTTCGGCGTCGCCCGCGGCGGCGATCCAGTAACCGGGCTTGCCGCGCGGGTCGATGACGCGGCTGGGCGCCGCCGCCCGGGCGCGATGGCCGAGGCGGGTGAGCTGTACGCCCTTGACCTGCGCCAGCGGCAGGTTCGGCACGTTGACGTTGAGCACCGTGCGCGGCGGCAGGTCGAGCTGGCCGTGGGCCTTGAGCATGGCCTGGGCGAACCAGGCAGCCGTGGCCAGGTGCTCGGGGCTGCGCGACACCAGCGAGAAAGCATACGACACCCCGCCCAGGAAGCGCCCTTCGAGCGCCGCGGCGACGGTGCCGGAGTAGATCACGTCGTCGCCCAGGTTGGCGCCGAGGTTGATCCCTGAAACCACCACCTCGGGCACCTCGGGCAGCAACCCGTTGATGCCCAGGTGCACGCAGTCGGTGGGGGTGCCGTTGAGGCGGATGAAGCCGTTTTCCAGCGCTTGGGGGTGCAGCGGCCGGTCGATGGTCAGGGCGCTGCCACAGCCGCTCCTGTCCTGGTCGGGCGCGATCACCGTGCACTGGGCAAACTCCGCCAGCGCGCCATGCAGCGCGGCGATGCCTGGGGCGGTGACCCCGTCGTCGTTGGAAATCAGAATACGCATGAGCTGTCCGTCTGCCCCGCGCCCAGATCGAACAGTTCACGCACCACGGCGGTGGCGAAGCATCCGGACGGCAGGACGAATTCCAGTTGCAGAATGTCAGGCGACGGATAATGCCACGTCAGGCGCCCGATGGGCAGCCGCAGAATGCGACGTTCCTGTGCCAGTTGCGCCAGCCCGAGCCAGTCTCGCAGTTCCGGGAAGCTGGCCGCCACCTGCTGCTCAAGCGCGCCGGTGGCGCCTTGGGCGGGGCTGGCGCCCTCCCCCCACAGCGGCCCGGTGGGGTGCAGGTCGAGCGCGGCCAGGCGCGGGTCTTCGCACTCGGCGGGGCCGGCGGGGAAGAAACTCTTGCTGTCGGTGAAGGCCAGCAGGTCGCCGGGCAATGCCTGGGCCCAGGTGCCCTGGGCAACCCGCTCGGCCAGCACGCGGTTGAACAACTGGCTGCGCGCCGCCGAGAGCACCCGCGAGCGCAGGTTGCGCTGCTCGGGCAAGGCGCCGCCACGGGCGTAGTACAGCGCCTGCTCCACGTTGCCACCCTCGTGGCCAAAGCGCTGCAGGCCGAAGTAGTTCGGCACGCCTTGGGCGCGCACCTGTTGCAGGCGCGCCTCCAGCGCCTCGCGATCAGCGTTGAGCTCAGTCAGGCGCAGGGTGAAGCCGTTGGCCGAGTGGGCGCCGCGTTGCAGTTTGCGCCGGTGGCGGCCGCGCTGCAGGATAGCCAGGGTTTCATCCTCGGCGCGGGCCAGGTCGGGGTCGCTCTTGCCTGGCAGGTGCAGGCTGAACCACTGGCGGGTCAGCGCCTGGCGGTCTTTTAGGCCGGCGTAGCTGACCTGGCGCAGCGGCACGCCGGCGGCGCGGGCCAGCCGGCGGGCGGCCTCTTCGGTGTTGAGGTTGCGTTTTTCAACCCACAGCCAGAGGTGCTCGCCGTCGCCCTCGAGGGGGATGTCGAGCACTTCGTCGACCTGAAAGTCTTCAGCGCTGGCCTTCAGCCGCGCCGTGCCCACGGCAGGCCCATGGGCGCGTGGCCCGAGCAGTTCGGCTTCGCTGATCATGCGCGGATCAACAACGCTACGGCGTGCACCGCGATGCCTTCTTCACGGCCGGTAAAGCCGAGTTTTTCTTCGGTGGTGGCTTTCACGTTGACCTGGTCCAGCGCTACTTGCAGGTCATCGGCGATCGCCTGGCGCATGGCCGGGATGTGTGGCGCCATTTTCGGCGCCTGGGCGACGATGGTGGCATCGACGTTACCGACCTTGAAGCCTTTGTCGGCCACCAGGCCCAGCACATGGCGCAGCAGCACGCGGCTGTCGGCGCCCTTGAAGGTCGGGTCGGTGTCGGGGAAGTGGCGGCCGATGTCGCCCAGCGCCACGGCGCCAAGCAAGGCATCGCTCAACGCGTGCAGCAGCACGTCGCCGTCGGAATGGGCCAGCAGGCCCTTGGAGTGGTCGATCCGCACGCCGCCGAGGGTGATGAACTCACCTTCGCAAAAACGATGCACATCGTAGCCGTGGCCAATACGCATAAAAAAACGCCCCGATTGAGTCAGGGCGTGGATTCTACCGCAGAAGCACGACTATTTGAGCGCTTGCGCATGGTGGCGCAGATGATCGTCGATGAAGCTGGCGATGAAGTAGTAGCTGTGGTCGTAGCCTGGCTGCAGGCGCAGGGTCAGCGGGTAGCCGGCCGCCTTCGCCGCCTGGGCCAGGGCCTCGGGCTTGAGCTGCTTCTCGAGGAAGTCGTCGCGGTCACCCTGGTCGACCAGCAGCGGCAATTGCTCGCTGGCGGTTTCGATCAGCACCGAGGCATCCCACTCGCGCCACTTGCTGCGCTCTTCGCCCAGGTAGCGGGAGAAGGCCTTCTCGCCCCAGGGGCAGTCCATCGGGTGGGTGATCGGCGAGAACGCCGACACCGAGCGGTAGCGCCCCGGGTTGCGCAGCGCGCACACCAGCGCGCCGTGGCCGCCCATGGAATGGCCGCTGATGCTGCGCGCCTGCGAGGCCGGGAAGTGCGCCTCGATCAGCGCGGGCAGTTCCTGCACCACGTAATCATGCATGCGGTAGTGCTGGGCCCAGGGCGCCTGGGTGGCGTTCAGGTAAAACCCCGCACCCAGGCCGAAATCCCAGGCGCCGTCCGGGTCGGCCGGCACCTGTGGGCCACGCGGGCTGGTGTCGGGGGCCACGATGATCAGCCCCAGCTCGGCGGCCAGGCGCTGGGCGCCGGCCTTCTGCATGAAGTTCTCGTCGGTGCAGGTCAGCCCCGACAACCAGTACAGCACCGGCAGCTTGCCACCCTGCTCCGCTTGCGGCGGCAAGTACACGGCAAACACCATGTCGCAGTCGAGCACCGCCGAGCGGTGCTTGTAGCGCTTGTGCCAGCCGCCGAAGCTTTTCTGGCACGAGAGGTTTTCCAGGCTCATCGCAGCCTCCTTGGCTTAGAAGTGGATGACGCTGCGGATGCTCTTGCCTTCATGCATCAGGTCGAAGGCCTTGTTGATGTCTTCCAGGCCCATGGTGTGGGTGATGAAGGTGTCCAGCGGGATCTCGCCCTTGTCGGCCATGTCTACGTAGCTGGGCAGCTCGGTGCGCCCACGCACGCCGCCGAAGGCGGTGCCGCGCCACACTCGGCCGGTGACCAGTTGGAACGGCCGGGTGGAAATTTCCTGGCCGGCACCGGCCACGCCGATGATCACCGACTCGCCCCAACCCTTGTGGCAGCACTCCAGCGCAGCGCGCATCAGCTGGGTGTTACCCACGCATTCGAACGAGTAGTCGACGCCGCCGTCGGTCAATTCGACGATCACTTCCTGGATCGGGCGGTCGTGGTCTTTCGGGTTCACGCAGTCGGTGGCGCCCAGTTGGCGGGCGATTTCGAACTTGCTCGGGTTGATGTCCACTACGATGATTCGCGCGGCCTTGGCCTTGACCGCGCCGATGATCGCCGACAGCCCGATGCCGCCCAGGCCGAAGATCGCCACGGTGTCACCGGGCTTGACCTTGGCGGTGTTGAGCACCGCGCCGATGCCGGTGGTCACGCCGCAGCCGAGCAGGCAGACCTTCTCCAGCGGCGCTTCCTTGGCGATCTTGGCCACGGAAATTTCCGGCAGCACGGTGTACTCGGAGAAGGTCGAGGTGCCCATGTAGTGGAACAGCGTCTGGCCCTTGTAGGAAAACCGGCTGGTGCCGTCGGGCATCAGCCCTTTGCCCTGAGTAGCGCGGATCGCCTGGCACAGGTTGGTCTTGCCCGACAGGCAGAATTTGCACTGGCGGCATTCCGGGGTGTACAGCGGGATCACGTGGTCACCCACGGCCACCGAGGTCACGCCCTCGCCCACCGCCTCAACGATTGCACCGCCTTCGTGGCCGAGGATCGACGGGAAGATGCCTTCCGGGTCCGCGCCCGACAGGGTGTAGGCGTCGGTGTGGCACACGCCGCTGGCGACCACGCGCAGCAGCACTTCGCCGGCCTTGGGCATGGCCACATCGACTTCGACGATTTCCAGCGGCTTCTTCGCTTCGAAGGCCACGGCGGCACGGGACTTGATCATCTATGCAGCTCCAGTTTCTACAAGGGCTAAAACCCGAAGTGTAATTCATACGGGCTTGATGAATAATCAGCGGCTTGTAAAAACATTATTGCCATACAGGGATAATCATGCCAACGCAGCGCTGGGACGGAATCGATGAGTTCGTGGCAGTGGCCGAGTGCGGGCAGTTCACCGCCGCCGCGGCGCGGCTGGGGGTGTCGTCGTCACATTTGAGCCGCCAGGTGGCGCTGCTTGAAGAGCGGCTGCAGGCACGCCTGCTTTACCGCAGCACCCGCCGGGTGACGCTGAGTGAGGCCGGGCAGGCTTTCCTGCAGCATTGCCAGCGCCTGCAGGATGGCCGCGACGAAGCGCTGCGCGCCATCCAGGACCTCAACAGCGAGCCCAAGGGCCTGCTGCGGCTAACCTGCGCGGTGGCCTATGGCGAGCGCTTCATCGTGCCGCTGCTCAACGACTACATGGCGCGCTACCCGCAACTGCGCCTCGACGTGGAACTGAGCAACCGCACCCTGGACATCGTCCAGGAAGGCTTCGACCTGGCGATCCGCCTCGGCCGCCTGGCCGACTCGCGGCTGATGGCGGCGCGGCTGGCACCGCGGCGCATGTACCTGTGCGCTTCGCCGGCGTACCTGAGCCGCTACGGGCGCCCGCACAGTTTGTCTGAGTTGGCCCGGCACAATTGCCTGGTGGGCAGCTCGGACCAATGGCCGCTGTGCGTCAACGGCCGCGAGTTCAACCAGCGGGTGCAGGGCAACTGGCGCTGCAACAGCGGCCAGGCGGTGCTCGACGCCGCGCTCAAGGGCATGGGCCTGTGCCAGTTGCCTGACTACTACGTGCTCGAGCATTTGCGCAGCGGCGCCCTGGTGCCGCTACTCGAGGCACACCAGCCGCCGAACACCGCGGTGTGGGCGCTGTACCCGCAGCAGCGGCACCTGTCGCCCAAGGTGCGCGGGCTGGTCGACCACCTGCGCGAGGGCTTGGCCAACCGGCCGGAGTACCAGCTCACACCTGCCAGCGCAGGCGCAGCCATTCCAGGTCTTCCGGGCGAGTAACCTTCAGGTTGTCGGCGCGGCCTTCGACCAGCCGCGGCGCCAGGCCGGCCCATTCCATCGCCGAGGCTTCGTCGGTCACCGCCACCCGCGCCACTTGCGCATCGGCAATCGCCCGCAGCAACGGCCCGAGGCGGAACATCTGCGGGGTGAAGGCTTGCCACACGGTGCTGCGGTCGATGGTGCGGTTGACCCGCCCGTCGGCGCCAGCGCTTTTCAGGGTGTCGCGCACCGGCACGGCGAGCAGCCCGCCCACTGGATCATCGGCGAGGGTGGCGAGCAGGTGGTCGAGGTCGCCACGGGCCAGGTTCGGCCGGGCGGCATCGTGCACCAGCACCCAGTCGTCATCGCCGGCGCCCTCGGCGGCCAGCAGCATCAAGGCATTGAGCACCGATTCGGCGCGCTCGGCGCCACCGGCGGCGCGGCGAATGCGGGCATCTTGCGCGCACGCCAGCGTGGGCCAGTAGGGGTCGGTTTCAGCGAGGCTGACCACCACGCCCTTGAGCGCCGGGTGGCCGAGAAAACACCCCAGGGTGTGTTCGATCAGGGTTTTACCGGCCAGCGGCAGGTATTGCTTGGGGCGGTCGGCGGCCATGCGCGCGCCAACCCCGGCAGCGGGAAGCACTGCCCAGAATGAGGGGGGAAGCATCATTGGTTGATCTGGTAGAGGGTTTCGCCGTCTTTGACCATGCCCAGCTCGTGGCGGGCGCGCTCTTCGACGGTTTCCATGCCTTTTTTGAGTTCGACGACTTCGGCGTCCAGCACGCGGTTGCGTTCGAGCAGGCGCTCGTTTTCGTCATGCTGCTCGGCGATCTGTTGCTTGAGCTCGGCGGCCTGTTTCAGGCTGCCGTTGCCCACCCACAGGCGGTGCTGCAAACCTGCCAGTACGGCGATCAAGATCAGAAACAACCAGTAGTGACTGCGCATCGCAATATCCAGTGTGAAGGCGACCGTTCGCTCGATAGCAAGAAGCCTGGCCGGCGGCCAGGCTTCGGGTGCCACAGGCGCCAGGCAGGTTAACCGCTACCCAGGCGCCTTTTTACCATCTTCGGGTCAGCCGCGAAACTCGGCCCGACCACGGTACGGTGCCTTGCCGGCCAATTGCTCTTCGATACGCAGCAGTTGGTTGTACTTCGACACGCGGTCGGAGCGGCACAGCGAGCCGGTCTTGATCTGGCCGGCGGCGGTGCCCACGGCGAGGTCGGCGATGGTGGAGTCTTCGGTTTCGCCCGAACGGTGGGAGATCACCGCGGTGTAACCGGCCGCCTTGGCCATCTGGATAGCTTCGAGGGTTTCGGTCAGGGTGCCGATCTGGTTGAACTTGATCAGGATCGAGTTGGCGATCTTCTTGTCGATGCCTTCCTTGAGGATCTTGGTGTTGGTCACGAACAGGTCGTCACCCACCAGTTGCACCTTCTCGCCGATCTTGTCGGTCAGGGCCTTCCAGCCGGCCCAGTCGGACTCGTCCATGCCGTCTTCGATCGAGATGATCGGGAACTGCTCGGTCAGGCCGGCCAGGTAATCGGCGAAGCCTTCGGCGCTGAAGGTCTTGCCTTCACCGGAGAGGTCGTACTGGCCGTTCTTGTAGAACTCGCTCGAGGCGCAGTCCAAGGCCAGGGTCACGTCGCTGCCCAGGGTGTAGCCAGCGTTGGCCACGGCTTCGGCGATGGCCGACAGCGCTTCGGCGTTCGAACCCAGGTTCGGCGCGAAGCCGCCCTCGTCGCCCACCGCGGTGTTCAGGCCCTTGGCCTTCAGCACGGCCTTGAGGTGGTGGAAGATTTCCGCGCCCATGCGCAGGGCATCGGCAAAGCTCTTGGCGCCGACCGGCTGAACCATGAATTCCTGGATGTCGACGTTGTTGTCGGCGTGCTCGCCACCGTTGATGATGTTCATCATCGGCACCGGCATGGAGTACTGGCCCGGGGTGCCGTTGAGGTTGGCGATGTGCGCGTACAGCGGCAGGTCCTGGTCCTGGGCGGCGGCCTTGGCGGCGGCCAGGGACACCGCGAGGATGGCGTTGGCGCCCAGGCTGCCTTTGTTCTCGGTACCGTCGAGGTCGATCATGGCGCGGTCGAGGGCTTTCTGGTCGGCCGGGTCTTTGCCCAGCAGCAGGTCGCGGATCGGGCCGTTGATGTTGCCCACTGCCTTCAGTACACCCTTGCCCAGGTAACGGCTCTTGTCGCCGTCACGCAGTTCCAGCGCTTCACGCGAGCCGGTGGACGCACCCGACGGCGCGCAGGCGCTGCCGATGATGCCATTGTCCAGAAGCACGTCGGCTTCCACGGTCGGGTTGCCACGGGAGTCAAGAACCTCACGACCTTTGATGTCGACGATTTTTGCCATTGTTGTAAACACTCCAGTATTTGGACGAAAACGACGCAACGAACGAGGGTGACGCAACAGCCCGGGGGCGACAGCGGGCAGCCCCCCAGGGCCATGAATGCAACATTGCCCGGCAAGCCGGGCAATGGGATCAGGCGGTTTCTATGATCGGGAAAGCCTTGACCAGTTCATCCAGCGCTTTCAATTGCGCCAGGAATGGCTCGAGCTTGTCCAGGCGCAAGGCGCAGGGGCCGTCGCACTTGGCGTTGTCCGGGTCCGGGTGGGCCTCCAGGAACAACCCGGCCAGGCCTTGGCTGATACCCGCCTTGGCCAGGTCGGTGACCTGCGCGCGCCGGCCACCGGCCGAGTCGGCACGCCCACCGGGGGTTTGCAGCGAGTGGGTAACGTCGAAGAACACCGGGTACTCGAACTGCTTCATCAGGCCGAAGCCGAGCATGTCGACCACCAGGTTGTTGTAGCCGAACGCCGAGCCACGCTCGCAGAGGATGAGCTGGTCGTTGCCAGCCTCCTCGCACTTGGTGAGGATGTGCTTCATCTCGTGGGGCGCGAGGAACTGCGCCTTCTTGATGTTGATCACCGCGTTGGTCTTGGCCATGGCCACCACCAGGTCGGTCTGCCGCGAGAGGAAGGCCGGCAGTTGGATGATGTCGCACACCTCGGCCACCGGCGCGGCCTGGTAGGGCTCGTGCACGTCGGTGATCAGCGGCACGTTGAAGGTCTTCTTGATTTCTTCGAAGATCTTCAGGCCTTCGTCCAGGCCCGGGCCGCGGTAGCTGTTCACCGACGAACGGTTGGCCTTGTCGAAGCTGGCCTTGAACACGTAGGGGATGCCGAGTTTTTCGGTCACCTTCACGTAGGCCTCGCACACCTGCATGGCCAGGTCACGAGACTCGAGCACGTTCATGCCGCCGAACAGGGCCATCGGTTTGTCGTTGGCCAGTTCGATGTTGCCGACACGAATGGTTTTCTGGGTCATCTTCAAGCCTTAGCGCGCTGAGCCAGCGCCGCCTTGACGAAGCCACTGAACAGCGGGTGGCCATCGCGTGGGGTGGAGGTGAATTCCGGGTGGAACTGGCAGGCCACGAACCATGGGTGGTCCTTACCCTCGACCACTTCGACCAGCGCGCCATCACCGGAACGGCCGGAGATGATCAGGCCAGCGTCGGTCAGCTGCTTGAGCAGGTTGTTGTTCACTTCATAGCGGTGGCGGTGGCGCTCGACGATCACGTCCTTGCCGTAGCAGGCGTACACCTTCGAACCCGCGGCCAGTTGGCACTCTTGCGCGCCCAGGCGCATGGTGCCGCCCAGGTCGGAGGTTTCGGTGCGGGTTTCGACGGCGCCGGTGGCGTCTTCCCATTCGGTGATCAGGCCAACCACCGGGTGCGCGCTGTTGCGCTCGAACTCGGTGGAGTTGGCATCGGCCCAGCCCACCACGTTACGGGCGAACTCGATGACCGCCACCTGCATGCCCAGGCAGATACCCAAGTACGGGACCTTGTTCTCGCGGGCGAACTGTACCGCCTTGATCTTGCCTTCGACGCCGCGCAGGCCGAAGCCGCCCGGCACGAGGATCGCGTCGACGCCTTCGAGCAGGCCGGTGCCCTGGTTCTCGATGTCTTCGGAATCGATGTAGCGCAGGTTGACCTTGGTGCGGTTCTGGATGCCGGCGTGGCTCATCGCTTCGATCAGCGACTTGTACGCATCGAGCAGTTCCATGTACTTGCCGACCATGGCGATGGTGACTTCATGCTCGGGGTTGAGCTTGGCGTCGATGACCTTGTCCCACTCGGACAGGTCGGCGCTCTTGCACTGCAGGCCGAAACGCTCGACGACGATGTCGTCCAGCTCTTGCTCATGCAGGCGGCGCGGAATCTTGTAGATGGTGTCGACGTCTTCCAGCGAAATCACCGCGCGTTGCTCAACGTTGGTGAACAGCGCGATCTTGTTGCGCGAAGAGCTGTCGATGGCGTGGTCGGAGCGGCAGATCAGCACGTCGGGCTGCAGGCCGATCGAGCGCAGTTCCTTGACCGAGTGCTGGGTCGGCTTGGTCTTGGTTTCGCCGGCGGTGGCGATGTACGGGACCAGCGTCAGGTGCATCAGCATCGCGCGCTTGGCGCCGACTTCGACGCGCAGTTGGCGGATCGCCTCGAGGAACGGTTGCGACTCGATGTCGCCGACGGTACCACCGATTTCGACCAGGGCCACGTCGGCATCGCCGGCGCCCTTGATGATCCGGCGCTTGATCTCGTCGGTGATGTGCGGGATGACCTGGATGGTCGCGCCCAGGTAGTCACCACGGCGCTCTTTGCGCAGCACGTGCTCGTACACGCGGCCGGTGGTGAAGTTGTTGTTCTGGGTCATGGTGGTGCGGATGAACCGCTCGTAGTGGCCCAGGTCGAGGTCGGTTTCAGCGCCGTCGTGGGTGACGAAGACTTCACCATGCTGGAAGGGGCTCATCGTGCCGGGGTCGACGTTGATGTACGGATCCAGCTTGAGCATGGTGACCTTCAGCCCCCGCGCCTCCAGGATGGCCGCCAATGAAGCCGAAGCGATGCCTTTCCCCAAAGAAGAAACAACACCACCCGTGACGAAGATGTAGCGCGTCATGAAAAACCCTAGAAGTCTGCGTTAAAGCGGTCAGAGCCCGCCGGGGAAGAGCGAAGGTAAATCGCGAGCTACCGCACCCGGAACGGGTAAACGGAAGCTGCATCAAGAAGGGAGGGTAGTCTACCGGAAAGCCCCTTTCATCTCAAACCCTGCTCATTCGTCGGCGCCGCCCAGTGCAGCCGGGGGCCACCTTCGGCAAAGGCCGGGCACTGCGCCACCGCCAGCACCTCGTGGCCCCGGCACAGCAACGGCAGGCGCCCACGCAAAAAGGCTGGCAGGCCCTGCTCCTGCAACCAGCGCTTCAGGTCACGCCGGCCACGGCCCTCGAGGTAAAGGGTTTCACCGCCCTGGCGGTAACGCACCTGCAGCGGCCCCGGCGGCGCCGCGGCCAGCCACACCTCGCCGTTGCCGGGCAGCGCCAGCGGCTGCGCGCTGTCGGCCCAGGGCTGCGGCGCCGCCGGCAGCGGCGCCAGCCACGGGCCACTGAGCCACCACAGCCGCTCGCCGGCGCGGCGCAGTTCGCCGCCGGCCAGGCGCCAGCACGGCTCACCGGCCAGGCGCGCGTCGCGCAGGGCCTCCCAGCCGCGCCAGTGGTCGCTGTCGGGCAGCGCCGTGAGGGGCGCGAGAAAATGCCGCAGGGCGTTGCGTTGGCGCGCCGGGCTCAAGGCCCGCAGCGGCGCCAGGGCCAGGCTGGGCAGGGCCAACCAGGGCAGCGGCGCGGGCGGCTGGGCCAGGTCGGTTTCGGCGAGCTCGGCCAACAGCCCTTGGGCTTCGGCCTGGTGCTGCGCGGCGCGGGCGATACTGCTGGCGGCGGCTGGCCAGCGCTGCGCCAGGGCCGGCATCACCGCCTGGCGCAGGTAGTTGCGGTCGGCATCGGGCAGGGCGTTGGTCGGGTCTTCGACCCACTGCAACTGGTGCTGCTGGGCGTACGCCAGCAACTGCGCGCGGCCGACACCCAGCAGGGGCCGGAGCAACACCCCGGCGCCCGCCGGGCGTTGCGCCGGCATCGCCGCCAGGCCGCGCACGCCGGCGCCGCGGGCCAGGCGATAGAGCACGGTTTCGGCCTGGTCGTCACGGTGGTGGGCCAGCAGCAGTACCTCCCCCGGCAGCAACTGGCTGGCCAAGGCCTGATGGCGCGCGCGGCGGGCGCCCTCCTCCAGGCTGGCCTGGGCCGGCACCTGCACGCGCAGCACCTCCAGCGGTACACCGAGGCGCTCACACAGCCGTTGGCAATCGGCCGGCCAGGCGTCAGCGGCGGCTTGCAGGCCGTGGTGCACGTGCAGGGCACGCAGGGGCGGTAAGGGGTGCTGTTGGGCGAGGGTGTTGAGCAGGTGCAGCAGCGCGGTGGAATCGAGGCCGCCGGAGAGGGCGATGGACCAACGCGGGGCGTGGCGCCAGGGGGAGAGTTGGCCGAGCAACTGGTCGAGGAGGTGCATGGCAGTGTGGCCGTTTGGCGGCTGGGTAGCCTTCCATGGCCCATGCGCCCAGCGGTGCTGGGCGAGGGGCCGTGGAGGGCGCCCGGAAGGGTTAGACCCCGTAGCTCATCAGGCGCTGGTAGCGGCGCTCGAGCAGGCTGTTGATGTCCATGCCCTTGAGCATGGCGAGTTGTTCGCTCAACGACTCGCCGATGCTGCCCGCGGCCGTGGCCACGTCGCGGTGGGCGCCGCCCAACGGCTCGGCGATCACTTTGTCGACGATGCCCAGGCCCTTCAGGCGCTCGGCGGTGATGCCCATGGCTTCAGCAGCGTCGGCGGCTTTTTCGGCGGTTTTCCACAGGATCGACGCGCAGCCTTCCGGCGAGATCACCGAGTAGGTGGAGTATTGCAGCATGTTCAGTTGGTCGCACACGCCGATGGCCAGCGCGCCGCCGGAACCACCCTCACCGATCACGGTGGCGATGATCGGGGTTTTCAAACGGGCCATGACCCGCAGGTTCCAGGCGATCGCTTCGCTCTGGTTGCGCTCTTCGGCGTCGATGCCCGGGTAGGCGCCCGGGGTGTCGATGAAGGTCAGGATCGGCATCTTGAAGCGCTCGGCCATTTCCATCAGGCGGCAGGCCTTGCGGTAGCCTTCCGGGCGCGGCATGCCGAAGTTGCGGCGAACCTTCTCGCGCACTTCGCGGCCCTTCTGGTGGCCGATGATCATCACCGGCTGGCCGTCGAGGCGGGCGGTGCCGCCGACGATCGCGGCATCATCGGAGAAGTGCCGGTCACCGTGCAGCTCTTCGAACTCGGTGAACAGGTGGTCGATGTAGTCCAGCGTGTAGGGGCGCTTGGGGTGGCGAGCCAGGCGGGCGATCTGCCAGCTGGTGAGGTTGCCGAAAATGCTTTCGGTCAGCGTGCTGCTTTTTTCCTGCAGCCGCGAGATTTCGTCGCTGATGTTCAGCGAATTGTCGTTGCCGACGAGGCGCAGCTCTTCAATTTTGGCTTGCAGGTCAGCGATCGGCTGTTCGAAATCGAGAAAATTCGGGTTCATAGCTTTCCGTCTTGGGTCGACGGCCAGGCGGCCGGCCGGTTGATCCGTTTGGCGCCATACCATACGGAAATGGCGCCTTGAGGTCGAGATTAAATTCCGTGCTGGGTTCAGCGATATTGCAGGAAGACGTTCTCCCGGCCGAACTGGTCACGCAGTGCCTGAATCAGCGCGTCGGCCGGGTCGATCCGCCAGCCCTCTCCCAGTTGTAGCAGGGCGCGGGCGTCGTTGCCGGTGTAATCGAGGGTGACCGGGCAACCGCCGCGGTGGCCCTTAAGCGTCTCGCCCAACCACTTCATGCGCGCCTGCAAGACATCGCCGTGCACCTTCAGGCGCAGGCTTTCGGCCAACTGGGTCCGTGCCTCTTCGATGGTCATCACGCGCTTGACCCGCAGGCGCAGGCCGCCGGAGAAGTCGTCGTTGCTCACCTCCCCTTCGATCACCACCACCGCATCGTTTTGCAACAAATGCTGGGCGCCGACAAAGGCATCGGCGAACAGCGACGCTTCGATGCGCCCAGAGCGGTCGTCGAGGGTGACAAAACCCATCTTGTCGCCCTTTTTGTTCTTCATCACCCGCATCGCCACGATCATCCCGGCGATGGTTTGGGTGTCGCGCGCCGGCTTCAGGTCAACGATGCGCTGGCGGGCGAAGCGCCGCACCTCGGCTTCGTATTCGTCGATCGGGTGGCCGGTGAGGTACAGCCCGAGGGTGTCTTTTTCACCCTTGAGGCGGTCTTTCAGGGTGATGGCGCGGGCCTTGCGGTAGCTTTGGTAAACGTCTACGTCGGCGGCGTCGAACAGCCCGCCAAACAGGTCGACGTGGCCACTGTCGTGGCTGCGCGCGGCCTGCTCGGCCGATTTGATCGCCTCTTCCATCGCCGCCAGCAACACCGCGCGGTTCTGGTCGACGGTGGCCTGGTAGGCTTTGAGCTCATCGTGAAAGAACGGCCCGAGGCGGTCGAGCGCGCCGCTTTTCACCAGCGCATCGAGGGTGCGCTTGTTGATGCGCTTGAGGTCGACCCGGCTGCAGAAGTCGAACAGATCCTTGAACGGGCCCGCGGCGCGGGCTTCGACGATCGCCTCGACCGGCCCCTCGCCCACCCCCTTGATCGCGCCCAGGCCATACACGATGCGCCCATCGAGGTTGACCGTGAACTTGAAGTCCGAGGTGTTCACGTCGGGCGAATCCAGGCGCAGCTTCATGCTGCGCACTTCTTCGATCAGGGTGACCACCTTGTCGGTGTTGTGCATGTCTGCCGACAGCACCGCGGCCATGAACGCCGCCGGGTGGTGCGCCTTCAGCCAGGCAGTCTGGTAAGACACCAGGCCATAGGCGGCGGAGTGGGATTTGTTGAAGCCGTAACCGGCGAACTTCTCCACCAGGTCGAAAATGTTCCCCGAGAGGTCCGGGTCGATATTGTTCGCCGTGCAACCTTCGATGAACGCGCCGCGCTGCTTGGCCATCTCTTCGGGTTTTTTCTTACCCATGGCGCGGCGCAGCATGTCGGCGCCGCCGAGGGTATAGCCGGCCATCACCTGGGCAATCTGCATCACCTGCTCTTGGTAGAGGATGATCCCGTAGGTGGGCGCCAGCACCGGCTGCAGGCCTTCGTACTGGTAGTCCGGGTGCGGCCAGGCCATTTCGGCGCGGCCGTGCTTGCGGTTGATGAAGTCATCGACCATGCCCGATTGCAGCGGGCCGGGGCGGAACAGCGCGACCAGGGCGATGAGGTCTTCGAGGCAGTCGGGCTTGAGCTTCTTGATCAGCTCTTTCATGCCGCGCGATTCAAGCTGGAACACCGCGGTGGTTTCAGCTTTTTGCAGCAGGCTGTAGGTGGGTTTGTCGTCCAGCGGAATATGCGCGATGTCGACCGGCGCCTCGCCGGTCTTGTGGCAGTCGCGGTTGATGGTTTCCAGCGCCCAGTCGATGATGGTCAGGGTACGCAGGCCGAGGAAGTCGAACTTCACCAGGCCCGCGGCTTCGACGTCGTCCTTGTCGAACTGGGTCACCAGGCCGCCGCCGAACTCATCGCAGTAGATCGGCGAAAAGTCGGTCAGTTTGGTCGGCGCGATCACCACGCCACCGGCGTGCTTGCCGACGTTCCGGGTCACGCCCTCGAGCTTGAGCGCCATCGCCCAGATTTCCGCCGCTTCTTCGTCGCTGGCGAGGAAATCCCGGAGCATTTCTTCCTGCTCGAAGGCTTTTTCCAGGGTCATGCCCACTTCGAACGGAATCATCTTCGACAGCCGGTCGGCCAGGCCGAAGGATTTACCCTGGGCCCGGGCCACGTCGCGCACCACCGCCTTGGCCGCCATCGAACCGAAGGTGATGATCTGGCTCACCGCGTTGCGGCCGTATTTGTCGGCCACGTATTCGATCACCCGGTCGCGGCCGTCCATGCAGAAGTCGACGTCGAAGTCGGGCATCGACACCCGCTCGGGGTTGAGGAAGCGCTCGAACAGCAGGTCGTATTCCAGCGGGTCGAGGTCGGTGATCTTCATCACGTAGGCGACCAGCGAGCCGGCGCCCGAGCCCCGGCCCGGGCCCACCGGCACGCCGTTGTTCTTGGCCCACTTGATGAAGTCCATCACGATCAGGAAGTAACCGGGAAACCCCATCTGGATGATGATGTCGAGCTCGAAGTTGAGCCGGTCGATGTACACCTGGCGGCGCGCTTCGTAGTTTTCCGACTCCGGCGGCAGGGAAATCGCCAGGCGCTCTTCCAGCCCCTCGAACGACACCTGGCGGGTGAACTCGTCGATGGTCATCCCTTCCGGGATCGGGTAGTCGGGCAGGAACGCCTTGCCGAGCTTGACCTCGATGTTGCAGCGCTTGGCGATCTCGACGGTGTTCTGCAACGCGTCGGGCAGGTCGCTGAACAGCTCGGCCATTTCCTCGGGGGTTTTCAGGTATTGCTGGTCGCTGTAAGTACGGTTGCGCCGCGGGTCGTCCAGCGCCCGGCCTTCGCCGATGCACACGCGGGTTTCGTGGGCTTCGAAGTCTTCGGGCTTGATGAAGCGCACATCGTTGGTGGCCACCAGCGGCGCGCCCAGGCGGTCGGCCAGGGCCACGGCGGCGTGCAGGTATTCTTCATCGTTGGCGCGGTTGGTGCGCTGCACTTCTACATAGAAGCGCTCGGGGAACACCTGCAGCCAGCCGGCCAGCAGCGCCTCGGCATCGGCCGGGTTGCTGCCCAGCAGGGCCTGGCCGATGTCGCCCTCTTTGGCGCCGGACAGCGCGATCACCCCGGCGCTGGCCTCGGCCACCCACTCGCGCTGCAGCACCACCTGGCCGTCGCGCTGGCCTTCGATGTAGCCGCGCGACAGCAACTCGGTGATGTTGCGGTAACCCTCGGGGTTCATCGCCAGCAGGGTGATTCGCGACAGCGGCGCGTCGGCGTCCTTGCCGGCGAGAAACAGGTCAGCCCCGCAGATCGGCTTGATGCCAGCGCCCATGGCGGTTTTGTAGAACTTCACCAGCGAGCACATGTTGCTCTGGTCGGTCACCGCCACCGCGGGCATGTTCATCCCGGCCAGGGCCTTGGCCAGGGGTTTGATCCGCACCAGCCCGTCGACCAGGGAATACTCGGTGTGAAGGCGCAGGTGAACGAATGAGACCGACATGGGCGTTGTCCAGGTGTTTGCAGCGGGGAATGGATTGTACCGGGGTTAAGCGCCCCGGGCGATCAGGCCGGAGGCACGTCGCCGGGTTCGGCGAAGCGTGGCGCGTCGAGGATCATCCCCGCCGCCGCGGCTTCCAGCGCCGCCCGCACCGGGGCGAACGAGGTGCGGTGGATCGGCGTGGCGCCGAGCCGGGCCAGGGCCTCGAGGTGCACCGGGGTCGGGTAGCCCTTGTGGCCACCGATGCCGTAGCCGGGGTAAATCAGCTCGAAGGCGGCCATTTCACGGTCGCGGCTGACCTTCGCCAGGATCGACGCCGCGGCGATCGCCGGCACCTTGGCATCGCCCTGGATCACCGGCGCGCAGGGCACCGCCAGTTTCGGGCAGCGGTTGCCGTCGATCAGCGCCAGGCGCGGGGTGATGCTTAGGCCCTCGACCGCGCGCTGCATGGCCAGCATGGTCGCGTGAAGGATGTTCAACTGGTCGATCTCGGCCACTTCGGCGCGGGCGATACACCAGCTCAGGGCCTTTTCGCAGATTTCATCGTACAGCGCCTCGCGGCGCGCTTCGGTGAGTTTTTTCGAGTCGTTCAGGCCGAGGATCGGCCGCGCCGGGTCGAGGATCACCGCCGCCGTGACCACCGGCCCGCACAACGGGCCACGGCCCACTTCATCGACGCCGGCGACGAGCGCCTCGACCAGGTCGAAATCCAGGCCCATTTGCAGTTGTTTCGGTGGCATGGCGGCGTTCCTGTGTTAGCGGGCCAACAGTTGCAGCACCGCGTCGGCCGCCTGGTTGGAGGCGTCACGGCGCAAGGTGCGGTGGATCGCATCGAAATGCGCGGTTTGTTGCTCCTGGCCGTCGAGCAGCGGCACCAGTTGCGCCGCCAGCCGTTCGGCGGTAGCGGCGTCCTGCAGCACTTCGGGCACTACGGCCTGCTGGGCCAGCAGGTTGGGCAACGACACGTAAGGGCTTTTGACCATACGTTTGAGCAACCAGAAGGTCAACGGCGCCAGGCGGTAAGCCACCACCATCGGCCGTTTGTACAGCAACGCTTCGAGGGTGGCGGTACCAGAAGCGATCAGTACCGCGTTGCATGCCTCCAGCGCCAGGTGCGACTGGCCGTCGAGCAGGGTGATCGGCAGTTGCCGGCCCTCGAGCATCGCCTCCAACTGCTGGCGGCGCTGGGCGTTGGCGCAGGGCAGGACCAGCTTGAGGCCAGGGCGCGCGGCGAGCAGGCGCTCGGCGGTGTCGAAAAACAACCCGCCCAGGCGCTTGACCTCCCCGCCGCGGCTGCCCGGCATCAACGCCAGCACTTCGGCCTCGGCGGCGAAGCCGAGCTGTTGCCGTGCGGCAGCGCGGTCAGCCTGCAGCGGGATGGCATCGGCCAGGGAATGGCCGACGAAGCGCACCGGCACGCCTTGCTCCTCGTAGAACCGCGCCTCGAACGGCAGCAGGGTGAGCATCAGGTCGCAGCCTTCGCGGATTTTCAGCACGCGCTTCTGCCGCCACGCCCAGACCGACGGGCTGACGTAGTGCACGGTCTTGATCCCGGCCTGGCGCAGGCGCAGTTCGATGTTCAGGGTGAAGTCCGGCGCATCGATGCCGATGAACACGTCTGGGCGGGCCGCGAGCAGGTCGTTGATCAGCGCCTTGCGCCGCGCCAGCAGTTCGCGCAGGCGGCCGAGCACCTCGACCAGGCCCATCACCGCCAGGCGCTCCATCGGGAAGTACGACTGCAAGCCTTCGGCTTCCATTAGCGGGCCACCCACGCCGATAAAGCGCACATCGGGGTGGCGCGCCTTGAGGGCGCGCATCAGGCCACTGCCGAGGATGTCGCCGCTGGCCTCACCCGCGACAAGGGCGACGCACAGCGGTGCGGGCGAACTCATCAGCGGGTGATACCGCGGCCGGAATTGGCGATCGAATCGCGGAACAGCGCCACTTCAGGGTGCTGGTTGGCCAGCTCCTCGATGGCGGCAAGCGCCTGGTCGCTGGTCAGGCCCTGGCGGTAGACCAGCTTGTAGGCGCGGCGCAGCGCCTGCATGCAGGCATCGCTGAACCCACGGCGGCGCATGCCTTCGAAGTTCATGCTGCGCGCTTCGGCCGGGTTGCCGAACACCGTGACGAACGCGGGCACGTCTTTGCCGATGGCGGTGCCCATGCCGGAAAACGCATGGGGGCCAATGTGCACGTACTGGTGCACCAGGGTGAAGCCCGAGAGGATCGCCCAGTCGCCCACATGCACGTGCCCGGCCAACGCCGTGTTGTTGACCAGGATGCAATGGTTGCCGATCACGCTGTCATGGCCGATGTGCGCATAGGCCATGATCAGGTTGTGGTCGCCGAGGGTGGTTTCGCCGCGGTCTTGCACGGTGCCGCGGTGAATCGTCACGCCTTCGCGGATCACGTTGTGATCGCCGATCACCAGGGTGGTGGGCTCGCCCTTGTACTTGAGGTCAGGGGTGTCTTCGCCCACCGAGGAGAACTGGTAGATGCGGTTGTGCTTGCCGATCCGGGTCGGGCCGCGCAGCACCACATGGGGGCCGATGACCGTGCCCTCGTCGATTTCTACATCAGGACCGACGATCGACCACGGGCCTACCTCGACGCTGGCGGCAAGCTTTGCCGACGGGTCGATGATTGCACGAGGGTCGATCAAGGTCATAGTTTCTGTTCCGCACAGACGATCTCGGCGGAGCACACGGTTTTGCCCCCGACCGAGGCGGTGCAGTTGAACTTCCAGATTTGCCGCTTGCTGCTGAGGAACTGCGCTTCGAGGGTGAGTTTGTCCCCTGGCAGCACCGGCTGGCGGAAACGCAGGCGGTCAGAGCCGACGAAGTAGTACAGGGTGCCGTCGGACGGCTTGGCGTTCATCATCTTGAACCCCAGGATACCGGCGGCCTGGGCCATGGCTTCGACGATCAGCACACCCGGCATGATCGGGTGGGCCGGGAAGTGGCCATTGAAGAAAGGCTCGTTGATGCTGACATTTTTGTACGCGCGAATGCGCTGGCCTTCAATATCCAGCTCCTCTACGCGATCCACCAGCAGGAACGGGTAGCGGTGAGGCAGGTATTCGCGAATCTCGTTGATGTCCATCATGTCTTGGAAAAGCCTTAATGAGAGAAGGGAGCCCCAGGCGGGTTCGGGGCTCCTATAGATCAAGACGACAGTTTAAATGCAGCGCGTGCTTGATAGTGAACGTTTGTCAGCCTTCTGATGGCGAGTCCGCGTCGCGGGTCACCGCCTGAAGGCGCTTTTCTACCTGTACCAAGCGCCGCGACATGTCGTCGAGCTGGCGGATCCGCGCGGCGCTTTTGCGCCATTCGGCCGCGGGTTGCATCGCCGTACCCGACGAATAGCTGCCCGGCTCGGTGATCGAACGGGTGACCATGGTCATGCCGGTGATGAAAACGTTGTCGCAGATCTCGATGTGGCCCACCAGCCCGACGCCGCCGGCGAGCATGCAGTGCCGGCCGATCTTGGTGCTGCCGGAGATGCCCACGCAGGCCGCCATGGCGGTGTGGTCACCGACCTGCACGTTGTGCGCGATCTGGATCTGGTTGTCGAGCTTGACGCCGTTGCCCAGCACCGTGTCGGCCAGCGCGCCGCGGTCTACCGCGGTGTTCACGCCAATCTCCACGTCGTCGCCGATGGTCACGCCGCCGATCTGGGCGATCTTTTGCCACACGCCCTTCTGGTTGGCAAAGCCGAAGCCTTCACCCCCGAGCACCGCGCCGGCCTGGATCACCACCCGCTTGCCGATGCGCACGTCGTGGTACAGGGTCACCCGCGGGGCCAGCCAACCGCCGTCGCCGATCACACAGCGAGCACCGATAAAGCCATGGGCGCCGATGGTCACGCCAGCACCGACCTGGGCGCCGCTCTCGATCACCACGAACGGGCCGATGCTGGCGCTTGGGGCAACCTGGGCATCCGCCGCCACCACCGCGGTGGGGTGAATACCCTCCGGGGCCCGCGGCTTGGGGTCGAAGGCGTGGGAAATCCGCGCGTAAGCCAGGTAAGGGTCGGGCACCACCAGGGCGTTGCCGGCATAACCTTCGGCGTCAGCGGCCTTCAGCAGCACGGCACCGGCCTGGCAGTGGTCGAGGAATTTGCGATAGTGCGGGTTGGCGAGGAAGCTCAAGTGCGCCGGGCCGGCCTCCTGCAAGGTGGCCAGCCCGGTGATTTTCAGCTCCCGGGCGCCACGCAATTCAGCGCCCAGGGTGTCGGCCAGTTGGCCGAGGGTCATGCTCAAGGTGCTAACTCACTTCGCCTGGTTCATGCGGTCGATGACCTGGCGGGTGATGTCGTACTGCGCCTTGACGTCTACCACGGCGCCACGCTCGAGCACCAGGTCATAGTTACCCTGCTTGATCACTGCCTCAACCGCGCCGTCGAGCTTGGGCTTGAGTTGCTGCAGCATGTCGCGGTCAGCCGCGGCCTTGGCTTCGTTCAGCTCTTTGGACTGGAACTGGAAGTCCCGGGCCTTTTGCTTGAAGTCCAGCTCCAGGCGCTCACGCTCGCCTTGCTGCATCTTGTCGCCGCCGCTGACCAGGCGGTCCTGGATACCCTTGGCGCTGGCTTCCAGGGCCTTGAGCTTGTTCAGTTGCGGGCCGAATTTCTTCTCGGCATCCACGGCGTATTTTTTCGCGGCGTCGGATTCAAGCAGCGCCATCTGATAATTCAGAACGGCGACTTTCATTTCGGCGAATGCCGGGGTCGCGATCATGGCCGCGGCCAGGATGACCAGTTGGGTGAACTTACGCACGATGAACTCCTGCAGAATCCGTGTTGTGTTGTAGGCCAGCGCTTAGAACGTCTGGCCGAGCGAGAATTGGAAGACCTGGGTTTCGGCGTTGTCCGGCTTCTTCACCGGCATTGCCAGGCTGAAGCTCAGCGGGCCGAGTGCGGTGATCCAGGTCACGCCCAGGCCGACGGCGGCCGCCATGTTCGAGAAGTCGATGGTGCCGCAGTCTTTGTTCGCCACCGGGTGGTCGCCAGCGGAGTTGGTGCGGTACTGGCACTTCGAGTCGAAGGTGTTACCCACGTCCCAGAACAGCGAGGTGCGCAGCGACTTCTGGTCTTTGACGAACGGCATCGGGAACAGGATTTCCGCACCGCCGGTGATCAGCACGTTGCCACCGAAGGCGACGTCGTCCTGGTCGGGGTCGTTGCGCGCCGGGGTTCCACGAGGGCCCAGGGTGCTGTCCTTGAAGCCGCGCACGGAGTTGAAGCCACCGGCGTAGTAGTTCTCGTAGAACGGCAAACCATCGGTGCCGCCGTAACCATCGCCATAGCCCAACTCGGTATGGAAGCGCAGGGTGTAGGTATCGGTCAGCGGGGCGAAGATCTGGCCGCGGTAATCGAGCTTGTAGAACGACAGATCGCTGCCTGGCGTGGTGGTTTCCAGGGTCAGGCTCTGCGAGTGGCCGCGGGTCGGCAAGGTACCGCGGTTGAGGGTCGAATCCGACCAGCCCACCGAGGCCTTGAAGTTCAGGAAGCTGTCGCCCTCACGATCGACGAAATCATAGATCTCGCCCACGGTGTAGTCGCCGGTGCTGATTTCGTCGCGCTGCACGGTCAAGCCGAAGTTCAGGCGCGAGGTTTCGCTGATCGGGTAGCCAAAGTTGACCCCGGCACCCAGGCTGTCTACCGAGTAGCTGGCCACGTCGACGTCGAGGTCATCGTAGTCGGTTTTGCGGTAGAAGGCGTTGTAACCCAGGCTCACGCCGTCGGGGGTGAAGTACGGGTTGACGAAGCTGAAGTTGTAGCGGGTCTGGTATTCGGAGCGGGTCAGGCCGATGCCGACCTTGTTACCCGAACCCAGGAAGTTGTTCTGGCTGATCGAACCGCCGAGGATCAGGCCGGCGCTCTGGGCGAAACCCACGCTGGCGGTGATCGAGCCGGACGGTTGCTCTTCGACGGCGTAGTTCACGTCGACCTGGTCGTCGGTGCCTGGCACCGGCGGGGTTTCGACGTTCACTTCCTTGAAGTAGCCCAGGCGCTCGAGGCGGGTCTTGGACTGGTCGATCAGGTAAGTCGAGGCCCAACCGCCTTCCATCTGGCGCATTTCACGGCGCAGTACCTGGTCGTCGGTCTTGGTGTTGCCGCGGAAGTTGATGCGGTCTACGTAAGCGCGCTTGCCGGGGTCTACCACGAAGGTAATGTCGACCGTGTGGTCGTCATCGTGGGGCTGCGGCATGCCGTTGACGCTGGCGAAGGTGTAGCCCTCGTTACCCAGGCGGCGGGTGATCAGCTCGGAGGTGTCGGTCATCACTTTACGCGAGAACACCTGGCCCTTTTGCACCAGCAACAAGGCCTTGACTTGGTCTTCCGGGACTTTCAGGTCACCGGTGAGCTTCACGTCGCGCACCGAGTACTTGGCGCCTTCGTTGATGTTCACGGTGATGTAGACGTGTTTTTTATCCGGCGTGATGGACACCTGGGTAGAGGCGATGTCCATGTTGATGTAGCCGCGGTCCAGGTAGTAGGAACGCAGGCGCTCAAGGTCACCGGAGAGTTTTTCACGGGCGTACTTGTCGTCGTTCTTGAAGAACGACAACCAGTTGGTGGTTTTCAGCTCGAACAGGTCGCGCAGGTCTTGCTCGGGGAAGACCGTGTTGCCAACGATGTTGATGTGCTGGATGGCGGCCACGGTGCCTTCGTTGATTTTGATCTTCAGGCCAACGCGGTTGCGCGGCTCGGTGACCACTTCGGTGTCGACCGTGGCCGAGTAGCGGCCTTGGGCCACGTACTGGCGTTGCAGCTCGTTACGCACCCCTTCGAGGGTGGCGCGCTGGAAGATCTCACCTTCGCTCAGGCCCGATTGGCGCAGGCCCTTGAGCAGATCGTCGGTGGAGATGGCCTTGTTGCCCTCGATCTCGATACTGGCAATCGAGGGGCGTTCGACCACGTTGATCACCAGCACGTTGCCGTCCCGGCCCAACTGGATGTCCTGGAAAAAACCGGTTTTGAACAGCGCCCGGGTCGAATCCACCAGGCGCGAGTCATCGACGGTATCCCCCACGTTCATCGGCAGCGCACCGAATACGCTGCCGGCGGAGACCCGCTGGAGACCGTTGACACGGATATCGGAGATAGTGAAGGACTCGGCGTGAACTTCGGCGATCATCAGTGCGGACAGCACCGCGGTAAGCAGCAGACGTTTCATGAAGTCCTTTCTTGTTCCATACGGCAATAAACAAACTGCCGCACAGGCGGCAGGTTCGCAATTGAGCGATGCATTATTACAACCGACCCAGATCGTTGATCAGGGCGAGCAACATCACCCCGACTACCAGACTGATACCGATCTGGACCCCCCAGCCTTGCACCCGGTCAGAGACGGGCCGGCCACGCACCCATTCGATCAGGTAGAACAACAAATGGCCCCCATCCAGTACTGGAATGGGCAGCAAATTGAGAACCCCCAGGCTAATACTCAGATAAGCCAGGAAATTCAGGAAATCCCCCAAGCCCGACTGGGCTGAAGCGCCCGCCACTTTAGCAATCGTTATCGGTCCGCTCAAGTTTTTTACAGAGAGCTCGCCAAACAGCATTTTCTTCAGCGAATCAAGGGTCAACACGCTCATCGCCCAGGTCCGCCGGGCCCCTTCCGCGACCGCCTCCAGCGGGCCGTAACGGACCTCGCGGAGCATATCGGCCGGCCATTGCACCGGTTTGACACCGGCGCCCAGGTAGCCCGCGGCGTCCTTGCCCTCGCCACGGCTGGCCAGGGTCACCGGCAGTTCGAGGCGCTCGGCGCCGCGCTGAACGCTCAGCGTAACGGCGGCATCGGGGCGTTTGCGCACGGTGTCGACCAGTTGTTGCCAGTCCCCCAGGGCGGCGCCGTCGAGCGCTAGCAGGCGGTCGCCGGCCAGCAAGCCAGCGGCCTTGGCCGGACCATCCGGGTCGATTTCGGCCAGCACCGGCTCCAGCGCCGGGCGCCAGGGTTGCAGGCCGAGGGAATGAATCGGGTCAGGCTCATCGCTGCCCTTGAGCCAACGGTCGAGTTTGACCGTGTGCACCACCGGGGCCTGGCTGCCGGCATCGAGCACGCCGATGCGCAGGTTGCCCGACTCACCCAGGCGCCCGACCAGCGCCATGTTCACCCCAGCCCAGCCACGGGTTTGCTCGCCGTCGACCGAAACGATTTCCTGGCCGGCCACCAGGCCCGCGGCCGCCGCCAGGCTGCCATCCTGCACCTGGCCGATGACCGGGCGCACCTGTTGGCTGCCGAGCATGGCCACCGCCCAGAAAAACACCAGCGCCAGCAGGAAGTTGGCGATCGGCCCGGCGGCGACGATGGCGATACGCTGCAACACCGGCTTACGATTGAACGACAGGTGTGCCAGCGCGGCAGGCACATCGCCCTCGCGCTCGTCGAGCATCTTCACGTAGCCGCCCAGCGGGATCGCGGCCACCACGAACTCGGTGCCCTGGCGGTCATGCCAGCGCAGCAGCGGCATGCCGAAGCCCACGGAGAAACGCAGAACCTTCACGCCACAGCGGCGCGCCACCCAGAAATGACCGAATTCGTGGAAGGTGACCAGAACACCCAGGGCGACCAGGGTGCCGATAATCATGTAGAGGGCACTCATCTCATTCTCCGCAAGCTGCAGCAGGCACGATCATCATGAGGTGCTCATCGGACCTCATCGCCCCTGGTGAGTCAACCATTGATTGGCCCCTTCACGGGCCCGCGCATCGGCGGCCATCACCGCCTCCAGGCTGTCGAGGGCAGTGGCTGGCTGCTGGGCCAGCACCTGCTCGATGATACTCGGGATCTCGGTAAAGCGGATGCGCCGCTCGAGAAACGCCGCCACCGCCACTTCATTGGCCGCGTTGAGCACCGCCGGGGCGCTGCCGCCCACGCGGGCCGCCTCTACTGCCAGGCGCAGGCACGGGAAGCGCTCCGGCGCCGGTGCCTGGAAGTCCAGCCGGGCCAGGGCGAACAGGTCGAGCGGGGCCACCCCGGAGTCGATCCGCTGCGGCCAGGCCAGGGCGTTGGCGATCGGCGTGCGCATGTCGGGGTTACCCAATTGCGCCAACACCGAACCGTCGATGTAGTCGACCAGCGAGTGGATCACGCTTTGCGGGTGCACCACCACCTCGACCTGGTCCGGGCGCGCGTCGAACAGCCAGCACGCTTCGATCAGCTCCAGGCCTTTGTTCATCATGCTCGCCGAGTCGACGGAGATCTTGCGCCCCATCGACCAGTTCGGGTGGGCACAGGCCTGTTCGGGGGTTACATCGGCCAGGCGCTCGGCCGGCCATTCGCGAAACGGCCCGCCGCTGGCGGTCAGCAGGATGCGCCGCACGCCTATCGGCGCCAGGCCGCGGGCGTAATCGGCCGGCAGGCACTGGAAGATCGCATTGTGTTCGCTGTCTATCGGCAGCAACACCGCGCCGCTGGCGCGCACCGCGGCCATGAACAGCGCGCCCGACATCACCAGCGCTTCTTTGTTGGCCAGCAGCACCTTTTTACCGGCGTGCACCGCCGCCAGCGTGGGTGCCAAGCCCGCAGCACCGACGATGGCGGCCATCACCGCGTCCACCTCGGGCGCCGCGGCGACCGCGCACAGCCCGGCTTCGCCGAGCAGTACCTCGGTGGCCAGGCCGGCGGCGGCCAGGCCCTGGCGCAGGGTCACGGCGGCAGGCTCATCCGGCACCACTGCCACCTGCGGGCGATGCACTTGGCACAACTCGAGCAGCTCGGCGACGCGGCTGAAGCCGGTCAGGGCAAACACTTCGTAGCGGTCAGGGTGGCGGCCGATCACATCCAGCGTGCTGAGGCCGATCGAACCGGTGGCGCCAAGCACCGTGACCCGTTGCGGCCGGCTCACATCACGCCCCAGCCAGCGGCCCAGAGCAGCACTGCGAACAGCGGCACGGCGGCGGTCAGGCTGTCGATGCGGTCCATCACGCCGCCATGGCCGGGCAGCAGCTGGCTGCTGTCCTTGATCCCGGCGCGGCGTTTGAACATGCTTTCAGTGAGGTCGCCGACCACCGAGGCCGCCACCACCAGCACCGCGCCCAGCAGCGCGCCGATCACCTGGCCGGCGCTCAGGTCGCGTGACAACGCCACGCCGAGGGTCACCGCCAGGCTCAAGGCCAGGCCGCCATACACCCCTTCCCAGCTTTTGCCCGGGCTCACGTGCGGCGCCAGCTTGCGCTTGCCGAAGGCACGCCCGGAGAAGTACGCGCCGACATCGGCCGACCACACCAGCAGCATGACCATGACGATCAGCCAGTTACCCAGCGGCCATTGCTTGAGCAGCACCAGCCCTTGCCAGGCCGGCAGCAGGATCACCAGGCCGATCACCGCCTTGCTGGCGACGTTGTCCCAGTGCGGCGCGCTGTTCGGGTAGGTGAGCACCAGCCAGCAGGCCAACGCCCACCACAACACCGCCAGGCCCAGCAGCCACGGGGCGATGCCCGGTGCCAGGTAGAACACGAACAACAGCAGGGCCACCACCAGCGCGTAGGCCACCCGCTGCCACTGCGCCTGCAGGCCCGCCAGGCGTGCCCACTCCCAACCGCCGAGCGCCACCACGGCACCGATGAACAGGGCGAAGGCACCGCCGTCTAGCAGGAAAAAACCGCACAATGCGACCGGGATCAGGACCAGCGCGGTGAGGATGCGTTGTTTAAGCATTAAGCTCGGGCTCCAGCCTCGACTTGCTCGCTGGTCTTGCCGAAGCGACGCTGCCGTGAGGCGAAATCAGCCAGCGCCATGCGCATGGCTTCGTGTTTGAAGTCCGGCCAGTACAGGTCGGAGAAATACAGCTCGGCATAGGCCAACTGCCACAGCAGGAAGTTGCTGATGCGGTGCTCGCCGCCAGTGCGGATGCACAGGTCGGGCAACGGCAGGTCACCGGTGGCCAGGCAGGTTTGCAGCAACCCTGGGGTGATGTCTTCAGGCTTGAGGTGCCCGGCCTGTACTTCGCGGGCCAGGCGCTGCGCGGCCTGGGCAATATCCCACTGGCCGCCGTAGTTGGCGGCGATCTGCAGGATGAAGCGATCGTTGCCGGCGGTCAGCGCCTCGGCTTCGCGCATCGCCGCTTGCAGCTCGGGGTGAAAACGCGTGCGATCACCGATGATCCGCAAGCTGATGCGGTTCTCGTTGAGGCGCTTGGCCTCGCGCCGCAACATGGTGAAGAACAGCTCCATGAGGGCACCGACCTCCTCGGCCGGGCGCTGCCAGTTTTCGCTGGAGAACGCGAACAAGGTCAGTACCTCGACCTTGGCCTCGGCGCACACCTCGATCACCGCCCGCACCGCATCGACCCCAGCCTTATGCCCGGCGACACCGGGCAGCAGGCGCTTTTTCGCCCAACGGTTGTTGCCGTCCATGATGATCGCCACGTGCCGGGGCACTTGCAGCGATGTTGTGGGCTTGGTCTTTTCCATGGGGTACGCGCAGTCCTTAAACCGCCATCAGGTCCTTTTCCTTCGCTTCCAGCGCTTTGTCGACCTCAGCAATGTGCTTGTCGGTCAGCTTCTGGATGTCGTCGCTGGCGCGGCGCTCTTCATCTTCGCTGATTTCCTTGTCCTTGGTCAGCGTCTTGAGCTTGGCCAGGGCGTCGCGGCGCACGTTGCGCACGGCAACGCGGGCGTCTTCGGCCACGCCACGGGCCTGCTTGGTGTAGCCCTTGCGGGTTTCTTCGGTCAGGGCAGGCATCGGTACGCGGATGGCGGTGCCGGCGCTGCTCGGGTTCAGGCCCAGGTCGGAGGTCAGGATGGCCTTTTCGACCGCGGCGCTGAGGGTTTTGTCGTGCACCATGATCTTCAGGGTGCGGGCGTCTTCGACCGAAATCGATGCCACCTGGTTGAGCGGCATGTCGCTGCCGTAGGCGGGTACTTTCACGCTTTCGAGAATGCTCGGGTGCGCGCGGCCGGTACGGATGGTGCCCAGGTTATGGCTCAGCGAGTCCAGGGTCTTGCCCATGCGCTCCTGAGTGTCTTTCTTGATGTCTTCGATCATTCCTGGCCTTCCTCGATCAGTGTTCCTTCGGCGCCACCGACCACAATGTTCAGCAGGGCGCCGGGCTTGTTCATGTTGAATACCCGCAGCGGCATCTTGTGGTCACGGCACAGGCAGATGGCCGTAAGGTCCATGACGCCCAGCTTGCGGTCGAGCACCTCATCATAGGTGAGGCGGTCGAACTTCTCGGCATGCGGGTCTTTGAAGGGGTCCGCGGTGTACACGCCGTCGACCTTGGTCGCTTTCAGCACCACGTCGGCATCGATTTCGATGGCCCGCAGGCAGGCGGCCGAGTCGGTGGTGAAGAACGGGTTACCGGTACCCGCGGAGAAAATTACCACATCGCCGGTCTTGAGGTGACGAATGGCTTTGCGGCGATCGTAGTGATCGGTCACGCCAACCATGGAAATCGCCGACATGACGATGGCCGAGATGTTCGAGCGCTCCAGCGCATCGCGCATGGCCAGGGCGTTCATCACCGTGGCCAGCATGCCCATGTGGTCGCCGGTGACCCGGTCCATGCCGGCCGCGCTGAGCGCCGCGCCGCGGAACAGGTTGCCGCCGCCAATCACCAGGCCGACCTGTACGCCGATGCCAACCAGTTGGCCCACTTCCAGCGCCATGCGATCGAGCACTTTCGGGTCGATGCCGAAATCTTCAGACCCCATCAGGGCCTCGCCGCTTAGTTTGAGCAGAATCCGTTTATAGCGAGGTTGCCGACCACTCACCTGCTGGGCCATTACGTGTCTCTCCTGCGGCGTTGATGTGTAAAAACTGTACGGGCTGGGTCAGCCCGTGGGTAACTCTAGCGCTATCGCGCCCTCGCCGGGGTGCCGGATAGGCCTGCCTGGCGGTAAATCGGTTGAAAAAGAGGCTGCGCGCGTGAGCGGGCAGCCTCTTTGGGGACAGTGAAGAACCTGTCTTATTGCTTGCTGGCAGCAGCGACCTGAGCAGCCACTTCGTCGGCGAAGTTGTCGACGGGCTTCTCGATGCCCTCGCCCACGGCGAAGCGGGTGAAGGAAACGATTTCAGCGCCGCCTTGCTTGGCCAGGGTGCCCACGGTCACTTCAGGGTTCTTGACGAACGCTTGCTCGACCAGGCTGGCTTCGGCCAGGAACTTCTTGATACGACCGGCCACCATGTTTTCCACGATGTTTTCCGGCTTGCCCTTGATCTTCTCTTCGTTCAGGGACATGAAGACGCCTTTTTCGCGCTCGATGGCCTCAGCGGAGACTTCCGACGGCAGCAGGAATTCCGGGTTGCTGGCGGCCACGTGCATGGCGATGTCTTTGGCCAGCTCGGCGTTACCGCCCTTCAGTACCACGGCCACGCCAATCTTGTTGCCGTGCAGGTAGGTACCGACCACGTCGCCTTCAACGCGCGCCAGGCGGCGGATGTTGACGTTTTCGCCGGTTTTGCCGACCAGCACCAGGCGGTCAGCTTCACGGGCTTCGATCAGCGGCTCAACGGTGGTGAGCTTGTCGGCGAAGGCCTTGTCGACGCTGGCGGCTACGAAAGCCTTGAAGTCGTCTTGCAGGGCGAGGAAGTCGGTCTGCGAGTTGACTTCGACCAGAACGGCGGCTTTACCGTCGTCCTTGATGGCGATAGCGCCTTCGGCTGCGATGTTGCCGGCTTTTTTAGCGGCCTTGATCGCGCCGGATGCACGCATATCGTCGATGGCTTTCTCGATGTCGCCGCCGGCCTTGGTCAGCGCCTTTTTGCAGTCCATCATGCCTTCGCCGGTACGCTCGCGCAGTTCCTTGACCAACGCTGCGGTAATTTCTGCCATTGCAAAATCCTCTTGGATAGGTTTCGACCAGTCCACCCGTGCCGCGGCACGAGCGCTCGAATTTTCGATCATTGCCGTTGTACATGACGAACATGACGAACGGCCTGGACCCGCGCCAGCCTGAATTGGCAAAAAGGGGGCCTAGCCCCCTTTTTGCGTGCCAAGCCAGCGCTGTGCGCTAACGGCTCAGCCTTCTACGGCAGCGCTGGAAGCGTCTTCCTGGACGTACTCTTCAGTACCGCCAGCGACGTGATTGCGACCACGGATCACGGCATCAGCCATGGAGGTCATGTACAGCTCGATGGCGCGGATGGCGTCGTCGTTGCCTGGGATGACGTAGTCAACGCCCTCAGGGCTGCTGTTGGTATCGACGATGCCGATAACCGGGATGCCCAGCTTGTTGGCTTCGCTGATGGCAATGCGCTCGTGGTCAACGTCGATGACGAAGATCGCGTCAGGCAGGCCGCCCATGTCCTTGATACCACCGAGCGAGCGATCCAGTTTTTCCAGATCACGGGTGCGCATCAAGGCTTCTTTCTTGGTCAGCTTGGCGAAGGTGCCGTCTTCAGCCTGGGTTTCAAGCTCACGCAGGCGTTTGATCGACTGGCGGATGGTCTTGAAGTTGGTCAGCATGCCGCCCAACCAGCGGTGGTCGACGTACGGCGAGCCGCAACGAGCAGCCTGCTCGGCAACCAGTTTGCCAGCGGAACGCTTGGTGCCGACGAACAGGATTTTGTTCTTGCCCTGGGCCAGGCGCTCTACGAACGACAGGGCGTCGTTGAACAGCGGCAGGGTTTTTTCCAGGTTGATGATGTGGATCTTGTTGCGCGCGCCGAAAATGTACTTGCCCATTTTCGGGTTCCAGTAACGGGTCTGGTGGCCGAAGTGCACACCGGCCTTCAGCATATCGCGCATGTTGACTTGGGACATGATAGTTCCTTGAATAAGTCGGGTTAGGCCTCCACATACCCCAATGAACCAACCAGTGGCGTTAAGCCAAAGGCACCCAGGTCATCGTGCCGGTATGTGTGTGGGTTTAGGCTCTCGTGGGGGCACCCCCGCGGAGCGGCGCACTTTATACCACAAGCTGGCGGCGGAGGAAACCGCCAGCTGTGCCGCGCCCTGCCATTTTGCGCCTTTGGCAAAATCGCGCAACAATGCCGCCATCGCACCTCTATATAAGGCCGCGGCCGCCCCACGGCGCGCGCCGGGGCATTCGCCTCTGGTAGAATCGCCGCATCGAACACCTGCGCACCCGCGTGAAGAGAGCCAGTTAATGACCGTTACCATCAAAACCCCCGAGGACATCGAGAAAATGCGCATCGCCGGCCGCCTGGCCGCCGAGGTGCTCGAGATGATCGAACCGTACATCAAGCCGGGTGTGACGACCGACGAACTCAACACCCTCTGCCACGACTACATCGTCAACGAGCAGAAGGCGATCCCGGCGCCCCTGAACTACAAGGGCTTCCCCAAGTCGATCTGCACCTCGCTGAACCATGTGGTGTGCCACGGCATCCCCAACGACAAGCCGCTCAAGGAAGGCGACGTGATGAACGTCGACATCACCGTGATCAAGGACGGCTACCACGGCGACACCAGCCGCATGTTCCACGTGGGCAAGGTCGCCGAATGGGCCGAGCGGCTGTCGAAGGTCACCCAGGAATGCATGTACCTGGGCATCGAAGCGGTCAAGCCGGGCGCGCGCCTGGGCGACATCGGCGAGGTGATCCAGAAGCACGCTGAAAAGAACGGCTTCTCGGTGGTGCGCGAATACTGCGGCCACGGCATCGGCAAGGTGTTCCACGAAGAGCCCCAGGTGCTGCACTACGGCCGCGCCGGCACCGGCATCGAGCTCAAGGAAGGGATGATTTTCACCATCGAGCCGATGATCAACCAGGGCCGCGCCGAAACTCGGCTGCTCGGCGATGGCTGGACGGCCATCACCAAGGACCGCAAGCTGTCCGCGCAGTGGGAGCACACCATCCTGGTGACCGCCCACGGCTATGAAATCCTCACGTTGCGTGGCGACGACACCCTGCCCCGCAGCAACTGACGTTCTGAGCGAGAGAAACCCATTCGATGCCGCAGGTGGATCCGGAGTTGTTCGATCGTGGCCAGTTCCAGGCGGAACTGGCACTTAAATCGAGTCCTATCGCCGCTTTCAAGAAGGCCATTCGCCAGGCCCGCGAGGTGCTCGACGCCCGCTTCGAAAGCGGGCGCGACATCCGCCGGCTGGTCGAAGACCGCGCCTGGTTCGTCGATAACCTGCTGCAGCAGGCCTGGGGCCAGTTCGAATGGAGCGAAGACGCCGACATCGCCCTGGTCGCGGTCGGTGGCTACGGCCGCGGCGAGCTGCACCCGTTCTCCGACATCGACCTGCTGATCCTCCTCGAAAGCGCCGACCACGAAGTGTTCCGCGATTCGATCGAGCGGTTTCTCACGCTGCTGTGGGACATCGGCCTGGAGGTGGGGCAAAGCGTGCGCTCGGTGCAGGAATGCGCCGACGAGGCCCGCGCCGACCTCACGGTGATCACCAACCTGATGGAATGCCGCACCATTGCCGGCCCCGACCGCCTGCGCAAGGACATGATCGAGGCCACCGGCACCGCGCACATGTGGTCCAGCCCTGAGTTCTTCCTGGCCAAGCGCGCCGAGCAGAAGGCCCGCCACCACAAGTACAACGACACCGAGTACAACCTCGAGCCCAACGTGAAGGGCGGCCCCGGAGGGCTGCGCGACATCCAGACCATCCTCTGGGTCGCGCGCCGGCAGTTCGGCACCCTCAGCCTGCATGCGCTGGCCACCCAGGGGTTTCTGGTCGAGAGCGAGATCAACCTGTTGGCCTCTTCCCAGGAGTTTCTCTGGAAGGTGCGCTACGCCCTGCACATGCTCGCCGGCCGCGCCGAAGACCGCCTGCTGTTCGACCATCAGCGCACCATCGCGCAGTGGCTGGGCTACAAGGACAACGACGCCAAGCTCGCCATCGAGCGCTTCATGCAGAAGTACTACCGGGTGGTGATGAGCATCGCCGAGCTCAGCGACCTGATCATCCAGCACTTCGAAGAAGTGATCCTCGCCGACGCCGAGGGCCAGCAGGCCACGCCGATCAACTCGCGCTTCCAGTTGCTCGACGGCTACATCGAAGCGACCCACCCCAACGTGTTCAAGCGCACCCCGTTCGCCATGCTCGAGGTGTTCGTGCTGATGGCGCAGAACCCCGAGATCAAGGGCGTGCGCGCCGACACCATCCGGCTGATCCGCGAACACCGGCACCTGATCGACGACGCCTTCCGCAACGACATCCGCAACACCAGCCTGTTCGTCGAGCTGTTCAAGTGCGAAACCGGCATCCACCGCAACCTGCGGCGGATGAACCGCTACGGCATCCTCGGCCGCTACCTGCCGGAGTTCGGCCATATCGTCGGGCAGATGCAGCACGACCTGTTTCACATCTATACGGTCGATGCCCACACGCTGAACCTGATCAAGCACCTGCGCAAGCTGCAGTACACGCCGGTGTCGGAGAAATTCCCGCTGGCCAGCAAGCTGATGGGCAAGCTGCCCAAGCCCGAGCTGATCTACATGGCCGGCCTTTACCACGACATCGGCAAGGGCCGTGGCGGCGACCACTCCGAGCTCGGCGCCATCGACGCCGAGGCCTTCGGCACGCGCCACCAGTTACCGCTGTGGGACACCCGGCTGATCGTCTGGCTGGTGCAGCACCACCTGGTGATGTCGACCACCGCCCAGCGCAAAGACCTCTCCGACCCGCAGGTGATCCACGATTTCGCCCAGTTCGTCGGCGACCAGACCCACCTCGACTACCTCTACGTGCTCACCGTGGCCGACATCAACGCCACCAACCCGAGCCTGTGGAACTCCTGGCGGGCCAGCCTGTTGCGCCAGCTGTACACCGAAACCAAGCTCGCGCTGCGCCGCGGCCTGGAAAACCCGGTCGACCGCGAAGGGCAGATCCGCCACACCCAGCATGCCGCCCTCGACACCCTCGTACGCGGCGGGGTAGACCCAGACGAAGTCGAGCACCTGTGGTCGCAACTGGGCGATGACTACTTCCTGCGCCACACCGCCGGCGACGTGGCCTGGCACACCGACGCGATCCTGCAGCAGCCACCGGGCGGCTCGCCGCTGGTGCTGATCAAGGAAACCACCCAGCGCGAGTTCGAGGGCGGCACGCAGATCTTCATCTACGCGCCCGACCAGCACGACTTCTTCGCCGTGACCGTGGCGGCGATGGACCAACTGAACCTGAACATCCACGACGCGCGGATCATCACCTCCAGCAGCCAGTTCACGCTGGACACCTACATCGTGCTCGACAACGACGGCGGCTCGATTGGTGACCAGCCCGAGCGCGTGGAGCAGATTCGCCTAGGGCTGACCGAAGCCCTGCGCAACCCCGACGACTACCCGACCATCATCCAGCGCCGGGTACCGCGCCAGCTCAAGCACTTCGCCTTCGCCCCGCGGGTAAGCATCCACAACGATGCCCAGCGCCCGGTGACCGTGCTCGAACTGGCCGCCCCCGACCGCCCTGGCTTGCTGGCGCGGGTGGGCAAGATTTTCCTGGACTTCGACCTCTCGCTGCAGAACGCCAAGATCGCCACCCTCGGCGAGCGGGTCGAAGACGTGTTCTTCATCACCGATGCGGCCAACCAGCCGCTCTCCGACCCGTTGCTGTGCGCGCGCCTGCAAGAAGCGATCGTCGAGCAACTGTCGGTCGAGCGCCCCGACCTCACCCGTATCAGTATCTGACCTGCGACCCTGCCATGAATGACGCCCTGAACCAGCTGCAACCCTACCCGTTCGAGAAACTGCGCAAGCTGCTGGCCGGCGCCGAGCACAGTGGCGGGCTGCGCCACATCGCCCTGTCGATCGGCGAGCCCAAGCATGCCTCGCCGGAATTCGTCGCCCAGGCGCTGCGCGACAACCTCGCGCAAATGGCCGTGTACCCCACCACTGCCGGCCTGCCGGCGCTGCGCGAGGCGATTGCCGGCTGGTGCGAGCGGCGCTTTGGTGTCGCCCCGGGCCTGCTTGACCCAGCCCGCCACGTGCTGCCGGTCAATGGCACCCGCGAGGCGCTGTTCTCGTTCGTGCAAACCGTGGTGCAGCGCGGCCGCGACGGCCTGGTGGTCAGCCCCAACCCGTTCTACCAAATCTACGAAGGCGCGGCCTTGCTGGCCGGCGCCGAGCCGTACTACCTGCCGTGCCTGGCCAGCCATGGCTTCAACCCGGATTTCGACGCCGTGCCGGCCGAGATCTGGCAGCGCTGCCAGGTGCTGTTCCTGTGCTCGCCGGGCAACCCCACCGGTGCACTGGTGCCGCTGGCCACCCTGAAAAAACTCATCGCGCTGGCCGACGAACACGGCTTCATCATTGCCTCCGACGAATGCTACAGCGAGCTGTACTTCGACGAAGCCAGCCCGCCGCCTGGCCTGCTGACCGCCTGCGCCGAACTGGGCCGCGATGACTTCAAGCGCTGCGTGGTATTCCACAGCCTGTCGAAGCGCTCGAACCTGCCGGGCCTGCGCTCGGGCTTCGTCGCCGGCGACGCGGACATTCTCAAGGGCTACCTGCTGTACCGCACCTACCACGGCTGCGCGATGCCGGTACAAACCCAACTGGCGAGCATCGCCGCCTGGAACGACGAACAGCACGTGCGTGAGAACCGCGACCTGTACCGCGCCAAGTTCGACGCGGTGCTCGACATCTTCAGCCCAGTGCTCGACGTGCAGCGGCCAGACGGCAGCTTTTACCTCTGGCCCAACGTGGGTGGTGACGACGCGCAATTTTGCCGCGAGCTGTTCCAGCAACAACACGTGACCGTGGTGCCGGGCTCTTACCTGTCACGCGACGTCCAGGGCGTGAACCCGGGCGCCGGCCGCGTGCGCATGGCGCTGGTGGCCTCGCTGGCCGAATGCGTCGAGGGCGCGCAGCGCATCCGGGCGTTCGTCAGCTAGCGTTGGCTTCGCGCAGGTCAAGCTCACCGAGCACCTCGCGCAGCACGTCGTCGCCAACCTCCCGGTCGCGGTGCATGGCGTACAGTTCAAGGCGCTGCGCCCGCAGCGCCATCACCCGCAAGCGGCGCTCCAGGGCGTCGGCCTGCTGCGCCAGGGCCTGGGCCTCGGCGGAATCCTCGAACACATCCAACTGGTGGCGGTAGTCGTTCATCACCCGCGCCTTGGCCTCGGCCGCCAACGCCGCCTGGGCGGCGTCCGCCTCGCTGGCCTGGCCTTCGGGCTGAGCGGCCTCCAGCGCCTTGATCGCCGCCTGGGCGGTGCGTTTCCAGGTGTTGCGCAGCTCCTGCCGGCGGCGCTCATCCTGCGGTAGCACTTGGCCGCGTAGCAACCACGGCAGGGCGATGCAGGCGGCGACTAGCGACATCAAGATCACCCCAGCAGCGATGAACAGCAGCACATCCCGCTCGGGAAACGCCTGCCCCGGCGCCAGCAGCAACGGCACCGACATCACCCCCGCCAGGGTCACCGCCCCGCGCACGCCACCGAGCGACAACAACCAGGCCGAACGCGCCGTGGGCACCTGGGCGATCGCATGCTGCCCGCGCCAGTGGCGGATGCGCGCCAGTACCCGCCAAGAGCCCTGCACCCAGGCAAAGCGCAGCACCACCAGCACCAGGAAGATCGCCAACACCTGGCCCAGGCGCACCGGCAACACCTCCCAGCCGCCCTCCCCGGCCCCGGCGGCGCGGATGATCGCGGGCAGTTGCAGGCCCAGCAGCAGGAAGATCAAGCCGTTGAAGGCGAACTCCAGCAACGACCACACGCTGCGGTTGAGTAGCCGCGTGCTGGTTTGCCGCGGCAACAGGTCGACCCAGCTTTGCATCATCCCCGCCGCCACCGCACCAAGAATGCCCGACACGCCGATGCGCTCGGCCAGCACATAGGTGGCGAACGGCAACAACAGCATGAACACCACGTGGGTGGCCGGGTCATCCCAGCCGCGGGCAATCATCCAACTGCGCCCGCGCCCCACCAGCCAACTGGCCGCCACCCCCAGCGCCAGGCCGCCGAGCGCCACCAGCAGGAACGACACGCTCGCCTCAGCCAGGGAAAAATAACCGGTCACCGCCGCGGCCAGGGCGAACTTGAAGGTCACCAAGCCCGAGGCGTCGTTCATCAGCGCCTCGCCCTGCAATACGTGCATCAACGGCGCCGGCAAGCGCTCGCCGGCAATCGCCGACACCGCGACGGCGTCGGTCGGCGACAACACCGCGGCCAGGGCGAACGCCACCGGCAGCGGGATGCTCGGGATCAACCAGTGGATGAAATACCCCGCCCCCACCACGGTGAACAGCACCAACCCCACCGCCAGGGTGAGGATCGGCGTGCGTAGCCGCCAGAACTCGCGCTTGGGCATCCGCCAGCCATCGGAGAACAACAGCGGTGGCAGGAACAGAAACAGGAACAGCTCTGGGTCAAGCGCCACATGCAGGCCCAGGCTCGGCCAGGCCAACCCGGCGCCGGCGGCGATCTGCACCAGCGGCAGGGGTAACGGCAGCAGCCGCGAGGCCAATTTGGAGGCGCTGACCAGCAGCAGCAGGATCAAAACGGTGTAGGCGGTTTGCATGGGTGGCGAGGGGCGCGCGTGAGGGTGTGGGGGAAGGATAACCCGAGGGTTGGGGGTGGGTGGGTGGGTGAAGGATGGTCGGCGGCGCATCGCCAGGCCGCGAAACAGGCGGTAACTCATCGGCAGTTGAGCATTCGAAATGCATACGGCAGGCTTGCCTTAACGAATAACGTTAAGCATTATGACCCATGATTCGCAGCTTTAGATGCGCTGAAACCCAGGCCTTGTTTACCCGCGGCAACGTTCGGCGCTGGACCGCCATTAAATCGGTAGCAGAGCGAAAGCTCGCGATGCTTGAAGCCGCGGCGCTGCTGCAGGATCTGCGCTCGCCACCCGGCAATCGCCTTGAGCGGCTCTATGGTGAGAGAGAGGGCCAACACAGCATACGGATCAACAACCAGTGGAGAATCTGCTTCCTGTGGACGGAGTTAGGTCCTGAACAGGTTGAAATTATCGACTATCACTGAGGTATATCATGTTCGATAACGGCATGCGGCCGGTTCACCCCGGCGAGGTACTGCGGGAGGAATACCAGCAGCCAATGGCGGTCAGTGCGGCAGCACTGGCTCGCGCGCTGGGCGTTTCAACGCCAACGGTGAATGACATTCTATTGGAGCGGCGTGGCGTTTCTGCCGATATGGCCCTGCGCCTGGCAGCGTGCTTGAACACCACACCTGAGTTCTGGCTCAACCTGCAACAAGCTTTTGACCTGCGCACCGCGGAAATCCGCAATGGCCGGGCGATCCGGGAAGGGGTTCAGCGGCTCGTTGCCTGCGCCTGAGCCCAGCCAAGGCCCGCGCAGGATCAGCACCAGGCACTCATCGCAGCGTATTGAGATTCAGCGCCATGCCAGTGCCCTTGAATGAGAGGCGTTGCAGCCGTGGCGCCGCCCGCCCCAATGCCGCATAATTCCCGGATCATTTTCCGGGAGAGATCGGGAGCGCGCTGGCCAGGCCAAGGCGCCCTCTGTACACCAATGGCTTACACCCTCTACGGCATCAAAGCCTGTGACACCATGAAAAAGGCCCGCACCTGGCTCGACGAGCACCAGGTTGCCTATGCCTTCCATGATTACAAAACCCAGGGCATCGACCGCGAGCACCTGGCACGGTGGTGTGCCGAGCACGGCTGGGAAACCGTCCTCAACCGCGCCGGCACCACCTTCCGCAAGCTGGCCGACGAGCAAAAGGCCGATCTCGACCAGGCCAAGGCCATCGAACTGATGCTGGCCCAACCGTCGATGATCAAGCGCCCGGTGCTCGACCTGGGCCAGCGCACCCTGATTGGCTTCAAGCCCGACAGCTACGCCGCGGCCGTCTAGCGCCCGGTGCCCCTACTGCAGAAATCGAGGTAAACCATGTCCAATTCCCTGTTCAGCCTGGCCTTCGGCGTCGGTACCCAAAACCGCCAGGGTACCTGGCTGGAAGTGTTCTACGCCCTGCCCCTGATCCAGCCGGCCCCCGCGCTGGTAGACGCCATCGCCCCGCTACTGGGCTATGAAGGCGGCAACCAGGCCATCACCTTCAGCACCACCCAGGCCACCCAACTGGCCGAAGCCCTGAAGGCGGTCGCCCCGGCCCAGGCCGCGCTGCTCACCCGCCTGGCCGAAAGCCACAAGCCGCTGGTCGCCACCCTGCTGGCCGAAGACGCCGCGCTGGCGTCCACGCCCGAGGCCTACCTCAAGCTGCACCTGCTGTCGCATCGCCTGGCCAAGCCGCACGGGCTGAACCTGGCGGGCATCTTCCCGCTGCTGCCGAACGTGGCCTGGACCAGCCAGGGCGCGGTCGACCTCGGCGAACTGGGTGAGCGCCAGCTCGAAGCACGCCTGAAGGGCGAACTGCTCGAAGTATTCAGCGTCGACAAGTTCCCGAAAATGACCGACTACGTGGTCCCGGCCGGTGTGCGCATCGCCGACAGCGCGCGGGTCCGCCTGGGCGCCTACATCGGCGAAGGCACCACCGTGATGCACGAAGGCTTCGTCAACTTCAACGGTGGCACCGAAGGCCCGGGCATGATCGAAGGCCGCGTGTCGGCTGGCGTGTTCGTCGGCAAAGGCTCTGACCTGGGTGGCGGTTGCTCGACCATGGGCACCCTGTCGGGTGGCGGCAACATCGTGATCAAGGTCGGCGAAGGCTGCCTGATCGGCGCCAACGCCGGTATCGGCATTCCGTTGGGCGACCGCAACACCGTGGAAGCGGGCCTGTACGTGACCGCCGGCACTAAAGTGCGCCTGCTCGACGACGCCAACCAACTGGTGCGCATCGTCAAGGCCCGCGAGCTGGCCGGCCAGCCAGACCTGCTGTTCCGCCGCAACTCCGAAACCGGTGCGGTGGAATGCAAAACCCACAAGTCGGCCATCGAGCTGAACGACGCACTGCACGCCCACAACTAAAGTGGGTAGATCGGCCGGGGCATCTCGCCCCGGCCGACCAGCAAGGGCACCGCACCCATGTTCCAAGCATCCCCCTGGCGTACGGATTTCCCCGCCATCGCCGCCCTCGCGCGGCAACAGCAAACCTACCTCGACAACGCCGCGACCACGCAAAAGCCGCAGGCGCTGATCGACGCGCTAGGTCACTATTACAGCCACGGCGCCGCCAACGTTCACCGTGCCCAGCACCTGCCCGGCGCCCTGGCGACCCAAGCGTTCGAGGCCTGCCGCGAAAAAGTCGCCGGCTGGCTGAACGCCCCCAGCCCCAACCAGATCCTCTTCAGCCATGGCGCCACCTCGGCGCTTAACCTGCTGGCCTATGGCCTGGAGCCCTTGTTCCAGGCGGGTGATCAGCTTGCCATCAGCGCGCTGGAGCACCACGCCAACCTGCTGCCCTGGCAGCAACTGGCCAAGCGCCGTGGCTTGGAGCTGGTGGTGTTGCCGATCACTGCCGCCGGGGTGGTCGACCTCGACCAGGCCCGCGAGTTGATTGGCCCGCGCACCCGCTTGCTGGCCGTAAGCCAGCTGTCCAACGTGTTCGGCACCGAGCAGCCGCTGCCGGCATTGCTCGCACTGGCCCGCGCCCAGGGTGCGCTGACGGTGGTCGACGGCGCCCAGGGCGTGGTCCATGGCCGCCATGACGTGCAAGCGCTGGGCTGCGACTTCTACGTGTTCTCCGGGCACAAGCTGTACGGCCCGGAAGGCGTGGGGGTGATCTACGGCCGCGGCGAGGCCTTGGGCCAACTGAGCCATTGGCAGTTCGGCGGTGAGATGGTCCACCAGGCGAGCTACCACAGCGCCAATTTCCACCCCGCGCCCCTGGGCTTCGAGGCCGGCACGCCGCCGATTGGCGCGGTGCTCGGCCTGGGCGCTACGCTCGACTACCTCGGCGGGCTTGCCGCCGACGCGGTCGCCGCCCATGAAAGCGCCCTGCACGCCCAGTTGCTGCGCGGCCTGCGCGACCGCGAGGGGGTGGTGCTGCTCGGCGAGCCGCAGCGGGCACTGGCCAGCTTCAACGTGCAAGGCGTGCACCCCGCGGACCTCGCCCACCTGCTCAGCGAGCAAGGGGTGGCGGTGCGTGCCGGGCACCACTGCGCCATGCCGCTGATGAACCACCTCGGGCAACCGGGGGCGATCCGCGTGTCGCTGGCGTTGTACAACGACAGCAGCGACCTGCAACGGCTGTTCGAAGCGCTCGACGGCGCCCTGGCGTTACTGCGATGAGCCTGCCCGCGCAAGCCAGCCAAGCGCTGGCCGAGTTCGGCGCCGCTAAGGGCTGGGAAGCCCGGGCGCGCCTGCTGATGCAATGGGGCGAGCGCCTCGAGCCACTACAGGAGGCCGAGAAAACCGATGCCCAGCGCGTGCATGGCTGCGAAAGCCAGGTGTGGCTGGTGGCCGAGCCGCGCGACGGGCGCTGGCATTTTCGCGCCAGCAGCGACGCCCGCCTGCTGCGCGGGCTGCTGGCGCTGCTGCTGGTGCGCAGCAACGGGCTGGCTCAAGCCGAGTTGGCCAAGCTCGACCTGCCAGGCTGGTTCCAGGCACTGGGCCTGGGCCGGCAGCTTTCACCCTCGCGCAGCAACGGCCTGAACGCGGTGCTCAAACGGATGGCTGAGCTGGCGGGCTAGCCTGCGCGCCGCGCTCGGCGGGCCGGCGGGCACCGGCCACGAGTTTGTCCACCGCCTTGCTCGCGGCGACCATGCCGAAGGTCGCGGTGACCATCATCACCGCGCCAAAGCCGCCAGCGCAGTCCAGCCGCACCCCTTCGCCGACGAAGCTCTTTGACAAGCACACCCCGCCGTCTGCCTTGGGGTAGCGCAGTTGCTCGGTGGAAAACACACAGGGCACGCTGTAGCTGCGCGCGGTGTTGCGGGAAAACCCGTAGTCACGCCGCAACAACGAGCGCACCCGCGAGGCCAGCGGGTCGTTGAAGGTGCGGTTGAGGTCGGCGACTTGGATCTGCGTCGGGTCGACCTGCCCACCGGCACCGCCGGTGGAGACGATCTGCACCTTGCGCCGCTTGCACCAGGCAATCAGCGCGGCCTTGGCCGCCACGCTGTCGATGCAGTCGAGTACGCAGTCGAGCTGGCCGGTGATGTACTCAGCCAGGTTGTCGCTGCTGATGAAGTCGGCCACCGGGTGCACCACGCAGGCGGGGTTGATCGCCCGCAGGCGCTCGGCCATCACCTCGACCTTGGGCCGCCCCACCTGGCCCTCCAGTGCATGGGCCTGGCGGTTGGTGTTGCTCACGCACACGTCGTCGAGGTCGAACAGGGTGATCTCGCCCACGCCGCTGCGCGCCAATGCCTCGGCCGCCCACGAGCCCACCCCGCCGATGCCGACCACTGCCACGTGGGCGGCCCGCAGGCGCTCCAGGCCCTGATGGCCATACAGCCGGGCAATACCGCCGAAGCGGGGATCATCAGGGGTCACGGGTACTGCCTCCGGTGAAAAATGTTCATGGCCCAAAAAATGCGCCGCGAGTATACCGGCCTTGAGCGGGTGAACGGCCACATGGCTGTCAGAATTATCGCGTACACTGCGGTACTTTTCCCGTGCCCGCCGTACCGGCCATGCTGCTCAACGACCCACTCACCCTTCTCTATATCGTCACGCCGTTCGGTTTGATGACCACGCTGGTGCTGTGCCTGTCTTACGTGGGCCACGGCCGCCACAGCGTGGCGCTGCACGGGTGGATTGCCGGCGACCTGGTGCTGGCCTGCTACCGAGTGGTGCCGATGCTGCAGCCCGGCCTGGTGCCAGAGCGCTGGGCGTGGCTGGGGCTGTTCACGCCCCAGGTGGCCTTTGTGCTGAATATCAGCCTGCTGCTGGTGGCGATCGGCGCCCACAGCGTCGCCCTCAACCACTTGGGCGGGCGCCGCGCCGGGCGGGCCTGGCACGCGGCGGTGCTGGTCGGGCCGGCGCTGGTGTTCGCCGGCGGCGCTGGCCTGCTGCTGCACAGCGGCTTGCTGGTGCCCTGGTTCACCGGCGTGCTGGCCGTGGCGATCGCCTATCAGTTGCGCATCACCTGGCCCTTGCAGCGGCATTACCGCGGCGCCTGGGGCCTGATCGCCGGGCATGTGGCGCTGATCGCCTTCCACGCCTGGAACACCCTGGCACTGACCCTGCAACCGCTGCCGCCGCTGGCCTTCGATGAGCCCGACCTGCCGTCGATGATGGCCATGGGCATGGACTTCATGGTGTCGTTCTTGTTCACCCTGAGCTTCGCGCTGATGCTGCAAGAACAACTGCGCCAGCAGATCGTGCAGCTGAGCATCACCGACAGCCTGACTGGCGCGCTCAACCGCCGGGGTGCCGGCGCCCAGCTCGACCAGCAATGGGCCCAGGCCTTGTTACAGCGCTACCCGATCAGCGTGGCGATGATCGACCTCGACCACTTCAAGCGCATCAACGACGAGCACGGCCACGCCTTTGGCGACGCGGCCCTGCAGCATTTTGCCGGCACCGTGCTGCGCCTGAAGCGCCACGGCGATGTTTTCGTGCGTTGGGGTGGCGAGGAGTTCTTGCTGGTGCTGCCCAACACCCGCACCGACCAGGCCAGCGCCCTGCTGGCGCGCGTGCGCGATGCGCTGGCCGAACCCAGCGGCTTGCCCTTCGGCATCCACTTCAGCGCCGGGGTGGCCGACAGCCGCGCCCTGTTGCCGGCGGCCAAGCTCGAAGCCTTGCTGGCGGTGGCCGACAAAGCCCTGTACCGCGCCAAGGCCGAGCGCGGGCGGGTAGAGGTGGTGTGTTGAGCCAGGGCCGCGGCGCTAGCGGGGCAACACCCCACCCCCATTTTCCATTACCATAGCCGCCCTTACCTGCTGACGTTGACCACCGGAGTGCCCCATGACGGCTGCCGCCGCGCTTTCGCCCACCCTTGAACTGGCCTGCGAGCTGATCCGCCGCCCTTCGGTGACCCCGGTCGATGCCGACTGCCAGGCACTGATGATGCGCCGGCTCGGCGCCCTGGGCTTCAAGCTGGAGCCGATGGCGTTCGCCGAAGTGGATAACTTCTGGGCCACCCATGGCCAGGGCGAGGGCCCGGTACTGTGCTTCGCCGGCCACACCGACGTGGTGCCCACCGGCCCGGCGCAGGCCTGGCAGCACGAGCCGTTCGATGCGCGCATCGACGACAGCGGCATGCTCTGCGGGCGTGGCGCCGCCGACATGAAGGGCAGCCTGGCGGCGATGATCGTCGCCACCGAGCGCTTTGTACGCCAGTACCCGGACCACAAGGGCACCGTGGCCTACCTGATCACCAGCGACGAAGAAGGCCCGGCGGTGCACGGCACCAAGGCCGTGGTCGAAGCGCTGCGCGCCCGCGGTGAACGCCTCGACTGGTGCATCGTCGGCGAACCGTCGAGCACCACCCTGGTCGGCGACGTGGTCAAGAACGGCCGCCGTGGCTCGCTCGGCGCCGTGCTCACGGTCAATGGCAAGCAGGGCCACGTGGCCTACCCGCACCTGGCCAGCAACCCCATTCACTTGGCCGCGCCGGCCCTGGCCGAGCTGGCCGCCGAGCACTGGGACGACGGCAACGCGTTCTTCCCGCCCACCAGCTTCCAGGTGTCGAACCTCAACGCTGGCACCGGTGCGACCAACGTGATCCCCGGCACCCTGACGGCGCTGTTCAACTTCCGTTTTTCCACCGAGTCCAGCGTCGACGGCCTCAAGCAGCGGGTCGCGGCCATCCTCGACAAACACGGGCTGGATTGGCACATCGACTGGTCGCTGTCGGGCCTGCCGTTCCTCACCGAACCCGGTGAACTGCTCGACGCCGTGGCCGCCAGCATCAAGGCGGTGACCGGCCGCGACACCCAGCCCTCGACCAGCGGCGGCACCTCGGACGGGCGCTTCATCGCCACCCTCGGCACCCAGGTGGTCGAGCTCGGCCCGGTGAACGCAACCATTCACCAGATCAACGAACGCGTACTCGCCAGCGACCTCGAACAGCTCGAAGAAATCTACTACCAGACCCTGGTCCGGCTGCTCGCCTGATGCTCACCTGCCCCCTTTGCGCCGCGCCGCTGGCCAACGCCGACCATGGCGTGCAGTGCCCGGCCGGCCACCGTTTTGACCGTGCCCGCCAGGGTTACCTGAACCTGCTGCCGGTGCAGCACAAGAACAGCCGCGCCCCCGGAGACAACCAGGCGATGGTCGAGGCCCGCCGTGGCTTTCTTGACCAAGGCCACTACGCCCCGGTGGCCCGGCGCCTGGCCGAGCTGGCCGCCGAGCGGGCGCCGGCGCGCTGGCTCGACATCGGCTGCGGCGAGGGTTACTACACCGCGCAAATGGCCGAGGCCCTGCCACGTGGCGACGGCTACGCGCTGGACATCTCTCGCGAAGCGGTCAAGCGGGCCTGCCGGCGCGCCCCAGCGGTGACCTGGCTGGTCGCCAGCATGGCGCGTATCCCGCTGCCGGCGGGCAGTTGCCAGTTGCTCACCAGCGTGTTCAGCCCTCTCGACTGGCAGGAGGCCCAGCGCCTGCTCAGCCCCGGTGGCGGCCTGCTGCGCGTGGGCCCGACCCGCGACCACCTGATGGAGCTGCGCCAGCGCCTGTACGACGAAGTACGCGAGTACGCCGACGACAAACACCTGGCGTTGGTACCGGCAGGCATGGCCCTGGCCCACAGCGAAACCCTGACCTTCAAGCTGAAGCTGATCGACCCCGACTCCCGCGCCCAGTTGATGGCCATGACCCCGCACGGCTGGCGCGCCAGCGCCGAACGCCGCGCCGCGGTGGTCGAGCACCCGGGCCCGTTCGGCGTCACCGTATCGATGCGTTACGATTACTTCGTTGCCCAGTAACCCTTTTCAGAGCCCCAACGCCATGCGCCAGCCCGACATCGAGATCTACCTCAAAGACAGTGACGTCGACCACAAGGCCGTGACCGCCTGGTTGGCCACCGCCCTCGGCCCTTGCAGCCCCTGGGCGCAAAAGGGCCAAACCTGGAAGTGCAGCGCCGCCGGCATCGCCGTGACCTGGGTGCCGAACGCGGTGGGCAAATGGAACAGCCTGTTCCTTGAAAGCGACAGCACCCCGTGGGACGACGACCTCGCCTGCGCCCGCGCCGCCCATCTGGCCCTGGGGGTGGAGGTGCGCTGCGCGCCGGGTGGCTGGCTGGAAGAAGAAGGCGAAGAAGGCGCCGACCGCTGGATGCGCATCAGCGCCGACGGCGAAGAAGAGATCACCTGGCGCACCTGAGGGCGGCCAGGCGCTGAGCCTCAGAGGCCGACCACTTCCTCGGCCTGCAGGCCCTTCTGGCCATCGACCACGGCGAATTCCACCTGCTGGCCTTCGATCAGGGTACGGTGGCCATCGCCGCGGATCGCGCGAAAATGCACGAACACATCCGCGCCGCCGCTTTCACGCTGAATGAAGCCAAACCCCTTGGCGTCGTTGAACCACTTCACCCGCCCGGTTTCACGAGAAGACATCTGCACTACTCCGTTTTTTTATTATCCAATGGTGCGCCGCTGGCGCGCGCCAGGCTGTGGCGCGGCCTGCGAGTATAAATAATGAATCATCTTTAAAAAGCCCCCGTGGGCCGCTTTTTCGGGGAAATCTGGCAGACTGTACGCCTGTTCAAGGACAATAACGCCGTATGACCCTCTCCCCCCTGCGCCGCCTGGTCTTCAGCCTGCTGCGGCGAGTGCTCTACCTCTGGGTACGCTCCGAAACCACCGGCCCCGCGCCCGCCAGCCTCGAGCTCGACCGCGGCCACCCCATCGTCTACGTGCTGCAATCGCCCGCGCTCAGTGACCTGGCGGTGGTCGACCGCGAATGCACCCGCGCCGGGCTGCCACGCCCGGTGCTGCCGGTGGCCACCGGCGAGGTGCTGGAGCCAGCGGCGTTCTTCTACCTCACCCCCGACCCCGACTGGCTCGGCCGCCACGACAAACGCGGCGCGCCGCCGGCGCTGGAGCGGCTGGTGCAACTGTGCCGCGACACCCGCGGCAGCGATGTACAAATCGTCCCGGTGAGCGTGTTCTGGGGCCAGTCCCCAGCCAGCGAAAACAGCCCCTGGAAGCTGCTGTTCGCCGACAGTTGGGGCGTGACCGGGCGCCTGCGCCGGCTGGTGACCATCCTGATCCTGGGCCGCAAAACCCGCGTGCAGTTCGCCCAGCCACTGCACCTGCAAGCCCTGGTGGCCCACGACAAAGGCCAGGAGCGCAGTGTACGTATGGTCCAGCGCCTGCTGCGGGTGCACTTCCGCCAGCAAAAGGCCGCGGTGATCGGCCCAGACATCTCCCACCGCCGCCACCTGGTCAAGGGCCTGGTGCACGCGCCGCTGGTGCGCCAGGCCATCGCCGAACACGCGCAAAGCCAACAGATAAGCGTAGAAAAAGCCGAAAAACAGGCCCTGCGCATGGGCAACGAAATCGTCTCGGACTACACCTACACCGCCATCCGTTTCCTCGAGGTGGTGCTGAGCTGGTTCTGGAACAAGATCTACGACGGCATCAAGGTGGGCCACATCGACCAGGTGCAGGCCATCGCCCCGGGCCATGAAGTGATCTACGTGCCCTGCCACCGCAGCCACATCGACTACCTGCTGCTGTCGTACCTGCTGTTTCGCAACGGCCTCACGCCGCCGCACATCGCCGCCGGCATCAACCTGAACATGCCGGTGATCGGCGGCCTGCTGCGCCGCGGCGGGGCGTTCTTCATGCGCCGCACGTTCAAGGGCAACGCGCTGTACACGGCGGTGTTCAACGAGTACCTGCACACGCTGTTCACCAAGGGCTTCCCGGTGGAGTACTTCGTCGAAGGCGGGCGCTCGCGCACCGGGCGCATGCTACGGCCCAAACCGGGCATGCTGGCGATCACCCTGCGCAGCTACCTGCGCTCGGCCGGCACGCCGATCGTCTTCGTACCGGTGTACATCGGTTACGAGCGGGTGCTCGAGGGGCGTACCTACCTCGGCGAGTTGCGCGGCGCGAGCAAAAAGAAAGAATCGATTTTCGACATCTTCAAGGTCATCGGTGCGCTGAAACAGCGCTTTGGCCAGGTGGCGGTCAACTTCGGCGAACCGATTCGCCTGTCGGCGTTTCTCGACGAAGCACAGCCCGGCTGGCAGCAAACCCCACTCGCCGCCGGCGAACGCCCGGCCTGGCTGCATGAGGTGACCAACCGCCTCGGCGAGCGAGTGGCCCAGCGCATCAACGCCGCCGCGGCAATCAACCCGGCCAACCTGGTGGCGCTGGCGCTGCTCTCCACCAGCCGCCACGCGCTGGATGAACGCGCGCTGGCGCGGGTGCTCGACCTGTTCCTGGCGTTGCTGCGGCGGGTACCGTATTCGCCGCACATCACCCTGCCCGAGGGCGACGGCAAGGCGCTGATCGACCACGCCCTGGGCATGGGCCTGATCGCCGAACAGCGTGACGCGCTGGGGCGCATCCTGTACCTGAACGAAGCCAACGCGGTATTGATGACCTACTACCGCAATAACATCCTCCACGTGTTCGCCCTGCCGGCGCTGCTGGCGAGCTTCTTCCAGAGCGCCTCGCGCATGAGCCGCGAGCAAGTGGTGCGGTTCGTGCGCGCGCTGTACCCGTTCCTGCAGGCCGAGCTGTTCATACGCTGGCCGCTGGAAGAACTGGACGCGGTGGTTGACCAGTGGCTGGCGGCGTTCGTCGAGCAAGGGCTGTTGAAAATCGACGGCGATGCCTATGTGCGCGCCGCGCCGAGCTCACGGCAGTTCGTGCTGCTGGCACTGCTGGCGCGCGGCATCACCCAAACCCTGCAGCGCTTCTACATGGCCATCGCCCTGCTGCTCGACCACGGCCAGCATGCGCTGACCGCCGAGCAACTCGAAGAACTGTGCACGACCATGGCCCAGCGCCTGTCGATTCTGCATGGGCTCAATGCGCCGGAGTTCTTCGACAAAACCCTGTTTCGCCACTTCATCGAAACCTTGCTGGCGGTGGGGGTGGTGTTCAGGGACGGCGAAGGGCGCCTGGGCTACCAGGCCCGGCTGGGCGAGCTGGCCGAAGGCGCGGCGAAACGGGTGCTGTCGGCCGAGGTGCGCTTGTCCATTCGCCAGGTGGCGTTGCAGCGGAACCAGGACCTGGAGCCGGAGGCACCGTTGGAATGAACGGGCGTACCCCCTTACGACCCACAACGCATTGACCCGCGGGGCGAATATGGCCTGAGCGTGGTGATCTACGTCGATGGCAGGCCCCGGTAGCTCAGCGATAGCGTGCAGCCGGTAGCCTTTGCGGAGGAGCAGCAGATCAAGGTGTTGCTGCGCCAGGCACGCAGACACGCGCGGCGGGCCCATCGCCCGGCACAGCCGGAGTGCCGGACCGCGGCCTCCCACCAGTTTTGTGTAAGTACCTGATTTACTGGGCAACACAGAGCCCGTGGGAGGCCGGCTGTGCCGGGCGATAGGCCCTGAAGCTCATGCACACAATCAGCAGAGCTCACAGATTGATCCCTTCCATGAAGCCGTAAAATTGCTTAAGTGAACAGCATTACGGCACAGCCGGGCGAAGGGCCCTTCAGACAGCTCCGATTCAGCCTCCCCCACCGTGACAACCGCCCGGGCCGTTGTAAACTCCATGGCGCCCTCCCGATGGAAACGCCTCCCCATGCGCCCAACCCTGTTATTGCTGTGCACCCTTCTACTCAGCGCCTGCGCCAGCACCCCGCCTACCGCGCAGTTGCAAGGCGAAGTGTTCTACCTGCAGCGCATCGCCTTGCCGGCGGATGCCGAGCTGACCGTTACCCTCGAAGACATCTCCCTGGCCGACGCCCCGGCGCTGGAGCTGGCCCGGCAACAACAGGCCAGTGGCGGGCGCCAGGTACCACTGCCGTTCAGCCTGGTGTACTCACCCAGCACGGTGAAGCCCGGCCACCGCTACGCGGTGCGCGCGCGGATCGAAGCCGGCGGCCAGTTGCTGTGGGTCAACACCGATCAGCACAGCGTCGCGCTAGACGGCCACGACCCTCAACCGCTGCGCATCCGGGTCAATCCGGTGCATACTCCTGAGTCTGTCATCCACTGACCCAAGGACTGCCCCATGTTTCGTCGCCTTGTACCCTTCACCGCGCTGTGCGCGGGCCTGCTGCTGTCCGGTGCCGCCAGCGCCCTTTCGCTCAGCGACCTGTCCCAGTCCGACGCCAGCGGCGGCCTGAAAGACGCCCTCGCCCAGGGCGCGCAGGTAGCGGTCAAGCAACTGGGCACCCCGGGTGGCTTCAACAACAACCCGCAGGTGCGCATCCAGTTACCGGCCAAGCTCGAAAAAGCCAACAAACTGCTCGGCGCGCTGGGCATGGGTTCGCAGGTACAAGAGCTGGAAAACGGCATGAACAGCGCCGCCGAAGCCGCCGTGCCACAGGCCCAGGCGATCCTGGTCAACGCCGTGAAAAGCATGACCGTCAGCGATGCCAAGGGCATCCTCTCCGGCGGCAACGATTCGGCCACCGAGTACCTGAACAAAACCAGCCGCGAAGAGATCCGCGCCAAGTTCCTGCCCATCGTCAAGGCCAACACCGACAAGATCGGCCTCGCCCAGCGCTTCAACAGCGTGGCCGGCCAGGCGGGCTCGGTCGCCGGGCTGAACGCCAAGACCAACACCGTCGAAGGCTACGTGACTGAAAAAGCCCTCGATGGCCTGTTCAAGATGATCGCCCAGCAAGAAGAAACCATCCGCAAGAACCCCGCCGCCGCGGCCACCAGCCTGGCCAAGAAGGTGTTTGGCTCGATCTGACCGGCAGCACGTTCGGCCAACCGAACGCGCTACACCGGCAACGTCCGGTTTTCCGCCCGCCGCGTGCTAGCACAATGCCCGAAAACCCTCTGAAACAGCGGTTTTCGGGCATTTTCACAAACTGGCACGGCTCCTGCTCTCTCCTCGTTAGCCAACGATGGCCACCAAAAAAAGAAAATACGAGGATTGTACCCATGCGTTTCGTCCCGACCCTGTTGAGCCTTTCTCTCGTTGCCGCGCTGTGCGGCGCCAGCGCGCAAGCCGAAGAACTCACCGGCACCTTGAAGAAGATCAAGGACACCGGCGTGATCACCCTCGGCCACCGTGACGCTTCGATTCCGTTTTCCTACATGGCCGATGCTTCCGGCAAGCCGGTGGGCTACTCCCACGACCTGCAACTGAAGGTCGTCGACGCCATCAAGCAACAACTGGGCATGCCCAACCTCGAAGTACGCTACAACCTGGTGACCTCGCAAACCCGTATCCCGCTGGTGCAGAACGGCACCGTCGACCTGGAGTGCGGCTCGACCACCAACAACGCCGAGCGCGCCCAGCAGGTCGACTTCTCGGTGGGCATCTTCGAAGTAGGCACCCGCCTGCTGTCGAAAAAAGACAGCGCCTACAAGGACTTCACCGACCTGAAAGGCAAGAACGTGGTCACCACCGCGGGCACCACCTCCGAGCGCCTGCTCAAGGCGATGAACGCCGAGAAGCAAATGGGCATGAACGTGATTTCCGCCAAGGACCACGGTGAAGCCTTCCAGATGCTCGAATCCGGCCGCGCGGTCGCCTTCATGATGGACGACGCCCTGCTCGCCGGTGAAATGGCCAAGGCCAAGAAGCCCGCCGACTGGGAAGTGACCGGCACCGCGCAAAGCTATGAAATCTACGGCTGCATGCTGCGCAAGGGCGACGCCCCGTTCAAGAAGGCCGTGGATGACGCGATCAAGGCCACCTATGCGTCGGGCGACATCAACGGCATCTACCAGAAGTGGTTCGAACAGCCGATCCCGCCGAAGGGCCTGAACCTGAAATTCCCGATGAGCGACAAGCTCAAGGCGCTGATCCAGGCTCCGACCGACCAGCCCGCCCAGTAACCCTGGCGCCCCGTGCCCGGCCACCCTCGCGGTGGCCGGGCCTGCCCTTCCCTTCTGTTAGGTAAAACCCATGCAATACTCCTGGAACTGGGGCGTATTCTTCGATTCGACCGGCGTGGGCGATGAAATCTACCTGGACTGGTACGTGTCTGGCCTCGGCTGGACCATCGCCATCGCCTTGAGCGCCTGGGTCATCGCCCTGCTGCTGGGCAGCCTGCTGGGCGTGCTGCGCACGGTACCCCAGCGTGGCCTGCGTGCCATCGGCACCGCTTACGTCGAGCTGTTTCGCAACGTACCGCTGCTGGTGCAGCTGTTCATCTGGTACTTCCTGATCCCCGACCTGCTGCCCGAAGGGCTGCAAACCTGGTTCAAGCAAGACCTCAACCCGACCACCTCGGCGTTCATCAGCGTGATGATCTGCCTGGGCCTGTTCACCGCCGCGCGGGTGTGCGAGCAGGTGCGCACCGGCATCGAGTCGCTGCCCAAGGGCCAAGCCAATGCGGCCAAGGCGATGGGCTTTCGCACCGCGCAGATCTACGCCAGCGTGCTGCTGCCGCAGGCGTTCCGGGTGATCATCCCGCCGCTGACCTCGGAGTTCCTGAACATCTTCAAGAACTCTTCGGTGGCCTCGCTGATCGGCCTGATGGAGCTGCTGGCGCAAACCAAGCAAACCGCCGAGTTTTCCGCGCGGCTGTTCGAAGCCTTCACCCTGGCCACGCTGATCTACTTCACCCTGAACATGAGCCTGATGCTGCTGATGCGCCTGATCGAGAAGAAGGTCGCGGTGCCTGGGCTGATCTCCCTGGGGGGTAAATAATGGACTTCTCCGGCATCATCCCGGCGCTGCCAGCGCTGTGGAACGGCATGCTCATGACCCTCAAGATCATGGCCCTGGGCATTGCTGGCGGGCTGACCCTGGGCACCCTGCTGGCGCTGATGCGGCTGTCGCACAACCGCCTGCTGTCGCGCCTGGCCGGCGCCTACGTGAACTACTTCCGCTCGATCCCGCTGCTGTTGGTGATCACCTGGTTCTACCTGGCGGTGCCGTTCGTGATCGGCTGGATCACCGGGGAAAACACGCCGATCGGCGCGTTCACCTCCTGTGTGGTGGCGTTCATGATGTTCGAGGCGGCGTACTTCTGCGAAATCGTCCGCGCCGGCGTGCAGGCGATCCCCAAAGGCCAGATGGGCGCCGCCCAGGCACTGGGCATGCGCTACGGGCAAATGATGCGGCTGATCATCCTGCCCCAGGCGTTTCGCAAGATGACCCCGCTGCTGTTGCAGCAGAGCATCATCCTGTTCCAGGACACCTCGCTGGTGTACACCGTGGGCCTGGTCGACTTCCTCAACTCCGCCCGCGCCAGCGGCGACATCGTTGGCCAGGCCAACGAGTTCCTGATCTTCGCCGGTGTGGTGTATTTCCTCTTTAGCTTCGGTGCCTCGGCACTGGTCAAGCGCCTGCAGAAAAGGTTGGCCGTATGATTTCCATCCAGAACATCTCCAAGTGGTATGGCAACTTCCAGGTGCTCACCGACTGCAGCACCGAAGTGAAAAAAGGCGAAGTGGTCGTGGTGTGCGGGCCGTCGGGCTCGGGCAAGTCCACCCTGATCAAGTGCGTGAACGCCCTGGAACCCTTCCAGAAGGGCGACGTGGTGGTAGACGGCACCTCGGTGGCCAACCCCAAGACCGACCTGCCCAAGCTGCGCTCGCGGGTCGGCATGGTGTTCCAGCACTTCGAGCTGTTCCCGCACCTGACCATCACCGAAAACCTCACCATCGCGCAGGTCAAGGTACTCGGCCGCGGCAAGGAAGAAGCCACCGCCAAGGGCCTCAAGCTGCTCGACCGCGTGGGCCTGGCCGCCCATGCGCACAAGCACCCCGGGCAGCTCTCCGGCGGGCAGCAGCAGCGCGTGGCGATCGCCCGGGCGTTGGCGATGGACCCGGTGGTGATGCTGTTCGACGAGCCCACCTCGGCGCTGGACCCGGAAATGGTCAATGAAGTGCTCGACGTGATGGTGCAACTGGCCCAGGAAGGCATGACCATGATGTGCGTGACCCACGAGATGGGTTTTGCCCGCAAGGTCGCCGACCGGGTGATCTTCATGGACCAGGGGCAGATCGTCGAAGACTGCCCTAAAGAAGCGTTTTTTGGCGACCTCGAAGCCCGCTCCGAACGCGCCCGGCACTTCCTCTCGCGGATCCTCCAGCATTGACCGCACCGGCACGCAACCCGGCCAGCCTGTTACGCCCCGGCGTGGCGGCGGCCGGTGGCGTGCCCGTGGAGGCTGGCCGAGGGGGCGCGGCTATGGTGAAATGCCCCCTCACCCCCGACCGGCCAGTTGTGTTCGCCGTGCTGCCACGCTCTTATCGCCAACTGCTGCTGTTACCGCTGATCGCCCTGGTTACCCTGCTGCTGGGCCTGCTGGGCTATTGGGTCAGTGACCAGTACGGGCTGCGCCTGCTCAGCGAAAGCGGCGCGCGCCAACTTGAGCTCAACGCCCGCGCGGTAGAGAGCGAGATCAACCAGTACAGTTACCTGCCCAGCCTGCTGGAGCTGGAAAACGGCGTGTCCGACCTGCTGGCCAACCCCGACGGCGGCCGCCGCGGCGCGGTCAACGGGTTCCTCGAAGGCCTGCAACGGCGCAGCGGCGCCCGCGCGATCTACGTGCTCGACCCCAGCGGCCGAGTGCAAGCCACCAGCAACTGGCGCGACCCCGACAGCTTCCTCGGCGAAGACCTGTCGTTCCGCCCCTATTTCAAGGATGCCATCCGCGGCCAGCCAGGCCGCTTCTACGGCATCGGCACCACCAATGGCGAGGCTGGCTACTACTTGGCCCACGGCCTTGAAGACCACGGCCGGATCATCGGCGTGGCAGTGATCAAGGTGCGCCTGCAAGCGCTGGAAGAACGCTGGAAACGCGCCCGCCTGGAGGCCTTCGTCAGCGACGAGAACGGCATTATCATCCTTTCCAGCGACCCGGCGCGGCGGTTGAAGTCGATCTACCCGCTCAACGAGGTGATCCTCGAACGCCTGGCGCGCAGCCTGCAGTACTACTGGTACCGGCTGACCGAACTGCAACCGGTGAACCGCGAGCCGCTGGCCCAGGGCGTAGAGCGCCTGACCCTGGTGCAGGAAGACGACAACGGCCGCGCCAGCAACGTGACCTACCTCGCGCAAAGCCGGGTGCTTCCCGACACCCACTGGCGCTTCACCCTGCTCACGCCGCTGCAGGACCAACGCCAGGAGGCGATGATCCACGGCATGCTGGTGGCGGTGGCCTTCGCCCTGCTCGCCTTTTTGCTGATCGCCTGGAACGAGCGGCGCAAGGTGATCGCCACCCGCCTGGCGGCCCGCGAAGCGCTGGAAGACGCCAACAACCTGCTGGAAAAACGCATCGCCGACCGCACCGCCGACCTGCGCGCCAGCAACGAGCGGCTGCGCGCGCAGATCCGCGAACGGCGCCAGGCCGAGCTGACCCTGCGCAAAGCCCAGGACGAACTGGTGCGCGCCGGCAAGCTGGCGGCGATCGGGCAGATGTCTACCAGCATCGCCCATGAACTGAACCAACCGCTGGCGGCGCTGCGTACGTTGTCGGGCAATGCCGTGCGCTTTCTCGAGCGCGGCGCCCTCGACACTGCCAGCACCAACCTGCGCACCATCAACGAACTGGTCGACCGCATGGGCCGTATCACCGCCAGCCTGCGCGCCTTCGCCCGTGGCGGCGGCGACCACGGCCGGGCCAGCCTGGATGCCGCGCTGGACGCCGCCCTGCAACTGCTCGAAGGCCGCCTGGCCGGGGTGCAGGTGCAACGCGAGGTGCGCGGCGCGCAACTGGCCATCGACCAGACCCGCCTGGAGCAGATTCTCGTCAACCTGATCGGCAATGCCGTCGACGCCATGGCCGGGGTGCCCGCGCCCTGCCTGCAACTGCGCGGCGAGCGCCTGCCCCATGCCTACCGCCTGAGCGTCAGCGACAACGGCCACGGCATCGACGAGGCCACCCGCCAGCACCTGTTCGAACCGTTCTTCACCACCAAGCCCGGCGAACTCGGCCTGGGCCTGGGCCTGACCCTCTCGGCCAGCCTGGCCGCCGCCGCCGGCGGCCAACTGAGCGTGGAGCCGGCCCAGGGCCTGGGCGCCACGTTCGTCTTGCTGCTTCCTGAACTGGCCACCCCGGCCCTTGCGAGCCCCAGCCCATGAACACACCCTTGAGCGTTCTGATCGTCGAAGACGACCCCCATGTGTTGCTCGGCTGCCAACAGGCGCTGGCGCTCGAAGACATCAGCAGCGAAGGCGTGGCCAGCGCCGAGCAGGCCCTGGCCCGGGTCGGCACGGACTTCGCCGGGATCGTGGTCAGCGACATCCGCCTGCCGGGCATGGACGGCCTGGCCCTGCTCGCCGAGCTCAAGCAGCGTGACCCGACCCTGCCGGTGGTGCTGATCACCGGCCACGGCGACATCTCCATGGCCGTTGGGGCGATGCGCCAGGGCGCCTATGACTTCATGGAAAAACCCTTCTCGCCCGAACGCCTGGTCGACGCGGTGCGCCGCGCCCTCGAGCAACGCGGGCTGGCCCGCGAGGTGCATTCGCTGCGCCGGCAACTGGCCGGGCGCGGCGCCCTGGAGCAGCGCATCATCGGCCGCTCGCCGGCCATGCAGGCGGTGCGCGAACTGATCGCCAACGTTGCCGACACCGCCGCCAACGTGCTGATCGAAGGCGAAACCGGCACCGGCAAAGAGCTGATCGCCCGCTGCCTGCACGACTTCAGCCGGCGCCAGGCGCAGCCGTTCGTGGCGCTGAACTGCGGCGGCCTGCCAGAAAGCCTGTTCGAAAGCGAAATCTTCGGCCATGAAGCCAACGCCTTCACCGGCGCTGGCAAGCGCCGCATCGGCAAGGTCGAGCATGCCAACGGCGGCACGTTGTTTCTCGACGAAGTCGAAAGCATGCCGATGCCGCTGCAGATCAAAATGCTCCGCGTGCTGCAGGAACGCCACGTTGAACGGCTGGGTTCGAACCAGCCGGTGGAGGTGGACTGCCGGCTGATCGCCGCGACCAAATCCGACCTCGACGCCCTGAGCCGCCAGCAGCAGTTTCGCAGCGACTTCTACTACCGGCTGAACGTGGTGACCCTGGAGCTGCCGCCGCTGCGCGAGCGCCGCGAAGACATCCTCGAGCTGTTCGAGCACTTCCTGCACCAGGCGGCGCTGCGCTTCGACCGCAGCCTGCCGGAGCTCGACAGCCAGACCGTTTCGCGGCTGATGAGCCACGACTGGCCGGGCAACGTGCGCGAACTGCGTAACGTGGCCGAGCGCTTTGCCCTGGGCCTGCCGGCGTTCAAGCAGGCGGGCGGGGTCAGCCAGGGGTTGAACTTCGCCGAGGCGGTAGAGGCTTTCGAGCGCAACCTGCTCGAAGGTGCCCTGCAACGCACCGGCGGCAACCTCAGCCAGGCCAGCCAGGAGCTCGGCATGGCCAAGACCACGCTGTTCGACAAGGTCAAGAAGTACGGCTTGAACGGGTAGTTATCTACCGCCAGGGCGAGGCAGGGCACGGGTGTAATCCGGGCCCTTTCGATTAGCGGATGCCCGCCCATGCCAACACTTCTGGAGCCTTTCGAGGCCGCCCCCCTCGCCTTTGAACCCACCCCCGCCGAACGTGCCGCCGCCAGCCACGAACGCCGGCTGATCCTCGCCCAACTGGTCAATGGCGCACAAACCCTGGGCAGCGTGCTGGAACAGGCGCTGGCCTACGAAGACGCTCGCGGCCGCAGCCAGGTGTTTGCCGAAGCGCTCTGGGCGGAGGTCGCCGAACACCCCGCCGTGCCAGAGGGCAGCGCGGCGCTGAGTACACTGCTCGACCAAAACCTGCGCGGGCTGGACTTCGAAGCCCGCCTGCAACATTCACTCGGCGCGTTCAGCACCGAGGCCTTGACCTTGCTGCTCGAAGCACTCAATACCGAAATCGCCGCTGCGCCGTTACCGGCCGAATGCGCCCTGGGCCGCTTGCACCACCAAAGCGAACCCTTCGAGGCGGTACCGGGCCTGGTGCTGGTCACCACCCCCGAAGCCTTCGCGCAGCCCCACTTGGCCGGCACCGTGTTCCTCGCCTGGAGCCGCTTGCCGGGCGGCCTGATGGCCTTTGAAAGCCTCGAACGCGCCCGGGTGTATGCTGAAGACGAACTCGGCCTGCTGCTGGCCTACACCACCGAGTGGCGCGCAGCAGGCGCAGGCGCCTTCAAGGCTGCCCTGCTGGACCAGGTGAACGCTTCGCTGGCCATCCCCGCCGGCGCCGCCAACGCCGAACAGCGCCTAGACGAGCTGTTGCCCGACATTACCCTGCCCGCCCATTGGCCCCGCGACCTGGCGCTGCTGGAGTTGCTCACCCACGAGGCCGGCAGCCTGCTGCAGGCCCACTACCAGCCGTGGCTGGAAGCGCTCGCCAGCGACCAACGCGAACGGCTGATCGACCTGCTCGCCCAGCACTGCGACGCCCAGGAGGCCGAGCGCTCGCACACCCAGCAGCAACTGGCCACCCGCCTGGCATTCATACAAGCCGCGGTCACCCAGCAGTTGCAGCAGAGCTTCGAGGTGGCCCGCCCCGGCCGGGTCATCCTTGACCTGCCGGCCCGGCTGGAGGATCGCCTGCTGCCCAGCGGCTCGGAGTTTCCCAGCTACGACCTGGTGCCCTCGGCCGAACGCGAGCAGTGGCCGCTGGCGCAGCTGCTGCTGCACAACATCGACGACGACCTGGCCGGCCGCCTGGCGCACTTGCGGGTCTCGGTAGAAGGCACCGACCCCAGCACCGCCGAGCTGCTGGCCGGTGGCATCAGCCGCCAATGGGTCATCGACACCGCCAACACGCTGGACCTCGCCAGTGCCTACGAACAGTACCTCTGGGCCCACTACCAGGCCAGCGCCGACCCTGCCGACAGCCGCCAGGCGTTGCTGCGCCGCCCCTATGAAACCGCGCTGGCGCTGCTGGCCGAGATCGCCCAACAGCAGGGGGTTTTCAGCGCAGAAGACGGGCAAACCTTCAGCACCGCGATTCATGCCCACAACGCCGAAATGTGGGGCGCCATCAGCCTCAAGCCGGTGGCCTTCACCCTGTTCGATGAAGATCACGAAACCGCCGGCGCGCAAGTGGAAGGGGCCATGCTGATCAGCGATGCCGGCCGTGGCCGAACCTTGCTTTACCTGCCCGCCAGCCCGGCCGCCCAACTGACCGCCCATGACGGCGAAGCCGAGGCCCTGGCGTGGCTGGCGGACCAATGCCTGGCCGAGCCGATGCGCCGCTACCTGGCCGAGCGCGCCCTTGCCGGCGACCCCGCCTGGCTGGAAGCACGCCTGGACCAGGCCCTGATTGCCGGCTTCAGAGGGCTGTTTGAAACCCGCGCCACATGGCCGCCGGAACGCTCGATGGCGCAGCAGCTACTCAATGAACACACGGGCCGCTTGATCCGCCAACACCGCGCAACCTCCCGCAGCAATGGCGACCTGTACGCCCAGAGCATCGAGCTGTCGCGCGCGCGGGTGGTCGATGGCATTCGCTTCGCGCTTGGCATGATGCCGGGGTTCGGCACCGTCATCGACATCGCCGAGGGGCTGTTCAGCCTGTACAAGGCAGTGCGCCATTTCGAGCACAGTGAGGCGCCCGAGGGCTTGGTCGAGCTGCAAATGACGCTGGTCATCGCCCTGGGCGCGGTGATCGACTTTCTGCCCGCCGGCGCCGCTGGCAGCCCTGCCGGTGCCCGCGCCATGGCCCGCGCCCGCCAGGCCCAGACCTTGCCACAGCTGAACCAGCAGCGGGTCGCCAGCCAGGTACGGCGTGGCGATACGGCCTTTGCCGGGTATGCCCTTGAACACACCTTGGAAGGGGGAACCGTACACAGCAGCGGCCACTTCGACGGCGTGATCGAGCTCGACGGCGCGTATTACATCCAGCGCAAAAGCCAGGCCTACGCGGTGCAATGGGACGACACCGCGCACACCTGGCGGCTGGCGCCCCAGGGCACGAAAACCTACCGCCAGCCCATCGCCCGCGGCAGCGATGGCCAATGGGAAAGCCACGGGTTCCTGCACGGCCACCTGCTGCTGGGCGGCGGCCTGGGCGGCGGCAATGCCCTGCAAGGCATGGCCAACGTCGCCCATGGCCGCCTGCCGTTGTGGCTACGCCGTTACCTGCCGCAGCGGCTGCTGGCACAGTTGGAAACCCGGCAACAGCACCTCGAGCGTGAACTGACCGAGTACACCCAACTGCGTGCTACCAGCAACGATTGGGTACGGCGCGCCCAAGTTGCCCCTGAGAACGCCGTATTGCACCAGCAAACCCTGGCCGCGCTAGACCAGGAAATCCGGGCTAACCAGGCGCTGGAGCTGACCCTCGGCGACCTCACCCCGCGCCAGCTGCGGCAGATGTTCAACAGCCCGCGCCACAGCCTGGAGCAACTGCGCGCATACGACAGCAGCAGCCAATGGAACCGAATGCAATTGATCGAGAACCGGCGCCGGCACCTGGTGGAATCGGTACAGGGGATCAACGGCGAAGTCATGGTTCAACGGCAACAGTTGCTGCAACTGAGCCAACAGTTGAGCGACGCGTTGGCCGCCCAAAGGCCCGCCGACGAGCTGCTGCAATTGCAGGCCCAGATCGAAGCCGCCATCGCCGAGCTGGTTCGCACTCACCAGAGCAAGCGGCCGCTGTATGTGCAACTGTTGGTGGAAGAAGACTTGCTGAGCGATGCCCTTGAAGCGCTGCGCAAGGTACCGGAGCGGCTGCCGATTACCACCGTCGACGGCTACCTGCGCACCAGCAGCGGCGCCGCGCGTGACCAGTGGGCCAAGGTCAAGGTGATTCTGGAACGCATCCAGGAACGGCTCGGCGTGCGTACCCGCGAAGTCGCGCAGGTGCTGAAAACCTATACGCTGCTCAACCTTGTGCTGGTCAACGAAGGCACCCCTGCCTGGGCCCGGGTTCGCGAACATTACCTGCGCGCCGTGGAGCACGTCGACCGGGCCACTGACCTTTACGTCGACCTGCCGAAAACCCGGTTGGGCCGGCGCGAGCGCGCCTTCATCGAGCAACAGCTCAACGACGACCTCGACGCCTTCAGCGGCAAACTCAAAGCCCTGGCCCGGCTGCACCCGGCGCTGATCGACACGCGGGTGTACGACCGGCTGCTGGAGCAACTGGCGAACATGCGGGCCCGCCCGGCGCGGGCCAGCCAGGCCCCGGCCCGCACAGGCGGGCAGCACCCACTGCGGCCGTTCCAGGACGCCGACGGCAACTGGATGCTCGGCCAGCGCCAGGCGGACGGCAGCATGCGCGTCGAGCGCCTGGAGCGCCCGGAGGAAACCTGGATCGCCCAGGACAACGGCCAGCGATTCAGCCGCCAGGGCGCGCCAGCGCCGGCCCAGCCCAACCCGGCGAGTGCCGATGCCGGCGCGGTGCGGCGCGAGGCGGCGCAGGCGCTGGAGCATGCCCAAGGCGCGCAGGGCCGCGCGCAAGCGCTGCAGCGCGCCTCGACCACGACCGGCGCTGACCTCGAAGACCAACTCGCCCTGGAGGCCACCCCACTGGAAACCTACGCCCGCCAACTCGGCGCCCTCGGCACCCCGGAAGACCTCGAACTGGCGGCGCAACTGCGCGCCCAGGCCGAGCACCTGCGCAGCCATGGGCACAGCCTGCGCCTGGCCCATAGCCTTGACCCCGCGGCGCCTACCGCCGGGCGGCTGGCCTGGCTGCTCGAACATAACCAGGCCACCCTGCGCCGCACCCAGCCGCGCCGGCACTTGAGCGGCGCGGACGGAGGTGATTACCTGGAGGAGTTCGAAGTCAGCACGCTCGAAGGCCAGCCGCTGTGGTATGCCCACTTCCACCTGAAGGGCGAACACACGCCCTTGGCGGACTTTTCCAAGGCCCACCTGAAAACCGCCGAACAACGCCACCTGGGCCTGAACTGGCAACGCCAACAAGGCGAGAACGCGCCTGCCATCCTGCGGGCGGACCTGGGCCCGGCGTTTGTCTATCGCTACCTGGCGCGCTTCCAGGCCGCATAAGGCCGCGGCTGGCCGCCGCTTTGCAGCGCGGGTATCATGAACGAAACTCAACCTTTTTGGGTTTCGTTCAAATTCCATTCATGGAGCACGCCGTGCTGGAAATCCGCCACCTGAAAACCCTGCACGCCCTGCGCGAAGCCGACAGCCTGGTCGAGGCCGCCGAGCGCCTGCACCTCACCCAATCGGCGTTGTCGCACCAGTTCAAGGAGCTCGAAGAGCGCCTGGGCCTGCCGTTGTTCATCCGCAAAACCAAGCCGGTGCGCTTCACCAGCGCCGGGCTGCGCCTGCTGCAACTGGCCGACGCCACCCTGCCGTTGATGCGCGGCGCCGAACGCGACCTGGCGCGCCTGGCCGGCGGTACCGCCGGGCGCTTGCACATGGCGATCGAGTGCCACAGTTGCTTCCAGTGGTTGATGCCAACCATTGACCAGTTCCGCGACGCCTGGCCCGAGGTAGAGCTGGACCTCGCCTCCGGCTTCGCCTTCGCGCCGCTGCCGGCGCTGGCCCGTGGCGACCTTGACTTGGTGGTCACCTCCGACCCACTGGAACTGCCAGGCATTACCTACGTGCCGCTGTTCAACTACGAGGCGATGCTGGCGGTGGCCAACCAGCACCCGCTGGCGAGCAAGCCCTACATCGTGCCCGACGACCTGCGCGACCAAACGTTGATCACCTACCCGGTGGAGCGCGACCGCCTGGACATCTTCACCCGCTTCCTCGAACCGGCCGAAACCGAGCCCGCCGCGGTGCGCACCGCGGAGCTGACGGTCATGATGATGCAACTGGTGGCCAGCGGCCGTGGCGTGTGCGGCATGCCGCACTGGGCACTGCACGAATACAGCGCCCGGGGCTACGTCAAGGGCAAGCGGCTGGGCGAAAAAGGCCTGTTCGCCACCCTCTACGCGGCCGTGCGCAGCGACATGCTCGAGGCGCCGTTCATGCGCGATTTCCTGCTCACGGCGAAAGACACCTCGTTCGCCACCCTGGAAGGGGTGAGTGCTGTGCGGGGGTGAGGCCAGCGGCCCATGGAGCGGATCAATCTGTGCGCTCTGCTGATTTTGTGCATGAGCTTCAGGGCCCATCGCCCGGCACAGCCGGCCTCCCACCAGTTCTGTGTAAGTACTTTATTTACGAGGCAACACAGAACCCGTGGGAGGCCGTGGTCCGGCACTCCGGCTGTGCCGGGCGAAGGGCCCTGAAACCAAACCTACACCCCCTCGTTCACCACCAGCACGATCTTGCCGTTGATCTGGTTCAACGCCAACTCGTTGAACGCCTCCTCGGCATCGGCGATCGGGAAGGTGCGCTCGATGCGCGCGTCCAGCCGGCCCTCGGCGAACAGCGGCCACACCTGTTGGCCGAGGTCGGCCAGCAGCTCGGCCTTGAACAGGTCGCTGCGGGTACGCAGCGCCGAGCCGATCAACTGCACGCGCTTGGCCAGCACCTGGGCCAGGTCGATCGCGGCGTCCTTGCCGCCCATCAGGCCGATCAATACCCAGCGGCCATCGCGGGCGATCACCTTGAGGTTAAGTTCGGCGTACTTCGCCCCGACCGGGTCGAGGATCACGTCGAACGGGCCGAAATCGTTCAGCCCGCCGAGGCCGTCGCCGCGCACCACACCGCCCTGGGCGCCGAGGCCTTCGCAGTAGGCCAGGCGCTCGGCCGAGCCCACGCTGACCCACACCGGGTTGCCAAACGCCTTGCACAGCTGAATGGCCGCCGAGCCCACGCCACTGGCGCCGGCGTGCAGCAGCACCTTCTCGCCCGGGCGCAGCGCCGCCAGTTGGAACAGGTTCAGCCAGGCGGTGGTGTACACCTCAACGACCCCCGCGGCCTGCACCAGGCTCAGGCCCTCGGGCACCGGCAGCACGTGGCGAGCATCGACCACCACCTGCTCGGCCATGGCGCCGCCCGCCACCAGCGTGCACACCCGGTCGCCGACTTTCCACGGCGAGCCGGCGCCCACTTCGCTGATCACCCCGGCGCATTCCAGCCCCAGCACTTCGCTGGCGCCGGGCGGCGGCGGGTACAGGCCGGCGCGCTGCAGCAGGTCGGCGCGGTTCAGCCCCGCGGCGGCCACTTGGATGCGTACCTGGCCTACGTCACAGGCCGGCTCTGGGTGGTCAAGCCACTCGACATGACCTTCAACGCCTTGCAATGCCTTCACGCTACCTCCATAGTTGAACCAAGAGTGAGCCCCGTGCCCTGGCGCGGGGCTTTTGCATTATGCGACCGGATTGCGGCGCGGCCAGATGAAAACACCGTCATCTGGTTGCCAGCATGGAACTCGGTCTTCTTCAAGACGGCCTAATATGCGTTATCAATTGCCCCCACGTCGAATGAGCATGAAGCATTTTCTATCGCGCAACGTAGTGCCGCGTACCGCCCTGGCCCTCGCACTGGGCCTGGCCCTGCTGCCCATGGCCGCCCCGTCCTTCGCCGCCAACAGCTGGGACGGCCTGCAGCCCGACCGCGACGAAGTGATCGCCAGCCTCAACGTGGTGGAGCTGCTCAAGCGGCACCATTACAGCAAGCCGCCGCTGGACGATGCCCGCTCGGCCATCATCTACGACAGCTACATCAAGCTGCTCGACCCGGCCCGCAGCTACTTCCTGGCCAGCGACATCGGCGAATTCGACAAATGGAAGACGCAGTTCGACGACTTCCTCAAAAGCGGTAACCTCGACCCTGGTTTCGTGATCTACAAACGTTACCTCGACCGGGTCAAGGACCGTATCGACTACACCCTGGGCGTACTCGGCCAGGGCGTCGACAAGCTCGACTTCACCACCCACGACACCCTGGTCATCGACCGCAAGGATGCCCCGTGGATCACCTCCAAGGCCGACCTCGACGCCCTCTGGCACAAACGCCTGATGGACGAAGTGCTGCGCATGAAGATCGCCGGCAAGGACAACGGGCAGATCCAGGACACCCTGACCAAGCGCTACAAAAACCAGCTGGCGCGCCTCGACCAGACCCGCGCCGAAGACATCTTCTCGGCGTACATCAACACCTTCGCGCAGTCCTACGACCCGCACACCAACTACCTGTCGCCTGACAGCGCGGAAAACTTCGACATCAACATGAGCCTGTCGCTCGAAGGCATCGGCGCGGTGCTGCAGAACGACAACGACCAGGTCAAGATCGTGCGCCTGGTACCGGCGGGCCCGGCGGAAAAAACCAAGCAGGTGGCGCCGAGCGACAAGATCATCGGCGTGGCCCAGGGCGATAAAGAGATGGTCGACGTGGTCGGCTGGCGCCTCGACGAGGTGGTCAAGTTGATCCGCGGGCCGAAAGGCTCGGTGGTGCGCCTGGAAGTCATCCCGCACACCAATGCGCCGAACGACCAGACCAGCAAGATCGTGTCGATCACCCGCGAGGCGGTCAAGCTCGAGGAGCAGGCGGCGAAGAAATCCGTGCTGCACATCAACCAGGACGGCCACGACTACAAGCTCGGCGTGATCGAAATCCCGGCGTTCTACCTCGACTTCAAAGCCTTCCGCGCCGGCGACCCGAACTACAAGAGCACCACCCGCGACGTGAAGAAACTGCTCGGCGAGCTGCAGCAGGAGAAAGTCGACGGCGTGGTCATCGACTTGCGCAACAACGGCGGTGGTTCGCTGCAAGAAGCCACCGAGCTGACCAGCCTGTTCATCGAAAAAGGCCCCACCGTGCTGGTGCGCAACAGCGATGGCCGGGTCGATGTGCTCGAAGACGAAAACCCCGGCGCCTTCTACAAGGGCCCGATGGCCTTGCTGGTCAACCGCCTCTCGGCCTCGGCCTCGGAGATTTTCGCCGGCGCCATGCAGGACTACCACCGCGCGCTGATCATCGGCGGCCAGACCTTCGGCAAGGGCACCGTGCAGACCATCCAGCCGCTGAATCACGGCGAGCTGAAGCTCACCCTGGCCAAGTTCTACCGGGTGTCTGGCCAGAGCACCCAGCACCAGGGCGTACTGCCAGACATTTCCTACCCGTCGATCATCGACACCAAGGAAATCGGCGAGAGCGCCCTGCCCGAGGCCATGCCGTGGGACACCATCCGCCCGGCGGTCAAACCCGAGGCGGACCCGTTCAAGCCGTTCATCGCCCAGCTCAAGCAGTTGCATGACCAGCGCAGCGCCAAGGATGCCGAGTTCACCTACATCCGCGACCGCCTGGCCCTGGCGCAGAAGCTCAACGATGAAAAAACCGTCAGCCTCAACGAAGCCGAGCGGCGCGCGCAGCACACCGCCATCGAGCAGCAGCAGCTGGCGCTGGAGAACGTGCGGCGCAAGGCCAAGGGTGAAGAGCCGCTCAAAGAGCTGAAAAAAGAGGAAGAAGACCCAATGGGCGCGACCCCGGACGACAGCAAGCCGGAAAACGACGCCTACCTCAGCGAGACTGGGCACATCCTGCTCGACTACTTGCGGCTCAATACGCAAGTGGCGAAGCATTGATCGGATAGTGGCACTTTAGTAATAAAGCTGTCATCGAACTGTCGTGAAATGAGGGCCGGCCGCCAAGGCCGGCCTTTTTTTTGCGGTGGGAGAACGCTGCGCATGACGATTACCGAACAGCTGAGTGCCCTGACGGCCATCATCAACGGCAATGGCATCCACAGCCTGTTCCAACCGATCGTGTCGTTGTCCGAGCGGCGCATCCTGGGTTACGAGGCGTTGTCGCGCGGGCCGTCGAACAGCCCGCTGCATTCGCCGATCAACCTGTTCACCGTGGCCCGCCAGACCGGCCGCCTCAGTGAGCTGGAAGTGGCCTGCCGGCAAAGCGCCTGCAAGCAGTTCAGTGGCCAGCGCCTCGAAGGCAAGCTGTTCCTGAACGTGTCTCCCGAGTCGCTGCTCGAACCCATCCACCCCTCGGGGCTGACCCTGCAACTGCTGCAGCGTTTTGGCCTGACCCCGGCCCAGGTGGTGATCGAGCTCACCGAACAAACCCCCACCGACGACTTCCAACTGCTCTCCACCGCGCTGCACCACTACCGCGCCATGGGCTTCACCATTGCCCTCGACGACCTCGGCGCGGGCTATTCGAGCCTGCGCCTGTGGTCGGAGCTGCGCCCCGACTACGTGAAGATCGACCGCCACTTCATCGAGAACATCCACCAGGATGCGGTCAAGCGCGAGTTCGTCGGCTCCATTTTGCAGATTGCCCGTACGTCCCGGGCCCAGGTGGTGGCCGAGGGTATCGAGCAAATCGAGGAACTGGCGGTGCTCAGCGAAATGGGCGTCGACCTGATCCAGGGCTACCTGCTCGCCCGCCCGCAAGAACACCCACCCCGCGATGCCCGCGCCTTGCTGCCCAAGCTCGACACCTCGCCGGCGCTCGGCGAAGAAGGCAACGACCTCGGCGACCTGCTGATCGAACAACCCGCGGTGGCCAGCGACCTGCCCACCGCGCAGGTGCTGGAGATGTTCCGCCGCCAGGCCAACCTCAACTCGGTGGCGGTGATCGACGCCCAGCACCAGCCGTGCGGCATCGTGCACCGGCATTCGTTGTCAGATGCGCTGCTCAAGCCGTTCGCCACTGACCTGTTCGCGCGCAAGCCGATCAGCCGCCTGATGACCGACGACTACCTCGCGGTGGAAATCGGCCAGTCGCTGCAGCAGGTCAGCCGGCTGCTCACCAGCCGCGCGCGGCAGCGCATCGAAGAAGACTTCATCGTCACCGAGGGCGGCGTGTACAAAGGCCTGGGGCGGGTGATCGACGTGCTCAAGCTGATCACCGAGCTGAAAATCCAGCAAGCGCGCTACGCCAACCCGCTGACCCTGCTGCCCGGCAACGTGCCGATCCAGCAATGCCTGGAGCGCATGCTGCAGCAACGCCGCGAGGCGGCCATCTGCTACGTCGATGTCGACAGCTTCAAGCCGTTCAACGACCTCTATGGCTACGGCCGCGGGGACGAAATCCTGCTGTGCCTGGCGCAGTGCCTGAACGACCGCATCGACCCGGCGCGGGACTTTGTCGGGCACATTGGCGGGGACGACTTCATGCTGGTGCTCGGCTCGGCGGACTGGAACACCCGCCTGGAGCGGCTGCTTGAGGACTTCCAGGCCCAGTGCAAGCGCTTCTACCGCCCTGAGCACCTGCAAGCGGGCTGTTTTGTTTCCCACAACCGCCAGGGCCAGCGCCAGGAATTCCCGCTGCTGTCGTTGTCGGTGGGGGTGGTGCACCTGGCCCCCGAGGCCTGCGCCGGCCTGGACGCCGAGCGCCTGGCCGAGCTGGCCTCCGAGGCCAAGCACCACGCCAAGGACGTTTCCGGCTCGTGCATCTACGTGTTGGAAGCCTGACGCTGCTCAGCTTCGGGGTAGCTGTATTCGAACACCCGCACCACCTCAGAGGCATGCCAGGAGGCCGCCGCCGTGCCATCGACCGGCCCGGAGAAGCGCCCCAGGCGCTCGACGCATTCGAAAAACCCGGTACGCGGCAGGCGGCTGGCGCCCTGGCTGATCACCAGCGAGCTGCGCAGCGGTTGCTCGGCGCGGGCGTCTAGAGCTGCCAGGTATTCAAGGGCAGCGGTGAGGGTTTGCATCGCCGGGCTCGGTAGCTGCAGGCGCTCGAGCAGGGCGCGGTAGGTCACCAGGTGTCGCTGGCGGCGAGCGACGTCGAGTTCAGTGATCAGGTTGTTCCAGTGCTGGCGGCTGATCCGCACACTCATGAGCGACCCTCCTTGAACGGGCTCAGGCCCTCGGCATGAATATCCATGTACACAACTTCCAGGCGAACTCCGGCCACTCTAGGGCGATAACGTAAAGGCATAGGGCCAGCTCAGCGGCCGAGGTATTCACCTTCGAGCGCGGCCTCGCCTTCCGGCACTCGCTCCACGGCGCGCAGCTTCTCTGGGCTTTGCGCGTCACGCCAGGCCTTGAACGCCGCCAGTTCGCCCGCCAGGGTACGTACCACCCAACCCAGCACGGCGATGTCGTCGAGCATGCCCACGCCGAGAATCCAGTCTGGGATCACGTCGATGGGGCTGACGAAATACAACAGCCCCGCCACCACCGAGAGCATCGCCTTGGGGCTGATGGCACGGTACTCGCCACGCCAGTACGCGGCGCACAGCGCCATCAGCAGCCCGGCGTCTTCACGCAGGCCGGCAGTGCCGCGGCTGCGCAGTTTGTGCGAGGCGGCCAGCAACAGGGCGGGCAAACGGCCGCGTTTGATCAGCCGTTCGGCCAAGGGCAAGAACCGGCCAAAACCGAAAGGAATGTTCATAAGGCCTCCGGAGTGCAATGCGAGGGGAACGTTATCCACAATATTTGTGGATAACCATGTGAACAGCGGCACGCTTTTTCGCCCAAGGGCCCGCCTGCCAAGGGGCGTTCTCAAATCGCGCGTTTTTCAGCCAATCCACGGGCCGCGCGCACGGTAGACAGCCCAGAGGATGGAACAGCTCAGCGCCGATGTCGACCCATAAACGACAACGCCCCGCGATGCGGGGCGTTGCAGAGCGTTCGCTCGGTTACTTCTTGGCCGGTTTCTCGGCAGGTTGCTCGTCAGCCGGGGCGGCGGCGTCGGTGTCGTCTTCGTCGTCCTGGGCAGCGGCGGCGCCAGCACCGGCCTGGGCCGGGTCCTTGATGGCGAGCAGTTCAAGCTCGAACACCAGCACCGAGTTGGCCGGGATCGCCGGGCTTGGGCTTTGCGCGCCGTAGGCCAGGTCGCTCGGGATGAACAGCTTGACCTTCTCGCCCACGTGCATCAGTTGCAGGCCCTCGACCCAACCCGGGATCACGCCACTGACTGGCAGGTCGATCGGGCTGCCACGGTCGACCGAGCTGTCGAAGGTGGTGCCGTCGATGAGCTTGCCGGTGTAGTGCACGGTGACCACGTCGGTCGGCTTCGGCTGGGCGCCGCTGCCTTCTTTCTCGACCTGGTATTGCAGGCCGGAAGCGGTGGTTTTCACGCCGTCTTTCTTGGCGTTTTCCTCGAGGAATTTCTTGCCAGCGGCGAGGGCTTCCTCGCTCTTCTTGGCCATGCGCTCTTCAGCGCGCTTTTGCAGGTCGGCGAAGGCCTGAACCAGGTCTTCGTCCTTGATTTTCTGTTCTTTCTTGCCAACGGCGTCTTCGATGCCCAGCGCGACGGCTTTCGAATCGAGGTCGTCCATGCCTTCCTGGGCCAGGCTCTTGCCCATGTTCAGGCCGATACCGTAGGAGGCTTTTTGCGACGGGGTCTTCAGCTCGACGCTGCTCGTTTGCTTGTCGCAACCGGCGAGGACCAAACCAACGAGGGCGATAGCCGCCGCCAATCGATGCTGTTTCATGCTGTTTCCTTCAATGATGCGCCATGAGTGGGCAGTCGGGATGAAAGCGGCGAGCTTAGCAGGCAGCCCCGACCGATGGCTACCGGCATAGGAGCAGCTTTGGGCGCATAAGTTCAAGTAACTCAACGGGTTTGCGCGGGGTTGGTTCAACTGACGTTCAGCTATGTCAGAAAAGGGTCAAGGCTGTTTCCGGTACTCGGCGGCGACCTCGCGCACCACCTCGCACAGCCACTGCGCCGGCAGCGGTAACGGGATCGCCGCATTGGCGCAGAGGCCCACCGAGCCACCCGGCTCGCGCACGCCAAGGTCGAGCTCGGCAAGCTCATGGTTGGCCAGGTCGAGGCCGACCGCATCGCGCGGGGCAACCCAGATTGCATCGCTGGCCAGCACGTAGCGCCGGCTCAGGGTCGGCGAGAGTGTTTCAAGCCGTTGCGCCGAAGGCGTGATGCCGCACTGCACGAACAGGCTGTCGGCGTGCTGGCGAATGGTGGTGCCGGCCAACGGCAGCACCAGCGGGTAGCCGCTCACCGCGGCCGCCTGGGGGCGCGCCAGCAGCGGGTGGCCGGGGCGCACGATCAGCGCCATGGCTTCGCTGTACAGGTGCTCGAACTGCAAGCCCTGCACTTGAGGGCTGTCGGTGATGCGGCCGATCACCAGGTCGAGGTCGCCCACGTGCAACTGCCCCAGCAGGTAGGTGCCCGGCCCGGTCGCCACGCTGACCACCAGCGCGCTGTGGCGGCCATGCAGGCGGCGCAGCACCTCGGGCATCAACTGGCTCTCAACGGTGGACAACACCCCCACCCGCACCTGCGGCGGCTGGTGCTGCTCATTGCGCAAGGTGCTCACGCCTTCACGCAGGGCCTGCACACAGGGCCCGGCGTAGCGCAAAAAACGCACGCCAGCGGCGGTGAGTTCAACCCCGGCCTTGTCGCGCTCGAACAAGCGCGTGCCTAGCAAGGTTTCCAGCTCCTTGAGGGTTTTCGAGATCGCCGGCTGGGTGATCGCCATCACGTCTGCCGCGCGCGCGAAACTGCCCTGGCGGGCGATTTCCAGAAAGCACAGCAGGTGGCGGAATTTAATGCGGGAATCGAGGTTCATGGAGGTGGAGGATACCGCAGGTGGGGGGATGGAGGCAGGGATTGTGGCATTGCTGAAATGACAGCAACGCCATAGAATTGCTGTCAACGCTAGCAGAGGGTTACAACATGCCAGTCTTAACCGTCAGAAACGTTCCAGACGACGTGCACCGCGCCTTAAGAATGCGCGCTGCCGAGCATGGGCGGAGCACCGAAGCCGAAATCAGAGACATCCTGGCCAACGCGGTGAAACCTCCCGCGCGGCCCCGCATGGGCGATGCGCTGATGGCCATCGGCCGCTCCGCTAGGCTCACGGATCGGGACATAGACGCCCTTGAAGCCAATCGGGATCGCACCCCCGCCGAGCCGATGGGGTTTGAATGATTGTTCTCGACACCAATGTGCTCTCCGAAGCAATGCGGCCAACCCCCAACGCTGGCGTCATCACCTGGCTGAACGAGCAGTTGGCCGAGACACTGTTCATCACCAGCGTCACCATTGCCGAACTGATGTTTGGGGTGGCGAACCTGCCAGAAGGCAAACGCAAAGACCGGCTAAGCGCTTCGCTCGATGAATTGCTCAAGCTGTTTGGCAACAGGGTGCTGCCATTCGATACCGAGGCGGCGAAACACCATGCACGCTTGGCCATTGCCGCGCGCCGGGCTGGCAGGGGGTTTCCAACACCGGATGGCTACATTGCGGCCATCGCCACAGCACAAGGCTTTATGGTTGCGACGCGTGATTGCGCGCCGTACGAGGCCGGGGGTGTGAGGGTCATCAACCCTTGGGGCTGAAGCGCCAAGCCCTGGCGGAGGGCGCTGTGCCCCGATGAGGGGCCGCGGCACGCAAGGGCACGCCTGGTGAGCAAAACACCTCAAGGATGCACTTAACGCTTCCCAACGCCCTGATGTTCTGGTAAAAAGTGCCCCCTCAGAGCGGGTATAGTTTAGTGGTAAAACGAAAGCTTCCCAAGCTTTAGTTGAGGGTTCTTACTGGACAACCGCTTTTGTGAGCGAGCTTCACTAGCAAGACATGCGGGTATAGTTGAATGGTACAACTATTGCTTCCCAAGCAATCGGTGAGGGTTCGATTCCCTCTACCCGCTCCACATTCCGTGATCTAGGGCACGTTCAGGCTTTCTGCCTCGTACTCTGAATCCCCCGAAAGCCCCCCCTTACCCCCAACCACAAATCCCGAAACGACCTCACTCACAAACGTGATGACTAGTTACCCATGCCCATTCGATACCGCACAACGCTACGAGCCGCCGCCTGAACTTCTGAGTTAGCTCAACCCGCACGCAGCGATAAGCCCAGCCTCTCCACGAGAAGTCGACTTTCCAGACAATTGGATGGTGTTGAATCGAAAAGGGCCCGCCATACATTGCTTAAGGCCAGTTGAACTCTGCGCTGATGACCCGAAAGCTAAGTGACATTCCGCTGCCCCTCCCCTGATACCCCTGCCCTGCGACACGCACTTGGCCAGATCGCTACGCCCGATGATCTGCAAGCCAAAATTCCTGCCTCTGCAAGAGAGGCGCTGGCACTACGAGCAAGACGTCACCCACAAAGTCGTCAATCCACGACAGAAGTTCGCCAGTGACGATGACATAGCCCTTGTTGCTGCTGCATAGAGAGGCTTGAGCGCTATCCAGGGGCCGAGCTGCTACGGTCAGTAGGCGCTGGAAAGCGGAGTAATGGTTACAATCCTTGAGGACTGCCCCACCGAAAGCTTCGAGTTCTTCGTGGTCTTCCCTTCAACGAAGTACCTGCCAGAGCGTGTCATGGCCTTGGCCGACTACCTGAAACATCAGCTGAGCCAGCAGTCGGAGCTACAGCTAATCAACGCTTGAATGAAAGTCAGCCGGTCATCTGAGTGATCGTTGAGAACCTATGAAAAACGCTACCAAGCGCCGATTTTTGACGGTTTCATTGTGATAGTGCCGTAGCCAGAAGTATTTTCTGAGGATTCCCCTATTGACCCTCTTGAGGTCGTTATCTTCATAATGCTCACGGTAAGCAGCCCAATATTCCCGAATCGACTCGACAACGAAGATTTGCTGAGCCTTGAGGTATTGTGCGCACTGCATACGCGTCGCTAGGACAGATGGGCGGGTCGCAGGGTGGAACATCGCCCTGCTAACAGCGGGTGACCTTAGATCTTGACCCGCCAGCATCAAGTCGAGCGAATTCACCCAGGTGATACCGTTTTCCGCCACCAAGAACTCTGAATCACCATACATTCGGCTGAAGAGCTGCCGAACTCTACCCATTAGCGCCTCGTTTTGGACTACATCGTCTGCCAAGGCAATGCGAGCAAACTTAGCCTTGCCTTCAGTCTCACTCGCGGCGCTAAGGCCTGCGCCCACAGCAAAGCTGTCGCGAATGTCGCAAAATTGAGTAGAGATGCCGCCTCGGAAGGTGATTTTTTGTTCCAGCAGACATTTGTGCATCAGCATGCACAACCGAAAAATGAGTAGCATCAGGGCGTTGGCAGAGTGCGTTAGCACCTGATCAGCATCCGTCTCTTCCTCCATTTCTTTCGGCTTGAACGTCACGACCACCGAGTCAGAGATGCAGGTACTTTTGACGTCATACCAATCGTAGGGGTTGTGTCCGCCAGTCATCCTGTACCCCTCAGCGAGCGCCTGCTCATGACCGGTCAAAACATCCCGATTGCTGATCATAAACTCCAATAGGTCTTGCGCCTGCTGGTCGGTGGTGACCACCGTGTTCAGCTTCTTGAAGCCCAGCATGTCGATAAACACTGTCCACTGCACTGCTTTCATTGCGTCGAAATCGCTTCTCAGAGAGGGTCGGTCAGGGTGGCTGGTCAGGATGGTACGTGAAACACGGGTACGGTGATGATTAGCTCGCGATTCGAGTCGTCCGGCTGGTGGAAGACTAGCGGAAGCCACTTTCGTGCCGGTACGCCTCTTTGCGCTTGAAGCTCGCACGCGCCTGGACAGTAGCATCGATGCCAGCCAGCACCTTGCTGGTATCAACGCCCTTGTTGAAGACCAAAATCGCCGTCTTGCTATCTCGCCAGGTCGTGAAGCCGAGCAACTGATCGATGGCCTCTCCGAAGGCCTTGGGCCCCTTCCAGAACTTGCACTCGGCGATGAAAACGTTGCTATCACCCCTCGCGCAGCAGGATGACGGTCTTACCGCTCATGTTGAAAGTCTCGCCTGAGGCTTTGCCCTCAAACTGGGCGTTGAGCTGTACCAGGAAATGTTGCCGTAACGCCTCCTCGTCCATGGACTTGAAAGCGGCAGGACTGCGCTCCACGACCAATGCCATGTCCTGCATGATTTTCAGCACGCGCTCGTACTGATCCATCGCCCAGGTAGGTTCCGACTCGAAAGGCTGGGATGTAGCCGGTTGCAGGGTGGGTACGGACTCGCGGCGAGCGGTGGGTACAGCGTAGGTTTTCGGTGCATCTGAACACTGTCGAACAGGGATACCCAGGTCTGCCGTGCGCTGAGACTTGGCCAGCAAACGCTTCTTGCGATCGTTCACCACCTGCGCGGCCAGATGATGAGCGACGCATTGTGCGCGTTGATCTGGTATTCCTGCCATCCGGGGTATTGCTCAATATCCATCAGCAACCGGTCAATCTCCGGACGTGTCTCACGCGGAGAATCTGAAGGATACTGGAACTCAAGGATCAGCTCACTGCCAGCCACTTTGGCGCGCGGAAGGTGGGTCGACCACTGCTTCGATTGGCAAAAGAAGAAAAGCTCACGGCCATCGAACGGCACATGAACCGTCACACACTCTCTAGGCACGAGCGCAGGCCGCCTCATGTCACGTATAAACCAACGGGAGTCGCCCCGGACGCTGAAGTTAAACGAAGAGGAAAACACATTCAGCCGAGTGCGGTCATTGAAAGCCCACAATGACGTCATCAATGTAAATAAACTATTATAATAATGTTACCAATAGTTTATTTCAATTGATAAACGCAAAAAAGATTAGACCTATGAGCTATACCAATTGTATATCACATGAATTATAGCGAGTCAATATATGATTAAGCCGACTTTAACCGAACGTGACCAAGCGGCGATTGGATCAGGTCGAAAGGTTGAACGGGTTGATCAGCAATGCACTCGCAAAGGCAACTTGAAAAATGTCCTTCTGGTGCATACCGAGCCGCCGCGCCTCTACGAAACGGCAACCGGGCAACCGGTGCCCTCATTTAACGCCTACTCCCGAGGCATCCACAGACAGCTGGGAACGAAAAGCTCACGGGCGAGAAATGAGCAATACACCTACCGCAATGCGGGCTTCATTGACTACCTGTATGAGTCCAGAGCGATCGGCGCCGGCCAGATTGATCCGGAAGCGCTCGGCGAAACGATCAATTCCTACTTCATCTTTTTGACCCAAGGAGTCAACAGCACCGACTTCGTGGTCAGGACGGTGGCTAAACGGCTGGGTCGGACGCCAATCAGCGTTGTCTCGGCCCTTGCCTATAAAGCTGCCGCCAACCATTTTCTGCGGCTTCACGCAGCTCTCCTGAGGGACTCATTGGCCATGGCCAACTTCCTCAACCCGGGAATCGTGATCGAGGCCCCAAACGAACTCGATGCTTTGGCAGATCGACGTCGGAGCAAAATCGAGATCGAACAGATGCGTTCGAAGCTCATGGAGTTCAAGGAAAAACCTGCTGACGTCTATCAGACCGCGCAGGGAGGCCTAGAGGGCGGAAAGGCTCCCAAAAGCAAGCCCCCAAAGGAGTTTCCATCACGTCGAATTTTGAGCCTGATCGAGAATCTGCCGCCCTTAGAGAAGGTAGTTGCCTTGCTCCAAGCTGGCGGTGGTCTCCGACAGTCCGAAGCCTGGGCCATGAGAAACGATGAAATCAACTTGAAGGAACGCTCCCTTCGCATAGAAGACCCTAACCACTGGCGCGACCCTTCCGCTAAAGATTTGCCCTTCAAAGGAAGGACGACAGCAAGAATCTACATGTTCGAACCCTTTGAAACCCTCTTCTATGATGCTTTGGCTGAATACAAGGCAATACGCCCCACCTCAGATAGCGAGTTCCTTTTTATATCAGACAACCGCAATAACTATGGTGAGCCATTGGTCGATGCTGTCAAACCGAACTCGCTTAACCGCAGGATTAATCGCGCACTCGCAAAAGCTCAACAAAAAGCAGGAATAACTGATAGCACACCTACGAAGTTATATACTTCCCATAGTCTTCGTCACTTCTACGGCTATTGGGCCAGGAATTTTGTCTACATCCCTGGGCGTCGTGGAGTTGGATTAACCCTAGGTGAGATTCAGGTGCTAATGGGGCACGCAAATATCGCATCCACTATTATTTACGCCAAGCTCGACCAAGAGGTGCTCATGGCCGAAATTCACGCTTCGCAGCAAATGGCGGCTATCTGGAATGAAACCAGCAGTATCGACAGCCTGCGTGCGGATGCGTATGAAGCCTTGGCACAAGATCTGCGCGGACGCTTGGCAGCATGATTAACGTATCGAAAGAAATTCGGTTAATCGCGCCCGAGAAGTTGCACGCTGCTTCAAAAGTGATTTTCAGTAAAATGACCGAGCCATTAACGTCCAAGCGGGTGAACCTAAACGAATACTCAAGCGACAGGCAGTACCACAAACGTCACGCCATCGTAAAGTTCTGCCGATTAAGATCCGCTCGACAGACGTCCGAGAGTGATCTGAACAATATTTTCAAAATTACCCTGCTGGAAGGTGATGGTGGCCCTCCGGCGTCAACGCTGTATCACCAACTGACAGGTATACGTCCCGACCGACCAGAGGACGTGACGGGCTTAGTAGTTCCATTTAAGGCGCTGCTCTGCCTGCTCTGGGCAGAGAAGATAGTAACCTTGCCATTCATATTCGAGTTGAGCTCTGCATGGAAAAAGAATCCAGAGTTGGAAAAACAAACCTGTGGGTTTATTTTCGAGGTAGCAAAGGGCTCAAACAACATTGAAAGAGCCTCCAGAAGGTGGCAGTACCGCACGTCATGGCAATCTAAAGATGATGTGAATTTTGACGAAATCTGGGCCGCCATACCTGAGATAGTGAGTCTTAAACTTGATAAAGGAAATAAACACTTCTCTTTCATACCTTGGCTCAAGAAGTTCTCGGCCATGTTCAGCGAAATCGTGTCTCCTGAACAGTGCTTCTACCTTGAGCGATATCAAATGTACCTTATATCAAAACGCGCCCACAACGAAAGTATTGCTCAAAATATTAAGGATTATGATGAGTATGTAAAATATTATGTTATGACACCTGAGGAAGCGCAAAACATACCCACGCACGACCGAAAACTTCGTCGCTACAAGATCAGAAACATTAACAGAGAGTATGCTCGCTCTTCTCCGACAGCTAAGCTTAAAAGAAAAGAGCGAACAATCATAGAAAGACAGATGGCTCGAATAGAAAAGGCGCAGCGCGTCGCAGACGAAAGCGAAGCCTTGTATAACGAGCTTCACTCTTCGATATCCGCCGAGGACTACCTGCTTTTACTATCTCTACCTCCGCGAAAGCCTGACTTCAATTGGGTGACAAACGATTTCTATCCCGGTCGCTCACACATCGAAATCGAGAAGACCTACCGTCAGTGGGTAACGATGGCGGAGATATTTGTTGCCAAACTTATCAATCCTAACAACCCTAAAAACTCCAGAAGCTATATAGACAACCAGATCCAGCATATCAAATTCTTATTTGACTACATATTTTTTTACCTACCTATGTGGAAAGAGCTGCATCCTACTTCCACACTTCGGCTGCCAGAAACCATCATTGACTTCGAGCGAGTGGTATTTTGGTGCGACGATCTAATTGACCATGAAACCGTACAATCGATTTATCGAGATCATGACATTTCTGGCAACCTTGAGATGCCACTGACCGGATTGAAACTTCGCACGTTGATGTTCACGGAGAAATCTACTAAACCCTTTGTTAATTCAGTGCATCTCTTCTTTGAGCTAGTAAGAACCTATGGCGCACCTCATGGGTTTGTAGATGGTGGGTATGCCAATCCCGTCAACCGCTCCATGGATTCGACTGGAAGTGGCGGACGATCGAAGTCTGACAAGAAGCCATTCCCTCGGGACATTTCAATTATCGCAAAAGCCTACATGAGCGCGCTTGACGCCATTGGCATCAACATCAGAAACTCCATATTAGATGGTCGCATTGCTCCTGAAACAATTGCAGAAATCAAATCAAGCGATTGGATTGATCTCACGAAAATCCACCTCGGCACCACGGTAACTTTACGCAGTTCCAAGCGTCCACTGGAGACCTATCAGATACCCATTACAATCATACCCAACATCTACAACTGGTGGTATGGCGATTACCACTCAACCAACGCAGCCACCATTGTTACGGCATACTTGCCCTGGCTTTCAACACTCAGGATGCTGGCTATCGGACTATTTGGAGGCCAAAGAATACAAAATGGCCAATGGTTGGATCTCAGAACGTTCGACAATTTTTATCACGAAAAATACGTTGACGCTTTCAATCTCTGCACGCTGCATGTCAACACAGACAAATCTGGGAAATCGAGGGATGTTGTGATCGATGGCGATGTCATGAAGAGTCTCATCGATGAGCGATATTTTCAAACGGAGGTTTACACCAGAGCTCCTGGCCTTGTTTATTACGAGAATGACCCGAGGGATCCTAACAAATACGGCATGATTTGCCCATTGTTTAGAAGTCCTTGGGGAGACCACGACCTCCCTTTTTCGGACGGGACATACTCTGACGAATGGATACATTTTTGCAGGGGCTTGGAGCAGGTATATAACTCCATTGTAAGTCCCGACTCGCATCACAGCTTCATAACCATAAGCGCTTCTGGCAACGAACTGGCGGTGCATGTCCCACACTCTCTTCGGGTGGCGTGGATTTCTCACATGCGATTGTACGGGCACCTCGATGTCACCTATACCGCTCAGCAAGCTGGTCACAAAATAAATGATCAGATTGCTGTGACAACCGACTACTATACAGTGGTTACTCCCGAAGATATGTTAGAGAACATAGGCCGTGCTAATAGCATCGTCACAGACATTGCCTATGAAGCGCTGATGGGCAAGATTAATCAGCCGAGCTCGCCGGGCAGCGCCATTGTTAAAGGGTGGCACGAAAACAAGGCGCAGCTCGTCAAAGATCAAAAATTCAGAAGCCAGCAATTTTATCTCATCGATAGCCAAGAATCAGGCACAGATTTGATAGCCACAACCAAAGCCCTGCCGGGATTTTACACTCATTGTATCTGCATGCGTGATGGCGACTGCCCCAAGAAACTTGTGGAGTTCACAGGACGTTCGAGAGTTTGTAGCCTTTGCGATGCAGCAGTATGGGGCATCGATCATTTGCCAGGCATGAATGTAAAGATGCGACAGGCTCAAATCAACAGTCTTCAACTCGTGGATAAAATCAGTCAGCTGGCTGACGCAGCCATTTCACAAGCTGAGATGGAGCCATACCATCACGAACTGACAATCGCTCGCTACGAGATCGCATCATATAAACATTTGGCCGATCACCTTAATGAAGTATTGGATTCGGACAATAAAAATCCAGGGTATATTTCCCGCTACCGTGACCTCGTTGGTGCTAAGCGACATGCTGTAGACATGTCAAACCCTCTCCACCGGGTTATTGCGGGAATTATTGATTCTGAAGCCTATCCGCACTTAACTTCGGCCAATTACCCCTACATGGTTGAGCGGCTAGCCAAGAACCCAGACCTTCTAAAATTAGAACTAAGCGATCCTACGTCGAAGCAGCTTATCGCCTGCCAGATAGCCACCATCCTCAGAAGCTCAGACTTCACTTTTGAAGAGGTGATTACGCTTGTTTCAAATCCTTACCTGGCCCTGGAGCGTGAAAAAATTGAATAATCATCGTTCTGACCAGCTGACGCTTCAGGATAAAAATAAGCATGATTGGAAGCAGGAGCAACTCAATAGAACTTTGGCAAAGACCAAAGCTACTTTAGAGTCATTGATCAAAAAAAATGTGCCGCCCTACAAAAATTTTTCAAACTTGGCCAGGGATGTGGCTCTCATTGTTGGCGTGGATCCTTCACTTTATAGAAAATCAAATACACCTCAAAAGAGACTTTTTGATAGCTATGCTGTGAAACTCTGCACAAAGATCCCCCGAGTACTTGCAGAATCCTTGATTCCAGAAGAAACGCTTCAAATCAAACTTAGCGAAGCGAAACATAGGATTCTGGTTCTGGAAAATATATTGAGCGATCTATCAAAAAAATCGAAACCAAAAATACCCATGATTAAAACTGACAGTTTCCTGCACGCTTTCGAAACGACCTGCAAGCTAATCGAAATCATATTGAAAGAAGATCAGTTCCTATATTTTGAAAAAGGTCGCTTGATGACCCGCGCAACGATGACAGCAGTTCCCGCATCACTCTCTGATGCAAAAACTTGCAAACCCTTCTTGGACTGGCGCCATGCAAAAAACACTAATCTTGGATCGCTTAGCACAGCTGAACTTGAAGAATCGCTTCGCTCTTCGACTGAAAGAGGAAATGGCAAAACTGATTGAGGTAGACGCCTTTATGCCCATGAGGAAAGGCAGCATTGATCTTACATGGTTGGCAGCCAGGATTGGCGCCACTCGACAAATATTTTATGCCCGCCGAGGCAACCCCGAAGTGCATATACTCCTAGCGATGCTGAATGAATTCCTGGAAAGCTCGATCGCCACTCTTCCCGGAGGCGCGCCTCTAAATATTGAAAATTCCAGATTGCAAACCGAATTGACCCTGATCAAGCAGGAAAATTCGACGCTGAAGCAACAACTTCGATCGGCGCGTCATGTGCTAAACATGATCCACGCAGGCGGCATCGTACTGAGCGATCGCCCATGAAGAAGTACCTCATCAAGCGGCTAATCCATCGGCTAGATGGCATCAGCCAAATCACCTGCGTCCACTCAGGGAACGGTAGAATCGCCTCATTGCGCTTTCGCACTGATGCATTCGATTTTCCGCTGCTTGCCGGGCGCATGTACATGCTGCGAACCGCTGCACGTAGCCATGGAGTCAACCTGATAGCTGCTCTGGAATGTGGCCTAGACATCTCGGCCTGGGTCACGCTCATTGAACACAACTTTTTCCTCGCCGATATTCAGCTCAAACCTGCTGCAAAACGACTGCTCAACTCCCTGGACGCAGCTCAACGCGAGAGGCTTCTAGCCAGTCTCGTCCAGAATGACCTGAAACCCTGGCAAGGAGTACTCCCAGCGCCGCAATGCACTCTGCTAGGGGTAGCGTTCCAAGAGTCTCAGCAACGGTTCCAGCACGTTAAAGGACTCATGGCCTGGGGGCTTCCTCAAACGCGCGCAGAAGCCTGCTATGACACGTTTGGTTCCGATGCATGCGCCGTTCCGCTTGCCAGGCTCAAGGCCCTCTTGTCGTTCGGCACATCGCAGTTGATTCAATCAGTCCTGTCCTCACAAACGAGTTTGGACGCCAGCCAACGTGCGGCGCTTGAGCTACTGACCTGGTTCAGAGATCAAGGCTCGAAGGGACGCACGATCTTTCACAAGACGGAGCTGCCCAAGTCCTCCGGAAAGGCCCTCGAACTCTGCACCGACCGGGGCTGGACAATTGTTGATGGGGAGTACTGCCAACTCAAATCCCACGCTATGCTTCAGGTCGCCGTGCGCAGACAGCTCGAACGCCTATCGAGCAGTTTTTTCCCCATCTATACGCCTCAGGAAGTCCAGTATAGTTATTCCAGATACAGCCAAGTCATCGCATCCTATGACCATCATAATTACCAAGACGAAATCATCGTAGCCATCAACTCAAGGCTGTCGGTGATCAGTGCCCGTGCTCTACCAAGCGTTTGTGAGTTCACGAGCCAGCTGTCCGGCACCCTGCAGATCTTGTACGCGCCGGCTCCTCAGCTCGTCGTGTATTCGAGCTCCATGCTGCCTATCTATGATGCCTGTACTGAGAACGTTGCAGTTCCTTTCCACGAACTCCCACCTGACCTCGCTGAGTACGGCACCGTCATCATCACCGACTGCCATCTACTGACGCTCAGTGACTTCTTGGTGGCCCTCCAGGGAGTCCCTGCCTCCACGCGGGTGGTGCTATTCGATGCCCGGCCAGCTATGGCTGAGCAACCAGCACATTTCCTGGACGTTCTCAAAGCCTACTACCCCACCATCGCCCTGCACGCTGCGAGTCACCCCGTATCAGCGATCCCAGCGCCGAACCTTGAGCTCAACGGCGAAGACCAGGTGTTCAATGTCCACTGGGCCGAGCAATGGCACCAAGCGTCAAAGGGTGAAATTTTTGTCAGTGACTCTCCCTCGCTGATCGCAACGATCAATCAGCGTCTGGGTCGAGTGCGAGCACCGGTAGTCCTTCAAACCCAGGAGACAAGTTTCAGAAAGCATGATCTGATCAGAGTGCGGCCAGCCCATGCCAACAAGTGGGATCCTTTCATCTGCCGGATTCATTCCGTCAGAGGAAAGGGGCTGTTTGTGGAAGCGGAAGGCAGGTACTCCACCTTGTCACCTGAGTTCGTTGACGAGGCGAATGTGTCACTTGGCTTCGCCATGTCTCCAGAGGCAGCCGTACAGGCAGGTGCACGATCGGTCGTGCTGATCGCAGCGAAGGCATCGAGGCATGCTTGGATTGATTATCTCAAAGCCTATCGAATTGAGGTCAAGCAGGTGTATGTGCATGATCAACCTATGACGGCGAAGACAATACCGATCTTTCACCAACGGCTGACCCCACTGGTTGAGTAGGGCCTTGAGCCCCCTCGCGGGCTTGTCCTGTGGGTCATCCAAAAATCCAGTACTAGCCCTGCCGAAATCTTTACTACATTCAACGCCAGGACACAGCGTTGATATGATAGTCACCCTCGAATAGTCTTCCGCGAAGGTCTGAACTCTAACGGCTTTGCTCAAGGAAGCGCGTCATGCCCATTGATCTATTCACACATCAGGTCGATGCCGAGACCCAGCATGCGATTTTTCAAATGATGAACGAGGCGCCCTACGGGCCCGAGCGCGCAGTTTTGGCTAAATGGGCCGAGGGCTTCGAAGATCGTGACGGTAAGTTTGTCAGAGAGCTGCAAACGACTTTCGAGTCCTCATTCTGGGAGCTCTACCTGTTTGCTGCGCTCAAGGAATTGGGTCTACCAATCAACCTTCGTCATCATGCCCCTGACTTCGTGGTGGAGGGGGGCGTGCCATTCTGCCTGGAAGCGACGATTGCAAGACCGCCGGTTGGCGGAGAACCTGCATTTGGCTTTCCCATGGCCGCACCTCCTAAGGACTTCACCGATTTCAACATCGAATCAACCCTGCGGATTTGCAACAGTTTCGATGCCAAGATTAAGAAGTACCGCAAAAGCTACCTCAACCATGCGCACGTTGAAGGCAAACCCTTCGTAATTGGCATCGCATCGTTCGACAGGCCGCACTCACATTTCGCATCTGGGCGCCCAATCCTTGCAGCATTGTATGGGCTTTACCACGACGAGGCGGCGACCAAACCGGGGGACACCCACGTCGTATCGTACAACGTCACTGCAGCGCCTAAAAATGCCAATACCAACATTGAGGTCGGACTGTTTTGTGACGACTCACATGCGGAAGTATCAGCGGTTGTTTATAGCTGCCTCGCCACTTGGGGGAAGCTGAGGGCTCTGGCTGATAGTCCTGAGGCACCGTCCGTGTACACCACCTTGCACCCTAATCAAGGGAGCCTGATTCCAGTGGTGCGGAATACCTGGAAACGAGACTACACAGAGCACCTCATGGACGGACTCTATGTGCTTCACAATCCGTTTGCTCGGCATCCCCTGCCTCCTGGACTGCTCAGCCATCCCCGGCTATGCGAGGTAAGGGTCGCTGATGATGGGGAGCTCATCTTGGATGCCCCGGATGATTTTCTGCTCTTAAGGATGCTGCAAAGCATCAAGATCACTTGAGGGCCGACCAGCCACATACGGCTGGTCGCTTCGAATGTGTGCCCTTCTGACCCACTGTATCCTGCCAAACCAGATGAAGCGGGCCTCAACCGCAGTTGTTAAAGGCAATCCAGATGTCCGTCAGATTCATACTTTTCGACGCGTTCGGCACCTTACTTCGAATCCCGCAGGGCAGACACCCCTATCGCATGATTTTGAAAGATGGCATCCGACAAGGGCGTCTCCCGCAGCCGAACAATCTGCACCAGGTCATGACCCGCAGCCTGAGCCTGGCGGAAGCGGCTGAGCTTTTCGAAATCAGCGTACGACCCGATCTCATGGTCGAAATTCAAGGCGCACTGGACGCTGATCTAGATAGCATCGAACCGTTTGATGATGGAATGCGAGCAGTGGAAATGCTGCAGGCCGAAGGCATCAAGATTGCCGTTGCCTCCAATCTCGCTGCACCATATGGAGAACCCGTACGCCGACTGTACAGCGCAGTCGTGAGATTGCGAGCAACTCCCTTCCATGAACACTCCTGTGCCACATGAAAAACTGGATCTTGGACATCACGAAAATGCCATCAGCAATGGCAATACTCCCCTATACAACACGATGAGAGCTCTCCGGCGGCCTGAACACCCGCATGAATTCAGCGCCTTGAGATTGCCGGCCATCCCGTGAGAGGCCCGGAAACTCTGCTCACCTCACCTTTGGAAGCGAACAGCCATTTTTTCCAATTGCCCCGATGGCCACTTTAGCGACGACGCAGTCACCGACAGCTAAATTAACTAAATATTGGTAATCCCACAATCTTAGTTACGAAAACTCAGTTATCAATTTAAGGCAAAATCAATGTTATACCCGCAACCAATACACCAGCTCTAAATAATAGCTTGACACTACCGCCGCCATCATCTTTAGTTAGCAAGTCGCTCAGAACTCAACGTGATCACCATGACCTATATCCACTGCAAATTGTATGCCCGTGAGGAAATAACAAGAAATGTCGGCAGTTTGCAATCCAACGTAAAAACGCCATTCGTGGACTTAAACATTGCACAAGCATGAGCATGCTTATCAAAATTTACCAAATGATTGAGTACCACTTACACGTTAAACCCGGTCACTTAATTTAATGCGAAGCACAATAGGAGAATATTAGCATGCCCGAATCACCGTATATTACTCACCGCGACATCTTTCTAACAGGAATGTATGGTACTGCTTACCTCCTGCAGGACTTTATCCTATACCAGTACAATCCAAGCAAGTTCTTCTCCGACACAGACCAACGTTGTGGCGGATTCGACCGCCGTCATCAACAAATCTATGAAGACCTTAAAGCTTGGTTCTCTGACCACGGTGCTGCTTCGCCAGGGTTTAGGCAGATCGCTGAACACCTTCAATCACAAAGAATAGCCCGGGCCCAGTCCGTTTTTGAAGAGCTTTGTCGGCTGCGAGAGATGTTTCCCGCTGACTATCCCAGCGAGCCCGGAGCGAACCCGTCGGAGGAGCATGGAAATGCGCTGCGGAACCATGAGTGGTACCACGAACAAAACGTGTCCAAAGGCTACATCTCAAGATGAACTCTGCAGCCAGGCCGACCCGGTTCTTACCTGCTGCCGAAGTCGATTCATGGCTGCCAAACCGAGAGAACTTCTTAAACAAGCCATTCTGAATTCGACCAGGGACTTTGATACGTATGCTGAAACAAGACCAGATCCTCGCCTGCGGTATGACAATGCTGAATCCAACCCAGTGCGAATTATCGCTGAGGGAGGCCTTCCCTGATCAAATCGAACGGCAGCAGCGTGTGATGCTTGCATTGAATTTTTACGACGCGTACCTCGCCATTATCGACGCGCCCATTGATAATGCACTCAATCCCATGACAATGGTGGGATTCAAAGGGTTCCTAGCAACTGAGCTCGAAATGTCTAAGGCGGAGTTAACTGCCACGGTTTGGGCCGTTAGTGACCTGCTGGCGCTGTATGGTCTGATCAGAGAGGGCGATGTTCAATTTGCCCTGAGCCAAGATGAGGCTTTCGATCGATGCACCTACCAAGGGCTGAACCGCTTACAGGATAGAATTTCCTACTACGCCAGTTGGTTTGCTATCCAGAGTGGACAAGGCGTCTACGTCGATTTCACGATTCTGGATCCCCATCTGAGCCGCTCATCGCAGCAGTTCCTTCGTAATCACCTTGGTATGTACATGATCGATAAGGATGCCGATCGGGCAGAGATGGACGCCAGGTTCATTACCAGCATTATTCAAGGGTACGTTACGAGATGGCCACATCGTGATCTGAGCCGGGCGCTCTCCGTGAAGGAGACCCGTTCATTCATTGCTGAGATCAATGCTGAGTCGGACAATCAGATGGCCCGCGCAGGCTTTACGGCCCGAGACGCCCGCATAAATCGTGGGTATCTGGCAAATGTCATTCAGGGTTTTTTCATACCTGCGGACATTTTTACTACAGCAGTGTTGTGACGACGCCCTACCCTACATCCATTCATCCCTTACATCTTGTCAGCCCGGGTCGCTCAGGAGTAAAGACCGTGAGTACGGAACGTCGTCACATGCCGCTCGACGGAGGATCCCGGCCTCTCCACTGGCGGCATATGATAAAAACTGCTCGCCAAAGGTGCGAACCAGGTACTCACCGCAGTCCAAACCCATCTACTTCAGCTCCGCAACCAGCTCCTCCCGCCCATGCAAGCTAGAAACGCCCCGGAGTATATTCATGACCTGCTCCGACCACCCAGAAGCTTTCATGCCTTTGCGCTGATAAAACGCCCCCCAGCCGCTCATCATTAGATCACAAGCCGTCGCGCGACCGTCGAGAGTGGGAGCGACGCAGATACCTTCTTCAGCGCGCTGGATCTGAAGCTTGAGACCATCCAGGAGTCCCGCCAGTCCAATCCATCAGGCATTGAACTGACTATTACCATGGCTAAGCGATTCATGGCCCGACCAAAACATCGCATTCAGCTTGACGATCTGGTTACGACCCAAGACAGGCTCGACGCCATAGAGTTTGAGCGTGAATATTGCTCAGGTTTGCGGTGCAGTCCGAGCACCTCGTGACGCCGGGCAACCAGTTGCTGGCAGAGCCGAATTCCCGTTTCACCCGTGGCGCCGATCACAAAAACTTTCGCCATCATGCCCTCTGGAATTTATTTCCCCCTCCCGCATTATCCTAAACAGCAGACCCGCACACTGGCGTCCGGTAGTGGAAAAAGATGGAGCATCGCAGCCGCAGAGGCCGGCAGGTGAACGTTTGAGGAATGGTTTGATCCCAACGCACCTGTGAAATCTGCAGGCTGAAAATTCCGGAATCTGGTAAGCCCAATTCCGGTTTTTTCGTTTCACGACTTTCGAAACGCTGCAGCGCTACTCGGATAACCAAGCCGAAAGAACGCTTCTCGGGTAAAAGCCCACTATTGATGCTTACCAGCACCGTTGGAACTCGCCAGGTTGAAGAGATGCTGTTCCAGCTAGCTGAGGGGTTTTCTTTTTGAGGGGGCAAGCGCACTTGATCTGCTGGTCGTGGCTGATTCAGAAGAGACTGATCTCACTGAAAAGCACGGGCAGTTTTGGCGGATTCGTTGAATCCAGCGCGATACGCCAATATCCAACATCACGCCAAGCGCCATGCTTGAATCCTACTTCTGGATACGTACCAATGTGAGCGAAGCCAAGTGCTTCGTGTAGTCCCACGCTGCCATCATTGGGCAGAGCGATCCCGGCATAGGCTGCGTGAAAACCTTGCTTCTTCAATGTTGGCAGCAACACGTCATACAGTGCCCGACCGACGCCACTACGGTGCGCTTCTGGCGATATATAAACGGTGACGTCGACCGACCAGCGATAGGCCTCACGAGCCCGGTGCTGACTGGCATATGCATAGCCGATGACCTGGCCGTCTCGCACCGCAACCAGGTACGGGTAAGTTAGCAGAGTCGACTCAATCCGCATGGCCATCTCTTCGACTGAAGGCGGCTCAAGCTCGAACGAAATCGTAGTGCTCCCAACCATTGGTGCGTAGATTGCCTGGATGGCTTGAGCGTCCGAAACCTGCGCAATCCTTACTGTCGTCTTGCTCATCCTCTATCCCCTTGGTGGCTCAAATCGATCTTTGATTGACTCGTTTCGAGAGCGACTCGGCGCTTTCCTTTCGCTCCGAGTAGCGATCTACCAGATACGTTTCCCGGCCCCGAACCATCAGCGTGAACTTCATTAGTTCCTCCATCACGTCGACCACACGGTCGTAGTAGGCAGATGGCTTCATACGGCCTGCGTCGTCGAACTCCAGGAAGGCCTTGGGTACTGACGACTGGTTTGGGATGGTGATCATCCGCATCCAGCGCCCGAGAATTCGCAGCTGATTTACCGTGTTGAACGACTGTGATCCACCGCAGACCTGCATGACGGCCAGGGTCTTGCCCTGGCTGGGCCGGACAGCCCCCATCGTGAGCGGAATCCAATCGATTTGGGCTTTGAATACAGCAGACATCGCGCCGTGACGCTCCGGCGAACACCAAACCTGTCCCTCTGACCACAGAACCAGATCCCGCAGCTCTTTAACCTTTGGATGGTCTTCCGGAGCGTCATCAGGGAGAGGCAAGCCCGAGGGATCAAAAATAACTGCCTCGGCTCCCATTAGGGTCAGGATGCGCGCGGCCTCTTGGGTCAGTAGCCTGCTGAAAGAGCGCTCACGGGTTGAGCCATACAGCAACAAGATGCGCGGCTTGTGAGTCGGTTGCTCGTTGCCTTGCAGACGATCCAGTGTGGCGACGTCAATCAGCGCCTGATCCAGATTAGGTAGATCCGGACTGCTCTCCGACGAAAATTCGTCCATCACAGCTCACCTATACGATCTAGCTCGCGCTTCAGTTCCTGCGGTGTAAGCGTCGAATGATCCAAGCTGAAGAATGCCTCGAAACGCTTTTTAATCTGGACGACGGTTGCGTCAAATGCGGCCTGGATTTCGCTGTCTGTTCCTTCCACATCGGAAGGATCGGCAAGCCCCCAGTGGCTTTTGACAGCAGGCCCAAAATAGACCGGGCATGTTTCGCCTCCAGCCTTGTCACACACGGTTATCACAACATTCGGTGGTGAGTCCGAAAAGACCTCTGAGCCTTTGCTGTAAAGCCCCGAGGTATCGATACCCAGCGCTTGCAGCGTACTCACGGCGCGTAAATTCAGTTTCCCGCTAGGGAAGCTGCCAGAACTGACGGCAGTAAAGCCGCTCGGGGCCAGATGGTTGAACAACCCCTCCGAGAGAACGCTCCGGCAGCTGTTTGCCGTACACATAAATAACACTTTCATGGGTTTCTCCTAGACAGGGATGCTCAGCCGCAACGCCAGTGCCACTAGCGTTACCAGCAAGATAGGAAGAGTGAGGATGCTGCCGACTTTGAAGTAGTAGCCCCAGGTGATGCGGATGTTTTTCTGTGCCAGAACATGCAGCCACAGCAACGTGGCCAGGCTTCCGATGGGCGTGATCTTTGGGCCGAGATCGCAACCGATGACATTGGCGTAGATCATGGCCTCACGCACCAGTCCCGTAGCGTCGCTGCCCTGAATGGACAGAGCGCCGATAAGCACACTCGGCATGTTGTTCATCATCGAGGACAACAGCGCAGCGGTGATACCGGTGCCCAAGGTAGCGGCCCATAGGCCATGCTCAGCAAATATGTTCAACAGCGCCGAGAGCGAGTCGGTTAGCCCGGCATTACGCAGGCCATAGACCACCAGATACATGCCCAGCGAAAACACGACAATTTGCCAAGGCGCGTGCTTGATGACCTTTCGCGTGGAGATGATGTGGCCTTTTCCAGCAATGATCAGCAGGATCACCGCACACGCAGCAGCAACGGCGCTGATGGGGATGCCCAGCGGCTCCAGTGCGAACAGGCCAAGCAGCAGCAGGCCAAGTACCCACCAGCCAGCAATGAATGTCGCCCGGTCACGAATTACTGCATCTGGGGCTTCAAGCTGATTAGCGTCGTACTGGGTTGGAATGTCCTTGCGATAGAACATCCAGAGCATGAACAGCGTCGCGGCCACCGCCACCAGGTTCACTGGCCACATCACCGAGGCGTACTCACCAAAACCCACGCTGAAAAAGTCAGCCGAAACGATGTTGACCAGATTCGACACGACCATGGGCAGACTGGCGGTATCCGCGATGAAGCCTGCGGCCATCACGAATGCCAGAGTGGATGCCGGACTGAAACGAAGCGCCGTCAGCATCGCGATGACGATTGGGGTCAGAATCAGTGCGGCTCCATCATTGGCGAACAGTGCCGAGACGGCTGCACCGAGCAGGATCATCAGCGCAAACAGGCGTCCACCTTTGCCCTGACCCCAGCGAGCCACATGCAGCGCCGCCCAGTTAAAGAATCCCGCTTCATCAAGCAGCAAACTGATAATGATCACTGCAATGAAGGTCGCGGTAGCGTTCCAGACGATGTGCCACACAACCGGCACATCCCCCAGACTCACGACGCCAGTCAGCAATGCCAGGACGGCACCCACTGCCGCGCTCCAGCCGACACCTAACCCCCTGGGTTGCCAGATAACAAAGACAAGCGTAACTACGAAAATTGACGCAGCGATGAGCATGGGTATGTTCCGAATCAGAAGGTCAGCAGCAGGAGGCTTGGCGCACGGGTCTGTCTTCCATCGAAGCCAGCCTTCCTTGACTGTCGTTAACCCAGGACTGGTGCGCCTGCGTAGTGACGTTCAGAACATCCAGTGCCCACTGTTCAAGCTCGGGATGCAGCCGGTAGTAAACCCACTGACCCTGCCTCCGATCTGCGAGTAACCCGCAAGCCCGCAGTTGGGCAAGATGCCTGGAGACCTTCGACTGGCTATCGTCCAGTGCCCAGATCAACTCGCACACGCACAACTCACCCTCAGCCGAAAGCATGAGCATGATCCGAGCGCGAGTTTCGTCCCCCAGGCACTTGAAGAAGGTGTGTGGTGCCAGGCTCATAAGCGACCGCCCAATACATGTGGATAACCGAATATACAGATGTAACCACATTCAAACCGCATGCACAAACACCAAGCGAATGTATTTAACGACCTCCGCTACCTCCAGCGCACTCTCCTTGGGAGGGGGCCGCTGCGTTCGTATAGCTCACACACTATGAGCATCGCTGTCCCACGCTGGCAGGCTGATCTTAAAGGCCGTATAACCTCCCCCGGAGACACATCTAACGGTGCCGCCATGAACGTCAACCAGTGATTTGACGATTGCCAAACCTAACCCCGCGTTTGTGGTGCTGCCCTCTCTGCGAGCAGGATCGACTCTGTAAAAACGATCAAACAGCCGGGGTAAATGTTGTGCTGCTATCTCCTCTCCAGGGTTTTGCACTGACAAGCTGATCATGTCGCCATCAGGTTCGATTCTGATGGAGATCACGGAGCCTGGTGGTGTGTACCGGAGCGCATTGGACAGCAGATTAGAGATCATCCGATCCAACATAGTGTCGTCGCCGTACACTGCGCCATGCCCGGAAAGCTGTAGCGTCACCCCAGTGTCGTCTGCCAGCAACTGGTAATACTCGAAGAGCTTTTCGACGACCGAACGCAACTCGATTTTTTCTTTGGTTGGTAGAATCAGACCGTTATCCGATTTGGCCAAAAAAAGCATGCCATCAATAATGCTTGAGAGGCGGTTCAGATCCTCAAGGTTGGAATAGAGATTCTCTTCATAGATTTCGGGCGCACGTTTCTTTGCGAGGATGACTTCTGTATGTGTCCGCAGATTGCTGATAGGAGTGCGCAGCTCGTGCGCGATATCAGCCGAAAAGTTGGACAGCCGAACAAAAGACTCATCAAGGCGAGCAAGCATGGCGTTGAACGAGGAGACTAGGCTTTCAAGCTCACGAGGCACCGAGTCCATCGGGATACGCTCTTTGAGCGATCCCGCTGACATCGAGGCTGCGACCCGCGTCACCTGTGCGACCGGCTTCAACCCACTACGCGCCACCAACCACCCTAAAGCTGCGCTGACCAAGACACTAATCGTCAGTCCGATCACCAGCCACCACCGCAAGGTTTCAACGAAATGCAGATGGCTAGTGATATCTAGACTCAACCACGCGTTCAGCGGCTCGGCTTCGTTTACTAATCGAACCTGGGCCTGCATGCCACGGTACATATGGCCGCCAACAGTCCACTCCCACATGTCTTCTCCAGGATCGCCCGAGTGGGAAGGAGGATGCTCAACTGCATTCTGTGTGGCGAAGATCGTCCTCCCTTCCTTGGTGGTAATCGAGGCGGAGAGTTCCTGATGTGCACCAAGCAAAGCCTGTAGTTGCAGCACGACTTCTGATGAGTCTGCGGAGCCAGCTTCGCCTTCCATGATTTGGCGGATGGATTCGAGCTTTTCCGTCATGGCTTGACGGTCAAGAACCTTGAAGTGATGTTGGCTAAACGCATCGAAAGTAAAGCCCGCCACTACCAGCACGGCGACCACGGCACAGACAAACATCATGCTCAAACGGAGGGTAAGGGAAGCGCGCTTCATTCTGTTTCGGGAGCGTCTAGCATGTAGCCCATTCCCCTCATGGTCTGGATCAGCTTGGTGTCAAAATCATCATCGACTTTGGCTCGGAGGCGGCGAATAGCGACTTCGATTACGTTGGTATCGCTGTCGAAATTCATATCCCAGACCTGCGATGCGATCAGGGATTTTGGCAAGACTTCCCCCCGACGGCGCATCAGCAATTCAAGTAGCGAAAACTCCTTAGCCGTGAGGTCTATCCGGCGACCAGAGCGCATGGCGCGGCGCTTCAGAAGATCGACTTCCAGATCCCCGATCTTGATTGATGTCTGGTTGGGCGCGGCGGAACCACGGCGAAGCAAGCTTCTTACGCGAGCAAGCAACTCGGAAAAGGCGAATGGCTTAACCAGATAATCGTCAGCTCCTAGCTCTAACCCCTTGACCCGATCATCAACTCCGTCTCTGGCCGTCAGAAACAGCACAGGAACTGCGCGCCCAGCTGCGCGAACGCTTCGGACGACATCCCAGCCGTCGATGCCCGGCATCATCACGTCCAGAATTAGGAGATCGTAGGTCTCACTCAGTGCTTGATGCAGTGCTTCCGTACCGGTCACAACCCGATCAACACTGAACCCGGCCTCTACTAGACCTTGCTGTAGATACATGCCTGTTTTGGGTTCGTCTTCTGCTACCAAGAGTTTCATGCTTGGGCTCCGGTTGTGCGGCGTTCAATTGTGCTACCAAATTGGCCGCTATGCGCAAGCTGACGCAAATGTAATCGGCAATCTGATTCTTTGCGCTTAACCTACGTTGTAACCGGTAAGTAAGCGCCACTCGCGGCCTAGGCCAAGGGCGCCTAAGCAACCGCAGACTAACCTTGATGAGGTGCATGGAATGTTCAAACGAAAGCTATCGCTGGCTGTGGCGTTGATGATTTGTGGTGCCGCCCAGGCGGCAGCGCCGCTCACAATAGATGTACACCGCGACGCGAACTGCGGCTGCTGCAAGGAGTGGGTCAAACACCTTGAGTCGAGTGGATTCAAAGTGGTCGACCATGTAGAAAGCAATATGAGCGCTATCAAGCAGAAACTGGGTGTTCCACAGGAACTCGCCTCATGCCATACCGCTGTGATTGGCGGCAAATTCGTAGAAGGTCATGTACCAGCCGACGAAATCAAGAAGCTGAGCGGCCGCTCCGATCTCGTAGGGATTGCAGTGCCAGGCATGCCAGCAGGTTCTCCAGGCATGGAATACGGTCAAAATTATCAGCCGTATAAAGTCATGGGAGTCACCAAGGCAGGTGCGCAAGAAGTGGTGGCTACCTACCCACTCAGCCAATAGTGTTGGCTGGATCTGGGCCCCTCTTGGAGCCGCCCAGATCTGGCATCGAGCTTACCCTTGAGCCATGTCGATTGATGGGCTTAAAGTCCCCAGCCAAGCCACCAGGACGACGATGACCACGGCACAGGTGGATTCGAGCACCACGCTTTTTCTCAAAGCAGTCACTGCCAGAGAGTAATCACCGGCCTGCGCAGACCGCTCAAGGGCAGGACTCAGGTAGAAACGATTCAGGGTAGCAAGTCCGATCATGCCGGCGAACAGCACGATTTTCACGAGTAGAAGAACGCCATAGGCGCCTGATATGACATTGGCCACTGTCGGCCCAACGATGAAGAGGTAATTGGCGACACCGGTCACTATGACCGTACCAACGATCAGAGCACCGGCTGTTTCGAATCCGCTGAGTGCTCGTGAAAGTACTCGGACAAGTAGCTCAGGATCAGACCCTTTTATCCTCAACATCAAACCAAACGCCGCGAGGGCACCGATCCACCCGCCAGCGGCAAGTAAATGCAGGATATCAGCGGCAAAGTGCCAGAACCGCTTAGCACCTTCATCCATGGCTCCATGACCTGTCCACGCGAGCGTCGCTAGGGCGATGCTGCCCGCCAAGGTAGCAACCCATAGACTCTCTGTTGGCCATCGCTTGCTTTGGCTTGCGACAACAATGACCACCGCTAGCGAGATCATGCGCGTCACCCAGCTATAGCCGATCTCAGTCTCGTACAGCATCATTTCTATGTGAGGCCGCAGCTCGACCCAATCGGAGGCGCCGCTCATATTGCTTGTCATAACCACGAAAGCTGCTATGGACAACAGCATGCCTATAGCAGCGGTGCCGGGCAGTATCCACCCAAAATGAAGTACCGCTCCGGATACGCGCTCTTTACCTCGAAAGCTGTACAGCCCAAACACCGCTAGGCCGAACAAGAGCATCAAATCCAGATAAAGCGCTATGCGCAGCACCACATTCAGGGGGTCGCTCATGCTTACTTCACTTTGAACGTAACGTTGCCGATAATCGGGTGGGTATCAGAGGAGACCGCCCGCCACTCCACTTTGTAGGTGCCAGCAGTGAGAGGTGCTGCCGGAGTCAAGATCATGGTTTTAGGATCGCTACTTCCAGCCACGCTGGCCTTCATGGGCATAGGGGAATGTGCCATGCCAGGCATTTCCGTCATGACCAACTTGGCCCCGGAAAACTGGGTAACCAGGTTTTCGGAAAAATGCAGTTCTATCTTCGCAGGAGCTGGGCCGCTCTCCCCTTCAGCCGGAGTCGAAGACAGCAGCTTCGGGTGAGCCTGGGCAACTGCGCTGAGCAGAAGGCTGGAAGAAAGAGCAACGGCCACAACACAGGATTTAAATACAGACATGCAAGGCTCCTCACAGCGCAAAGCTGTTGTTATGAGGTTAGATAATTATTTGGTGCTTCTAACTTTGATTTAGAACCACACTCGGACGCCAAGCACGAGGCGTGCTTCGTTACTGTCTTCGCCTTCGTCGCGGGCGTAATCAGCGGTCTTTCCATAAGCCCGATTCCAGGTCACACCTACGTAAGGTGCGAATTCTGGCCTGATTTCGTACCGAAGACGCAAACCGACCTCACTCTCTGACAGCCCTGAACCAATGCCCCGCTGGGGATCGTTTTTACCGTAGAAATTGAATTCCGCCGTCGGTTGCAAAATGAGCTTGTTGGTCAGGAGGATGTCGTAATCACCTTCCAGCCGAGCTGCGGTCTGGCCACCTTCAGCCAGATAAGCAGTGGCCTGGGCTTCGAAATTGTAGAGAGCCAAGCCCTGGATACCGAAAGCCGCCCACGTTTGAGGGTCGCCTGGTTTGAAGTCTTGACGAACCCCGCCGACCAGATCCCACCAAGGGCTGATGGAATGGCCCCAAAGAGCTTGAACCTCAGCTTCTTCGGTCTTTCCGTTGGTGCGCTCGCCCTCGGAGCGCAGCCATAGACGATCAACATCTCCACCTATCCAACCTTGGGCTTCCCAGTTAAGCGCGCTCCCATCGTCAGCATCCTGCCATTCCAGCTTCTCAAATATAAAAAAAGAGTTGAGGGCAGTGTCGTGGACTTCGTGACCACCAGGAGCGTTATAGACTGCGGCTCTATCCGCATCGGTTAGAGCCGCTATCGGTGTCCGGCTTTGGGTCTGGGTCTGCTGCTTGGGAGGCTGCATACCCTGCATCTGGCTATGATCCATACCCTGCATTTTGCTGTGATCCATGCCCTGCATCTGGCTGTGATCCATACCCTGCATCTGCCCGTCTTTCGTGCCCTGGCCCGGTTCAGCGGCTACAGGCAAGATAAAAGCAGCGGTTAAAGCAACCGTGAATACAGCTGAGTGCATGCGAGTCTCGCAAAAGAAATTGCTCATAGTCGGCTCCTTATTCCTCTACACGCACTTCACGGAACATGCCCATTTCCATGTGGTACAGGAGATGGCAGTGGTAGGCCCAGCGTCCTAGCGCATCGGCGGTCACTCGGTAGCTGCGCTTTGATCCTGGCGGCATATCGATGGTGTGTTTGCGGACGAGGAATTGCCCGTTTTCATCTTCAAGGTCACTCCACATGCCATGCAAGTGGATGGGATGCGTCATCATCGTGTCGTTCACGAGAACGATGCGGACTCGCTCGCCATATTTCAGTTTTAAAGGCTCGGCGTCCGAAAACTTCACGCCGTTGAAAGACCAGGAAAACTTCTCCATATGACCGGTCAAGTGCAATTCGATGGTGCGACTTGGCTCACGGCCATCTGGATCTTCAAACGTGCTTTTTAGATCAGAGTACGTCAGTACCTTTCGGCCATTCTCGCGAAGGCCCATACCGGGATCATCAAGCTTTGGCGACGTCGACATGGCCTGCATATCGACGAGAGGGTTGTTGGACTCTGAGGCCGGGTGCTGCTGCATTTCTTCCATGCCACCCATAGACATCTTGCTGTGATCCATTGCAGCCATGCTGTCCATGCCAGAAATGTCTCGCGTAGCGCCATGATTCATACCCTTCATGTCGCCGCCGTCCATTCCCGACATACCCTGCATTGAGTTGTCTTGCGCACCGGCCATCTTGCTGTGATCCATTCCAGCCATATCGCCCATACCAGACATTGAGCCATGATCCATCCCGGCCATACCCATGTCGGCCATGGTGACGAGAGGACGAGGGTCAAGCTCAGGTACTGGGGCAGCGAGACCAGGCCGGACGGCCAAGGTGCCTCTGGCGTACCCCGTTCGATCCATCGACTGCGCAAACAGTGTGTAGGCGTCCTGAGTTGGTTCGACGATCACGTCGAAGGTCTCAGCTGTGGCGATCCTGAATTCATCCACGGTCACAGGCTTCACATACAGGCCATCGGCGGCTACAACGGTCATCTTCAAGCCCGGAATACGGACATCAAAGTAGGACATGGCCGAACCATTGATGAACCTCAACCTAAGCTTTTCGCCAGGTTTGAAAGTGCCTGTCCAGTTCGAGTCCGGGGCGTGGCCGTTCATTAAATAGGTGTATGTCGCGCCACTGACGTCTGCAATGTCAGTAGGATTCATCTTCATCTCGGCCCACATCTTGCGATCAGCGACAGTCGCTGACCAACCGCTATCCGCTACGTCCTTAATGAAGTCACCGACTGTTCGCTTGTGGTTGTTGTAGTAGTCCGCCTGCTTCTTGAGCGTCTTCATTAGCGCAGTCGGATCTTCATCCGTCCAGTCAGTGAGCATCACCACGTGGTCACGGTCATACTCAAAAGGCTCTGGCTCTTTTGCTTCAATTACCAGCGGGCCGTATACACCTACCTGCTCTTGGAAGCCGGTGTGACTGTGATACCAGTACGTTCCGTTCTGCTTGACCTTGAATTGGTAAACGTACGTTCCATCAGGCGCGATCCCACCGAAGCTAAGGCCCGGCACACCGTCCATATTCGCGGGAAGAATAATCCCGTGCCAATGGATGGAGGTCATGTCTTTGAGGCGGTTCTTGACCCGTAAGGTGACGGTGTCCCCTTCACGCCAGCGCAGCAGAGGCCCTGGGATACCACCATTTATGGTCAAGGCAGTCCGGGGGCTTCCGGTGATATTTACCGGCGTTTCTCCAATGAAAAGGTCGAACTCTGTGCCCGACAGGACATTTGTCTCGCCAAAGCTGGTGGCCGCCCAAAGAGGCGTACGCCAGAGCCCTAAGCCACCGAGAATCGCGCCAGCGGTCAGCCCTTTTACGAAGGTGCGCCGAGAAGTTTTGGATTGCATACCGATTCATGTCCTGTCAGTCAGGTGCACGCACAGCACTGTATTCCCGAGGGTTCGCCCTTTTGGATAGCGAGTGCGTTTGATACATCGAAGATGCCATAAGCCAAAAAATGGCGTGATTACATTTCCGTAAGCTGGTCGACTTAGCAGTGATGCTTCTGCTTTTCAGCCGCAGGCTTTTCTTGCGCAACATCTTCTTGCGCTTCAGAGACTGGTTTGCGGTTCTCCAGTGCAGCCACACGAGCTTTTTCCATGCGCTCATAGGTGCGATCACCGCCGCCTTCGGCAAAGGCCAGTGACGACATAGCCAAACTGATTGCAATAACCACAACGTTGATAGCTTTCATGATACATCTCCTCAAAGGAACTGACTCTCGATGAATCTGGAGCGTTTGAGCGTCGGCTCGATGAGGATGATGAGGGGAGGCACCTGTCAGTATGCTTAGGCAGCGATTACACTTTTGACAGGAACCCCATAAGAGGCGGGGATATTTTTTTAGCGCTGCCAGCAAGTAACATCGGGGGAACAACTCTCACCAGCCGCTATGTGAGTGGATGTTTTGCCATGGGAATGATGCCCCCGAGTGAGGCTTTTCCGTCAGTACGCTAAGCGTAGCGTAAGCGTTCAGCAAACTCACATTGAATTGGATGTGATTTCGAGCCTTTCAGCTCCATTCACTTCAAAATCTTCCACAGCCCGTAAGAAAACTTCGAGAGAGCGAGAAATAAATTTTTCGCGGTGATGCACGATGTGGAGCTGTCGCTTATGAGGCGGCAGGTCATGATTCAACAACCTCAGCTTACCTTCCGCGATTGCATCGCTCACTACCCAGTAAGACAAACAGCTTATTCCGATTCCAGAAACGACCATTCGCTTAATGGCTTCGGAGCTACCGATCCGGCGAGCGTCGCTCCAGTCGCCAAGGTAGGGAAGTAGCCATTGAAGCACCTCATCAGCAGTTCCTGAGCCGTCCTCGCGAATCAGCCAGGTAGCGGCATTGAGGTCGTCTGAAGTCAGCTTTTCCTGAGCGGCAAGGGGATGATTTGAGGCTGCGATGATCACCAGTTCGTCCTCAAACCATGGACGAATCGTCAGCTCGGGTTGGCGGCACGGCCCCTCAATCAGGCCGATATCAATCGAAAGCTGTGCGGCTTGCTTGGCGATATCTGCACTGTTGCCCATGATGACATCGACTTGAATGCCCGGCGCTCGCGCAGCCAAACGTTCGATCAGCAGGGGCATGATGTAATTGCCAATTGTAGTGCTGCAACCGATCCTCATCCGAGCCGTCGTGTCCGTTTGAAAACCTTCTTCAATTTGAGCCGCCGCTTCAAGCAGCCGGATGGCCTGAGGTAGAAGCGTTTGCCCATTGTCATTCAGCACGAGGCGTCTGCCGACCCGATCAAATAACTGGATGCCCAGTGCGCCTTCCAATTCCTGGAGGGCTGCGCTCGTAGCTGACTGGGACAAAGCCAGTGCAAGACTCGCCCGGGTCGTCGAGCCGAGTTGAGCGATGCTTCGAAAAATGTCGAGCTGGCGGAGAGTCAGCTTCACGAGCTTACCTATTAAGTGGGTATGGCATAGAGAAATTACCCGTTTTTCTAGATAAATTCACCCCGCTATTCTGTAGGCACTGCTCCGATGAAGCACGCCGTGGAGGCACCATGCGAGACATCAGCTTGTCAAAAGTAATGCAAGGAGGGCAGCCGCTGTCGGCGCTCTCAAATCCAAGGGAAGCGATCCGGCAGTTCACCCCGAACTGGTTCGCCGCCACGATGGGTACGGGCATCCTGGCCCTGGCGTTAGGACAGCTTCCAGGAAATATCGCGCTGCTGTCATACGCGGGAAAAGCACTTTGGCTGTTCAACATTGTGCTTTTCAGTGCTTTTACGCTTATGTACGCGGCACGTTGGGTTTTCTTTTTCAACGAAGCCAAGCAAATCTTCGGTCATTCAACCGTCTCTATGTTTTTCGGCACGATCCCGATGGGGCTGGCAACCATCATCAACGGCTTGATGCAGTATGGCGTACCGACCTGGGGTGATGCCCTAATACCATTAGCCCATGGCCTGTGGTGGCTAGATGTCGCCATGGCACTGGCATGCGGTGTTCTCATTCCATTCATGATGTTCACGCGGCAAGAGCACAGCATCGACCAGATGACTGCTGTGTGGTTACTTCCCGTTGTCGCTGCGGAAGTCGCTGCCGCCAGTGGTGGGGTGATCGCTCCACATTTAGCCGACGCGAGCGCGCAGTTCAATATGCTGATTACCAGCTACGTGCTGTGGGCCTATTCCGTCCCTGTAGCCTTGAGCATTCTGGTGATCCTGGTGCTACGCCTGGCGCTTCATAAATTGCCTCACGAGAACATGGCTGCATCATCGTGGTTATCGCTGGGGCCTATTGGAACAGGAGCGCTAGGCATGCTGGTCATCGGCGGCGACGCCCCTGCCATCTTTGCCGCTCACGGCATGGCTAATGCTGGAGCCGTGGCAGCAGGGATTGGCCTGATCGCTGGCATTTTGTTCTGGGGCCTTGGCTTGTGGTGGATGCTTTTGGCACTGCTTATCACTGCTCGATATGCGAAAGGTGGTATTCCATTCAACCTGGGCTGGTGGGGCTTCACATTTCCTTTAGGCGTCTACGCCGTGACCACCCTGAAGTTGGGCGTGATCTTGGACTTGGCATTTTTTAACGTTCTGGGTGTGATTTTGGTGCTGATGTTGACGGTAATGTGGTTGGTGGTGGCGGCGAAGACCACCATAGGTGCTTACCGAGGGAATCTGTTCGTATCCCCCTGCATTGCTTCTCTCAAGGCAAAGCAGGCCCAGCGTTAATTCAAATCATGTAGCCGCCTCGATGCCCGCGACAGCGTCGCAACGATAGCCTTGGCTGCGTTGGGATTTGTAGACACTGAAAGCGGGCTCGGGTGTGGCATTTCGAACAGGCCCAGGTGACCGCCTGTTACCTCATGAATCGGGTTCTGACTTGCTCATTTTGGTTCGTCCTCCTCGACTTTTTTCGGGGCGCTCACGGCGTTGCGCTGAGAGTGAAATTTATTGATGTCCGAAAGACGGATATCAGTCGGTAGGGCATGGCGGTGTTTGCTGTGGCCCACGCGTTGGGCGTGATAGATCCCGGTATGGCCGGACACCAGATAACTGGCGATGCAGGCAATCGCGGCAAGTGGGGCAATCTCTGGGCCGAAGAGCTCCATGGCCATGACGATGGTCGCCAGTGGTGTGTTGGCGGCGCCGGCGAAGACTGCGACGAAGCCGATACCGGCGAGCATCGAGAATGGGAGGTGTAGCAGCGGCGCAAGCGCGTTGCCCAGCGTCGCGCCGATGTAGAACAGCGGCGTGACCTCGCCACCTTTGAAGCCTGTGCCGAGTGATGCGACGGTAAACGCGAGTTTGCCGAACCAGTCCCATGGCGCAACGGGGGCTGCAAAGGACTGGACGATGCTCGGAATGCCTAGGCCGACGTACTGATAGGCATCCAATGCCCACACCGCCGTGGCCACCACTATCCCGCCGAGAACAGGGCGCAAAGGCGAATAGGGAATCAGCTTTTTTATCCACGCCCCGAGGGTATGGGTGGCTGTGGCGAACAGCAGCCCCGCGAGTCCGAACACGATGCCTGCGACAACCATTGCCACCACTGTCCAGAACTGCACGGGCGCGATCTCGCCGATGACGTAGTGGGTGTGCACGACGCCCCAGAGCAGCCCGACTTGATCGGCGACGATAGCGGCGACCATGCATGGGAACAACGCGTCGTAGCGCATGCGGCCAATGGCGAGCACTTCAAGGCCGAACAATGCTCCCGCCAGCGGGGTGCCGAAGACCGAAGCGAAGCCTGCGCTGATGCCTGCCATGAGCATGATTCGGCGATCTTCGGGGCGCAGTCGGAACAGGTGGGTTATCTGATCGGCCAGAGCACCGCCCATTTGCACGGCGGTGCCTTCGCGTCCGACCGATGCGCCAAATAGATGCGAAATTAGCGTACCCGCAAGCACCAGAGGCACCATGCGCAGCGGCACGGTTTGCTTCGGGTCGTGAATCTCGTCGATCAGCAGGTTGTTGCCCGCGTCTACCGGCTTGCCAACCAGGTGGTAAACCAGCCCTACAGCAAAGCCTGCCAGCGGCAGCAGCCAGATCGCCCAGCGGTGGGTCTCGCGCCATTGAGTGGCGTGATCGAGGGAGAACAGAAATAGCGCGGATGCCGATCCCGCCAAAAGTGCCACGGCGCTGGCAAGTACCAGCCATTTCCCGATGTAGGGAAGCAGGACGAGTTGTTCAGGTTTTCGGAGTTTTGACATGGGGTCGGCCACACAAGGAAAGTGAGCCTGACCAAAAAGGGATATTTCGCGCGAACGCCTACAGCCCTGTGTTGATCAGGTGTCTGTAGGCATCATCAGCTGCTACGGGCGCAGCGGTTGGTAAGTGGAGGAATGCCATCTCCAGGGCCCGAATATAGCGATCTCTCCCGGAGATGTAAACTTGATCATCAGATAGAAGGACGAATAGCTTTCCTAAAAGCTTGTCATGAGTAACAGGAGCATCGAGTCGCATCTCACTCGTAAATTCAAGTGTCTGCTTCAGCCGATTTCTACTGGTCAAGGCGAGTCCCTTGCCCTGGTTAAGTCCATGCAATGTAAGCGGCCAGCAAACAAACCTTGCACAGATCAGGCAGGCATCCACTGATGCGGCAGCAGCTGCTCGATCTCGCTGGCCCGCTGCGTCGGCAACCGCGTCAGCACATCCTTGAGATAAGCATACGGATCATGCCCATTGATGCGCGCCGACTGGATCAGGCTCATGATCGCCGCCGCCCGCTTGCCGCTGCGCAGCGACCCTGCAAATAACCAGTTCGAGCGCCCAAGCGCCCAAGGCCGGATCAAGTTCTCGATCTGGTTGTTGTCGATGGGCACAGCACCATCTGCCAGGTAGCGCGAGCGCTACCCAGCGTTTGAGGCTGTAATCCAGGGCCTTGGCCGTGGCTGAGCCGTCGGGCACAAGTTCACGTTGGGCCAGCATCCACTCATGCAGTTTTCCAGCGATGGGCACCGCTGTTTCCTGGCGTAATCGCCAACGGTCTTCGTCGCTCATTTCCTTGGCGTGTCGCTCGACTTCGTAAAGCCCGCCAATCGAGTGAAGCGCCTGCTCTGCCAATTGGCTTTTGTTGGCTACATGCAAGTCAAAGAACTTACGGCGTGCATGGGCCATGCAGCCGATTTCGGTGATGCCCAGCTCGAAGCTAGCCTTGTAGCCTGCGAAGTCGTCACAGACCAGCTTGCCGTTCCAGGTGCCCAGGAAGTTGCGTGCGTGTTCACCGGCACGGCTGGGGCTGAAGTCGTAGACCACGGCCTTGAGGGCCGAGAATGGCGTAGTGCTGTAGGCCCAGACATAAGCGCGGTGGGTTTTCTTCTCGCCGGGCGCCAGCATTTGTACCGGCTTTTCATCGGCGTGAACCACGCGCTGGGCCAGCACCACTTCGCGCAATGCATCGACCAGCGGCTGAAGCTGTACGCCGGTTTGGCCCACCCACTGCGCCAGGGTCGAACGTGGTATAGCCAGGCCGGCACGGCCGAAGATCTTTTCCTGTCGATACAGCGGCAGGTGGTCGGCGAACTTGGCTACCATCACGTGCGCCAGCAGGCCGGCAGTGGGAATACCCTTGTCGATCACCTGTGGGGGTACCGGGGCCTGGATCAGTGTTTCGCACTGCCGGCAGGCCCATTTCCCACGCACATGCTGTTCGACGGTGAACACGCCCGGTGTGTAGTCCAGCTTTTCGCTGACGTCTTCACCGATGCGCTGAAGCTGGCAGCCGCACGCGCACTGGGTGTTGTCCGGCTCGTGATGGACTACAGTGCGGGGGAACTGCGGTGGCAACGGCGCACGCTTGGGTTGCTGGCGTGGCTCTTCCTGCGCAGGTGCGGGATGAAGGGCTTTTAACTCCGCCTCGATGGCTTCTAGGTCGGTATTGAGCAGGTCATCGAGCAGGCTGCCCTGCGCCGGGCTGATCTGCTCGCTGCGCTTGGCGAACTTGTGCCGTTTAAGGATGGCGATCTCGTGAGTGAGCTGCTCAATGATCGTTTCATCGCGATGGATCTTTCGGCCCATAGTATCGACCTTGGACATCAATTGCGCAGCCAGTGCGCGCAGTTGTTCGGGGGTCATTTGGTCGAGATCGGGCAAGGAAGTCATGGGCTGGATTTTACCAAAGCAGCCCGACTGCTTCAGCTAAAAGGCAGCATTTAAAGCAATGTAATTGCGCCGCCCGCACCGACTCTTTGCCAGGGTAATCCCAGTACCAGCGCCTGGAGTTGTTCGGGGTCGAGTTCGACTTCCGCCCCGCGACGGATGACCGGCCAATGAAATTTTCCTTGATTCAAACGCCGTGCCGCCAGCCAGATACCGACGCCGTCGTGCACCAGGACTTTCATGCGGTTGGCCCGGCGGTTTGCAAAAAGGTAAGCGCAGTGCGGCTTCGCCGCACCGAATACCGCGACCACTCGGGCCAGCGCAGTCTCAGTGCCGGCGCGCATGTCCATAGGCTCGGTGGCGAGCCAGATGGCATCGACGCGAATCATTGGGCCAGGCCACGAATCAAACAGGCGCAGCCGTCCGGATCCGAGGCTGGCCATTTTACGGTGATGGATTTATCACCCAGAGGCAGCGAGATGATCACCATCTCTTCTGTTGCTCGCCTTGGTACCGTTTTTACCGGAACGAAAGCCGGCAAGGTTACAGGCGATTGATCCCGGTAAGCCGGTAGCCACTTGCGGATCACGTTAGCATTGATGCCGTGATGGATGGCTACGCTGGAAATTGTCGCTCCGGGTTGCAAGCATTCCTGGACGACCTGGGCTTTGAATGGTTTGGGGTAAGAGCTTCGTTGGCGCATGGAAATCCTGGCGATAAGGGTGATCGCGTCCGCTTAAAATACGCGGACACCATCGCCCTTAATGCTGGATTTCGGTAGGTGACATCACCGGACGGTTACTGAGCTGTATCTAGCTCGCCCATCATTAGCTCGAACTCTTGGGCCGTAAGCTGTCTTGGCTTATTGTCGCGCGTCACCTGACCTCCGAGGATCATCCTTAAGAACTAGGATGAGCTATTGCAGATTTTTCGATCGTGGGAAAAGGATGCTCAACTTATTCCCCCTCAGCGCAGCCCCCGGAATCTGAGAAACGCGGCTATCCTCAAGCTGGGGATCAAAGGCTCTGCGCCATCGTTACTTGACCAAGTCGCAACGCAGGCGGGACATCCTCTCCCATTTACGACTGGCCACTATGTGGTTCCAAATGAGAGTTATCCTACGAGTGTCCGCAGAAGGTAAACAAACAAGAGGTCATTGAGTTTTTTGGTCACGGCTAGGCCTGCTCGCATAGGGCCCAGCCGAGGTGCACGGATATCGACTATGTCGTTTACCCCGGCTTGGCTAGGCCAATGCGGAGAACACATAGACGCTCCACTTGGGCTTCAACGACTTCGCTGAAGAGGCGAGATGACAATGTCCCAAAGCGCCTCGGCGGCGCCTTCTTGAGACAGCTTCTGGTCTTTCGGGCTGCGAAACGACGCCATCCCCATAGTCCGCCAGTAAAGGGTTTGGTCGTCTGATTCGACGTGAAGGGCCTCATTGAAGGAGCCACCGCTGAACGAATCGCCTTGACTGTAATAGATGCCAGCTCCCAGCTGGCCGCCGACGAAGACAGAAGCCTTGGCTATGTCTCGTCCATCTTTGTAAATGGTCGCAGAGAAACGGTTTCCATCAATCCGGCGGAAGACGCCTTGGTATCCCTCGTTTCGAGCCTGCAGCTCCGCCAGCGAATTCTCAAAGTAGCGAGCTATATACTCGAAAGATTCAAGTTGGAACTGATCCTTATCGAGTTGGGTAAAGGACTTGGCTAACCTAAGGTTGCTGGAACGCGGCCCCGGGCTGGGACTAAGGGCTGCTGCAACTGGCATCGCATAATCGGGGCGTACGCTTCTCAGAGGCGCCACAGGTTTATCGGTTCGCCATTGTTCAGCTGCCTTGCGAACTTCCTTCGCTACCTGCAGGAATGCCTCATCCCGATCAGCCCAGAGGGTTACTGGCTTTCCGTCCGAGGGGGTGCCGAGCAGCTTACCGAATGGAGCATAGTGCCAATCGCAGGCCCGCAGGATTACGGGAATGACAATCGCCTGCTTCGCGTCATGCCGTTCCATGGCACGAGTCATTTCGACGTTGTAGCAGTAGTCGGATGCAATGAAATCGGGGCTAACCAACAGCAGAATAATCTCGTCGGTATTGATGTGCTCATCAATGGCAGCATCAATCTCTTGGCCAGCATTGATTCGCCGATCATGCCAGGTCTCGATAACACCCTGACGCTTCAGCATGGACAGCTGTTTTTCGAGCTGGTCTCGCAACCCCTCGTCTGCATGGCAGTAGGAGAAAAATACGTTCGGCAAGGTAATGACTCCATGCAGGTTGGGCGACTCGATCTTACGACCTAAATGCAATCCAATTCAAACCGATCACCTCGATGCTGGCGTGGAACCAAAAAAGCTGTCTGATCGTCGATGATTTCCCCGATGTGGAGAAGGCTTCTTGCGTAGGTGTCCTGATCGAAAGCTCCAGCGCCCCCGATGCACGGCGCCTGAGCATGCGAGACAGCCTCCCTTTGCCAAGCTGAAAGTCAGATACAGATCAGTTGGAAGCTAGATACCTGTCACCTTGCGCAGTCACTTCAGGGATCGGGCGGCCATCATGAAGTTAGTGCTGAGCCAGGCTGGCAATGACCCCAAAGCAGCACCGATCATATAGACGGTATTCACCGGCAAACTCTATGCACGTCGCCCAGCGCCCAGACTCGGCGCGTACAACCTAATCGTAGCCAGGCATACGTAACGAACAACGCTGCTGGCGCCCTCGATCTCAGTTGCCAGAAACCTGCAATGCTGCTCTCCATCAACTGACCGAGCTAAATTTGAGGTTATGGTCTATTACCAGTTCGGCGAACTGCAGGAGGTCATTGATCGACCCTCGACCCGTACGATCTAAGTGAAGGCCCATTATCCCGACCGACCTCGGGCCATCTTGATCACATCGTTTAGAGTCTCCAGTCATGACAACCCCACCTTTTCTCTCGTCCAGATAATGACCCGGCTCTATCCCCATGTGAGCGCAAACCGCTTGGTAGATAGCGGGATTAGGTTTCATCAGACCTAGCTCATAGCTGTATGCATAGCCATGCAGTTTTGGGAATAACCGCCTGACGACCGGCCCGTAAGGGCTGGCTAGATTTGAACAGACGCCCACTTTCAGCCCTGCATCCAGCAGGCGGGGGATGGCCTCCAAGGCGTCAGAAAAAGGTCTGATAGACGAGAGCTCCAACTCTAATGCTTGGCTCATTTTCTCCCTTTGCAATGGCGTTAGCGCTATGCCTAGAAATGAAGCCATCTCGTCGATCGCCAGGTTTTTCGTCATGACAAGGCCAAGGCTTTCTGAACCTGAAGCGATGCCCTGCCGACGCCCCTCCCTGATGAGCTCCCTATAGGGGTTTGTTGGGTGATCGATTCGAAGAATTGTTCCGAATGCATCGAGCACCACGGCATTAATCATTCAGCTAGCCTCATGTCGGTAACCGTGGACAGAGTCATTACCCATGACCTCCCATACCTTTCAAAACAACCGCACTGCAGCGGAAAGGGTCATGGATGTTCGACGTCCACGCCCAAGCAACACGTAGATTTTGTTCTCAGTCAGGAAAAACATTCCGTCAGTAAAATCAACCAAAGGCGTCGTACGAAACCATTGCGACTTAGCCGACGTCGAGCTGTCGTACAGCGTGTCGAAGACCAGCAACATCATCGGTTTTTTTCCTTCGACGTTTAGCTCTTCAACAACGAGATCGGGGGCTTCTAGGTCGAGCCATACCCATTCGCCCGGTATACAAAAGCTACGGCCTGGGAATTTCTGGTGAGTAACTCGAATTGCCTCATCAAGCTCGATTTGACTTGCTGTCATGACTGAGCTCGGGCCGATCATTTGCCGGATATCAAAGTCCTGCATGGTTGCTCCTTCTTCATTAAATCCGTCCGAAGCGTGGTTTACCTGACCTGTCGGAAGCCGTCCCACGACAAAGATTGCTCATGTCTGGGGCCTTAGAGTCGATCACGTACCGACCGACCACGGACGCACAGCTGACTCAATGCAAATTGCTAACAGCGTCACCAGGGTTCGACCGAAAAAGCCTGGTCTGTCCCAGAAAGGGATTTTCCCCTTCATGAACCAGTAAGTAGTAACTGCCCGAAAACGTGATGGCTATCGTCCAGCCCCGCTCTTCCTGCAGTCGTATGATCTGTGACGTACGGATCATACGTCCGTCCTGAAATCTACTGCTCAGATCCATAAACACCCGACCGACCAGACACGGGAATTCAACCTCCGGCATCCACAAGAATGCACCTACTGGCGTGGTGAATTTCAAGGCAGCTGCAGCCAGAACCTGTGGCGGCCAATCTACGACGGTCGCCATTAGTCACACCCCGGGGTAACGTGCTCCGAGGCTATGACGTAATGATCTTGAGCATCGATGGTTTGAAGCAGCGCGAAGCCCCCTTTCTTCGAAATTTCCCGTACCGGGGGAGTCGCCACAGTCGCCCCATCGGGCGAGCCCGACTGATCACAATAGACGGTAGCTGCGTAACGATTGCCGACGCGTGCAGCATCCACGAGATACGCATCTACAAAGACGCCCCATTCCTGAGACTTCGCCTGAGCAACCTCGCTCGGCGGCGAATGCCCCTGCGCTCCGCTACGATGGGACTCGCAGCCTGTGAGACGAATAACGTTTGATTTCAAAGCACATGCGCTCCTCAGATTTCAATCTCAAAAAAGGGATCAAAGCCCGTTGATTCATTGGGGTAGCCACGAGGATTTGAAACAACTCGGCAACCCGCCAACTCCACGTCGACAAATTCGTGGGTGTGCCCAAAGATCCAGAGATCAGCCTCCTGAATTAACTCGGGCCAGTCGTTTGTATAGGCGGCATTGAGATTCCCCTCGTGCTTGCCTCCGACTACTGCCGAGGACGGGGAATGGTGAGTGACCACGATAGTCTTCCCCTGAAACGGCTTCGCGAGCTCCTGCGCCAACCAGGCTCTGGCCATGTGATTTCGGACGATTAGATCAGCCGGCCTCAAACGTCGATACCCTGCATCGATGCGGATATAGTTGAAGTCGTTCATACGCTCCCAAGCCATCGCTGTCGCTGCAACTTGACTGCCAGTAGAGCTGAAATCAGTCCATCCGGTCGTGCCCAAGATCCGAATGTCATTGAGGATGACGAGGTCATTTTCGAGCACATGGACGTGAGGCTCGGCAGCGTCTCTCATCTTCTGCAGCGTGCGGTCGATATGCCCGTCATAGAACTCATGGTTACCGCAGACATACGCGACTTGGCAACTGAATGTCTCATTGGCCCATTTCACACCCCTTGCCTTTTTATCGATATCACCGCCAAGGATGACCAAGTCGACAGCGGGATCAAGGGCTGGCGGATGGAAGAGATGAAATTCGTTGTGAAGGTCTGAGACGACATACAGTCGCATGCGGCTAAACTCGATTTAGGTGATTATTGATATTTCATAGCGAAACCATGCACCCGCGAAGGCTCAGCGCTTTCAGCGACCGGACGGCAGAAACCATCGACAAGGCAATAGCCGTGCCCGGAATGGGCAATATAGACCGTAGTTCCGGGCAGTGCAACATGGCTACATCCTCACTTTTGAGGAAACCCAATGTCGAATCGCGCAGGCTTGGCTGCCGCTCTCAGAGCAGTCAGGGCCATACGAGGACTCGCGCAGAGCGATCTTGGGGAAGCTGCTGATCGGAAGTTTGTCTATCGCATCGAGCAAGGCAAGTCGGACGTTACGCTCGGCAAGCTTGATGAGATCGCTCAAGCCGTCGGAATACACCCCATCACTCTCATGGTGCTCGGAGCTGTTTCGAGTTCTGATCAAGCCGCCTCCAATATCTTGCAGGTTGTGCAATCTGAGCTGGACGCTTTTGAAGTGGCGGGTGGTTTTGATGCATTGGATCGCCAGGTCAAAAACGGAGCGATGGTCAGCCGAGTTCACGAGCGCCAGAAGCGGCTTGAGGCCGTCCAGGAGTGCAAAGCTGCAGGCATGACCCAGCGTGAAGCGGCTCAGAGGCTGAAGCTCGCAAAATCGACCGTCGCAGATCTTTGGAATTTATAAATTAGTCAGGCTAGCTCGCTTGATCGGCTGATGGGCGGACAGGCCATACCATGATGGATGAGTGCATTCATCTTTTGCGCTTGATCCCATTAGAACGTAGGACGATCTGTTTGCCGTTGAAGGCTCATGGGCGAAGGCTGAATGCTCTCCTGGGTAATTCGACCAAAGTCATGACCATCTTCCCCACCTATCGAGAACCGGTTAATCTAGGCGCCATCTTTTGGCCACTATTACCTAGCCAGGACGGCAGCTGTGACATCGCGAACCGTAATAGAACTGAGGCCGACACATTTCGAAGCCTCCCCTCGTTATCTGTATTCTGAATCAGCCTCACGCGCCGTGAAGGCCTCAGCACTCGTTCAGTGCGATTTGAAGATCGTGGCCATCACCAGCGCTCCGCTGGCCGTACGCTCAGCGACTACGCGCGATTGTTTTCAAGTTTTTTATGAAATAGTCAATTCTTGTTACCAACGCCAGATCAAGCCTATATCGGATGGCACCGCCCCCAACGATATTCATCGGTGTTTTAAATGAAATTACATGAAGTAGCCACCCGAGAGCAATCAGGTAGAGACACGATTAATCGTTTTCGCGCTCAGTTCAGGGCTGCTACAATTGAAAGCCTGGCCTTACTAGAGAACAAAGACATTGAGAGAATTTACTGCGACTACCATGAAGACTATGTCGTAAAATACGTCACAGACTCAAAGGCACAGTACCGATTCGTCCAAGTCAAAACAAAATCCCAACTTAATTATCGCTACACCATACTCGAAGTATTTGGCTTAAAAAAACGACCAAAGAAAAACCCGGAGCATGCATTGCCCGACAGCTTTGCAGGAAAACTTCTGCTGCATATCGAAAACTTTGGGGATAGCTGTCACTCTATCGAGATCAAGACAAATATAAACTTCGATGATGAAGTAGAAGCCATCATCGCCGAAATCGAACAAAAAGGCACCATCGGAGACCACACATCTGCTCTCATCGCAGAGACTAAGAAGCTAATATTAAGTTTAGACGGCAAGGATCAGCAAGACGTTATTGAGTTTTTATCACATTTGAAGATAGAGCCTAGACACAGCATCCTTGACGAAGATGACGAGCTCTTTGTGTCACTAGCTTCTAGTAAGATATTCCGATACAGCGAAATAAACCTCACGCCTGACGAAGTAAAAAAGATCATCATTCAACTTTTGTCCTGCATTGAAGAAAAATCATCTGGCGTACTCAACTTCAACATTCAAGAAAAGGATTTGGACAGCTTTGCGAGCATTTGCATAGATGACGTGCTTAATACGCTTTCTATCACAAAGTCTACCTACGAGATGCTGCGAGCTGGTGGGGATGAGAAAGCACTAAAATCCGCATCTATTCTTCAAAAAATGCTTTTGAGGTCAGGGTTTTCAGCAAACACCGTCGACACATTTGCTGGATACAAATGCCAATGGGAAAGCTGGCATCGTATACATCGCCACGAGCTTCCTGACTTTCTCATGACAGTAGCCACTGAAATGATAATTGAATCTGCTCGAAAACTGGCATGGGGCACAATAAAAATGCCAGACCTTACACTTGAAGTAAGAACCCTCAATGCCGCACTCAAAGTACAGCTTTGCCGTGAGGACATCACTCTCGAACTAACCCTTGGGGCAGTGTTATCCGAGTTGGTTAGAGGAGAGGTCTCATGAGCATATTAGAAGCTATTAATATCGCCAGCGAAGAGGCAGATGGATTCATTACACACAGTGCGCCACGTTCTCGGAAAGACGCTTTACAAAATGAAAGCTTGTTTCACATGCCTTTGATTGCGCTGACGATCATGCTACTCGGCAAAGGCAGTTCGAAGCCTAGGGCCGATGAGATAGGCATGTTTGTTGGCATGTGTTTCGAGCAGAGCCTGTCGACTTTCAAGGGTTCTAGTCAAGAGTTGGGGTGGTCAGCAAACCTAAGAATCCGGACGGTGCGCGCGCTCACCTTTCTGGAGACCGCCGAGTTTGTAAAGGTTAACAAAAACACCTACAGAGTTGAGACCACCACCTCTGGACGTAAAATCCTAGACAAGCTTACAGAAGAGAACACGAAACTATGTTTATTTCTGCTGACCGCTCAGCGGGCCTATCGGAACATTTGTAAGGAAAACGCAGAAGAGGCGAAGCTTCATGAGATTTGAAACTCTTGAAATTATACCTAATGGCCCATCAGGTTGGGGTTCGGGTGAGCTAAGGTTTGGCGAAGTTATCACTCAACTTTATGCAATCAACGAAAGCGGTAAAACTCCGCTTATAATGTCGATCCTCTTTTGCTTAGGCCTCGACATAAAGTTTAGGGCGGACATTACCCAAAACTGCCGACTCGCTAGACTAACCATTAATATAGGCACAAGGCTGTTTTCATTTGAGCGCGTCATCGCCGAAAAATTCGATGTCACCATCAGAGAAAATGAGAAAACGGTTGACCGCTTTTACAATGATGAAGATCTTTCTAGTTTTATTTTTAAAGAGCTAGGTATAAAAACAGACCGCTTGATTACATCTAGCGGAACTCCCACACCCCCCTATTTCACTGGACTGATACCCCTATTCTATTTAGACCAAGACAAGGGGTACTCTGACTTTTATTCGCCACGACAAAATTTTATCAAAGACCAATATACAGAAATGGTACGTTTGATCAACAAACTGCCAGCTTTGAATATTTACGACAAAAAACGAAAATCAATTGACGTCCGCAAAGAAATTGACCACCTGCACACCAGCGTTGTCGCGAGTCGTAAACTGCTTGAGAGACTCCAGCAAGACCTACCACTTCCCAAAAGAAACATAGAAAGTGTTGAGAAGCTTATAACCGCCGCCAAAGAGCGCATGCAGAGTCTAAAACACTCCAAAAATATAAAAAGTGAGGCCATCTCCAGCTTAGATGAAATTTTTCTCGAACGTCAAAATCAACTCAGACAGCTTCTACAGCAGCAAAATCTTTTGGAATCCAAGATTTCTGGATTCAACACCATTAAGCAAGAAATTGAAAGTGAGATCGAGACACTCAGTTTAAACGAAGATGCAAGACGGACATTTGTCCTCTTCTCCGAGTTATGCAGCACCCCAAACTGCGGCATGTTCATGGCCAGTGCTGAGTCCTATGGCAAAAGCCTTCTCTATCTCAAAGACCAGATTAAAGATTTAGAAATATCTACGGCAGCGAATATGCAGCTAGCTGAAGCCGTCCATACCGCCAGGACTACTGTGGAAAAGCAGATTGAAGACTTGACTCACCAGAGAACGCTTGCTGAGCGAGAATCGGGGGTAGAGGCCTTCATCGAGGCAATCAGTCGTACCACGACTGATCTTTTCGAACTGCAACAGGAAAAAGAAAAGTACAAAAAAGTCGATGACCAGAATGCCCAGCATGCAAAACTCATCGAACGTCGTGATCGAGCCCTTACCCTCTATGAATCCTTGCAACGAACGCAAGAGCAGTCATCTGAGATTGTACGACTGCGGCTGCGCCTTTCCGAAGGCATGACGAAATGGCTCGGCATTCTGCATGCGAGAACCATACCTCAGTTGGTGACCGTTGATTCCTATCTGAAGCCAACCATGGGAGAGGAAAAGCTGGACATCTTCAAGGGCAGTTCAAAAACCAGGACTGTCCTGGCCTACCATGCTGCGCTGTTTGAAATTTGCCTCATCGACCCACTGTCACCGTTCAGAGTACTCATTCTAGACACGCCTAAACAGCAGGATATTCCAAATGAGCACCTTGACTCGTACGTCCAGGAATTGCGGACTGTCGCAGCGAGACACAATGGCCAGGTGATATTTTCGACCTCCAGTTATCGATATACGCCCAATGAGGAAACAGATGAAGAATGGTTGCCGGGCTTCGTCACTTCTGGTGAACCGATGTATTTGGGGTCACCAGAAGCACTAGAATAGGTGCCTCCGGAGTCAGTCTGATCGATCCTAAGAAATCGAATCCCGCGCACCAATCGGTGCGCGATCAAGCTCGGTTAATGGAACACTCGACCAGCTCTCACCCTCTCCGCAAAGCCATCCCCACATCCCGCGCCGTCGGTGACCTATCGCCCCCTTTTTTGGGCCGCAGTCGCCACCATCGAAACAGAATGGTAGGTAGGTGGCGCCTGAAGAGGCGGTGCATTCAGGGTGCAGGCGAATTGGCCTTTATCCGAGTCCCTTACTCACATGTGAGCCGACACCGGAGCCAGGCTGTAGCGATAGTCAATTTGAAGGAGGCCCTGGAAATAGCCTACCTCATATACACATATACACGCTAATGTTCCATTCCAAGATGTAGGTATGGCTACACACATACACAGTTTCCTAAAGTCTTGTCCTATAAGGGTTCGATTCCCTCTACCCGCTCCAGTTTCTCCCTCCGCAGCGCCCTGCTCTCCCAGCTTTTCTCTTCAGTTTCCAGCTACCCCCCACGCGCCGCCCCCGCGCGATCGGCAATCTCGTTCCACAGATGCATCGCCGCATATGCCCGCCAGGGCCGCCAGCTTTCGGTGTAATGGCGCTGCTGCGCCGGCTTCGCCAGTTCGGGCGCGCGCAGGGCGATGGCTTGCATCAGCACCAGGTCGGTGGCCGGCCAGGCGTCGGTGTCGCGCCAGGCGCGCATGGCGGTGTACTCCACCGTCCAGGGGCCGATGCCGGGCAGGGCCAGCATCGCGGCGCGCAGTTGTGCAACATCCGGCTCGGCATCCTCCAGCGGCAACGCACCCTCCGCCACTGCCTGGGCGAAGCCCTGCAAGGCCGCCACGCGCTTGCCCGGCATGCCGATGCGCTCGAGGTTGGCCGCGGCCAGCGCCGCGGGGGTGGGGAAACACCAGGGCGCGGCCTCATGGAACGGGCTCGGCGCCGGGGCGCCAGCGCGTTGCACCAAGCGCCCGGTGATGGTGGTGGCGGCCTTTACGCTGACCTGCTGGCCGACGATGGTGCGCACCACCAGTTCGAACGCCGACCAGGCCCCGGGGATGCGCAGCCCCGGCGCCCGGTCGAGCAGGCCGGCCAGCCACGGGTCATGGGCCAGGCCCTGGCGCACCGCGCCGGGGTCGGTGGCCAGGTCGAACACCCCGCGCAGCTTGGCTTGCATCGCGCCCAGTGCACGGCTGGCTTCGCCGCTGGCCTGTACGATCAGGCACTGCCGGGCGGGGTCATCGCGCACCCGCAGGCTGCCGGGCAGCCCTTGCCAATGCACGGTGCGCAGGTACTGCCCCTGCTCCACCGCCTCCACGCCCGCACTGGCGCGGCCGCCGAAAAACCGCAGCATGCGCGGCCAGTCGAAGGGGGGTTGGTAGGGCAGCTCGAGTTCGTCGGTGGGGTGGCCGTGGGTGATTTTCATGGGCGCCATGGCACCACAACCACGCTGGGTGGTGCAACGCCCTCAATGCAACCCCAACCGCTCATCCTGAGCCTGCCGCCCAGACCACTGGCTGTAGGTTTCCCGCGCCTGCTCGAGCCAGCGCTCCCATTGCTGGTCATCGACCAGGTGGAAGTCACGCAGCGCATAGAGGTAACCCACGGTGGTGGTGTAGTTGCTCAGGGCCAGGGCGTCGAAGTCGGCGCTGGCGATGGCGTTGATGCGCTCGGCAACGCGGGCCTGTACCGAATCCTGCGGTAATACCATGGTGCGGCTCCTGGAAGTGGATCCCGCGGCGCGGGCATGAGCCTAGGAGCGCGCCGGCGGGCCCAAGTTCAGCGCCGCTCAGCGGGTGGCGAGCACGAACAGGCGCGGGAACGGCAGCAGCACGGTGCCGTCTTCGAGCTGGCCATACGCCTGGCCCACCGCCGCCTGGTACTGGGCGAGAAAGGCGCTGTGTTCGTGTTCATCCAAGCGCGCCAGGTAGGGCCGCAACGCCGAGCCCTTGAACCACTCCACCACCGCCGCCGGGCCGCCGGCCAGGGCGTGGTAGTAGGTGGTGCGCCATACCTCCACCTCGCTGCAGTGGCCGCGCAGCAAGCGATAGTAGAAGGCCGCATCGTGCCGTGGCGGCAGGGCGAAGCCGTCGAACTTGCTGGCCCACGGCCCTTGCGCAGCGGTTTCGCGCAGCAGCCGGTGGGCGGGCTCTTCGAGGTTGTCGGGGGTTTGCACGGCCAGCGCGCCGCCAGGGTTCAAGCGGCTCACCAGGTGCGGGTACAACTGCTCGTGGGCCGGCACCCATTGCAGCGAGGCGTTGGCGAGGATCACATCGTAGTGGGCATCCGGCGCCCAGTTGCCGATGTCGGCCATCTCGAAGCTCAGCGCCGGCAGCCGGGCACGGGCGGCGGCGAGCATGTCTTCGGCGTTGTCCAGGCCGGTGACCTGCGCCTCGGGAAAGCGCTCGGCCAGCACTTCGGTGGAGTTGCCCGGGCCGCAGCCCAGGTCTACCGCCACCCGCGGCTGGCCCACCTGGATCGCCGCGACCAGGTCGCGAACCGGGCGCGTGCGTTCACGCTCGAACTGGCTGTACTGGCGGGCTGACCACGACATTGCTACACCTCCTGTTCGCTGCAGTTACTGGCGGAAATCCCGAGTGGCGAACTCCCGCTCACGCCCCTTGGCGCTTTTGACGATCAAATGGGTGCCCTTCTGCACGTAGCTGAGGGCGCCTTCTTCATGCCAGCGGCCGGGGCTTTTCTTGTCGTCCTGGTAGCTGGCCCAACTGACCTTCTCCTCACCGGAGAACTGGCAGCGGTACTGCGAGCGCTGCGGGCTGCCTTTGTGGATGTAGACGATCTCCGGGGTATTGCCGCTGTGGGTGATGCGCATCCGCGAGATCTCATGGCCCACTTCCAGCGCCACCACCGCCTTGCAGATGTCCGCGTGGGTATAGCCACCGGCCAACACCGGGCCGGCGGCCAGCCAGGCACCCCACAGCAGGTTACGAGCCTTCATGCGCAATCCTCGAAAACATAGGGCTGAAAGCCAGCCACTCTAGCCAATGGCCGGCGTGCCGGCCAGCCGGTGCTGGCGATTTCATGTTAGCGCACCGCCAGCGTGCCCATCGAACGCTGGGCGCGGGCGGGGGTCAGTGTTGTAACCCCCGAGGAGCAGAATAATGATCAACCTCCACGAGCTCAGCGTGGTGCTCGAGAAGCTCTACGAAAACCAGGTCGCCCTGGCCGCCTCGATCGAGGAGCTGGCGCTGTGGGCTGAGGTGCGCGCCGAGGACGACGCGCTGGCGGAAAACATCCGCGGCGCCCTCGACACTCTGGACCGCAACGCCGACACCATCAGCCATGCGATCACCACCTTGCGCCTGCCGCCGGCTCAGTAGCCTTCCTGCTCCAGCACCTGGGCGACCGTGGCCTTGGCCGGGCGCCCGTAGAACTTCAGCAACTCGGCCGCGCGGTTGGTGAAGATGCCGTCGACGCCGGCGTCCATCACCTTCTTGTAATCCACCGGGTCATCCACGGTGTACACGTGCACCAGCATGTTCTTGCCGTGGGTGTACTGGTTCATCCAGGGCTGCACCAGGTCCATGTAGCTTTGCTCGCCGCCGTGGGTGAGCGCCGCTGATGGGCCGGTACCGATCGCGCCCTGGGCCTTGGCGAAGTCGACCCACTGCTCGAAGGCGGCTTTGTCCTTGGGTTGCTGCTGGGCGTAGTAGGCGGCTTTGTCTTTGGCGCCGGACTGGGCGAAGGGCACGTTGGATTTCGCCTCGATACTGCCATCACCCACCCACAGCAGGAGGATTTTCGGCACCTTGGGCATCTCTTTGGCCAGCAGTTGCAGGCTGGGTTTTTCGAAGGTTTGCAGCACCACGTGCTTGCCGGGCGCGACTTCACCGCCGGCGGTCAGCCAGCCACGCTGCTGCAGCTTCAGCTTGAGGTCGTGCTCGATGCCAGGGAACAGGCTCGGCACCTTGGTTTCCATGTACAGGCCCGGGTGGCGCTGGGGGTTGCCCTCGGCGATGTCGATGATTTCATCCAGGGTGAGCACCTGCAGGCCGGCGAACTTCGGCCGCGCGCGCTCGGGGTAGGCGGCATTGAACCAGCTGCCGGCGTCCAGCGCCTTCAACTCGGCGAGGGTGAAGGCGCTGACCGGTTGGTCCTTGCGTTCGGGGTAGCGGGTGGCGATGTCGGTGGTGCGGGTGAGGTTTTCATCGTGCAGGGCGATCAGCACGCCGTCCTTGGTGCGTTGCAGGTCCATTTCCAGGTAATCGGCACCCAGGTCACGGGCGGTGAGGTACGACGCGCGGGTCGACTCCGGCGCATCGAACGAGGCACCCCGGTGGGCGATCACCGCCGGGTGCGGAATGTTCGCGGCCTTGGCCACTTGCGCGGGGGTTTGCGCGTGCACCAGCGGGGAGGCCAGGGCCAGGGAAGCGGCCACTACGGCCAGGCTGAAACGGCGGGGCAACGGCATCGGTATGCGTCCTTTTGGCGATGAGAAGGCAAAGAGCATAGTCGCCGCTGCGCATTGCAGGCAGGTGGCACGTGCTACAGTCGCGCCCATCGACCGCCAAGAACCCGAACCCGTACCATGGCAACTGCTGAATTCGACGCGACTCTCGCCGACTGGGCCGGCCCCGGCGCCGGCACTGGCCTGCTGCTGGGCAACGGCGCCAGCCGCGCGGTGTGGCGCAGCTTCAATTACGATTCGCTCTACGAGCTGGCGCAGAAGGTTCGTAACCGGCCGCTGGCGCTCACCGACCAGGCGCTGTTCAAGGCCCTGGGCAGCGAAAACTTTACCCAGGTGCTGATCGAACTGGGCGCCACCTCACGGGTGAACGCCGCGCTGGCGATCAGCTCGACCGCGCCGCTGAACCGCTATTACTCGATCAAGGAAGCGCTGATCCACGCCGTGCGCAGCGTGCACATCGGCTGGCAGCAGCTCAACCCGAGCAGCCTGGCAGCCATGAACGCCGAGCTGCGCCGCTACAGCACGGTGTACAGCAGCAACTACGACCTGCTCTGCCATTGGGCGGTGTGGCACGCGGTAGAGGGTTTCGACGACCTGATGGACCCCGACCACGGCTTCGACCCACGGCGCTTGCACAGCCCAGCCACGCGCGTGTTCTACCTGCACGGTGGCTTGCAGTTGATCCGCAACCGCGACGGCAGCACCCGCCGCCGCAGCGCCGGCGGCAGCGAGTTGCTCGACGGCTTCGCGATCAACACCCCAGGCGATGTGCCCCTGCTGGTGAACGAAGGCCGCAGCGAAGACAAACTGCGCACCATCGGCCAGAACGCTTACCTCAGCGCCGCCCTGCAGGCCTTGGCCAGCCACCGGGGGCCGCTGTGCATCTTCGGCCACCAGTTGGGCAAGCAGGACGCGCACCTGCTGCAGGCCATTCAAAGCGCCCGGCCTGAGCGCCTGGCGGTGTCGATCTTCCCGCTCAGCGATGCCTGGGTGGTCAGCCAGAAGGCGCGTTATACCGAGTTGCTGGGGGCCGTGGCGCCGCTGGCGTTCTTCGATGCCACCAGCCACCCGCTGGGGGCGCCGGGGTTGTTGCATAAGGTGGCCGGCTGACCCCTGCAAACGCGGTCAGCTCATGGTTCCAGCGCCGCCAATACCTGGGCCGGGGCGTTATGAATGGCAGGCAGCAGCGCGCGCGCAGGGCCTTCCGGTGCGCGGCGGCCCTACTTGACCTGCAACGCGTTTACTTCAAAAACGCGCGAAGGTTGCAGTTCGCCGCGTTCGATACCGTTGATGTGCTGCACGCTCAATTGCAGCGTGTCGAACAGGTGTTTATCCATCACACCTGCTCCCCACCCAACAGCCCCTCCAAACACTGCGTCCGCACCCCATAAAACGCCTTCAACGCCTGCACTTTGGCCATCACCGGCGCGGCATCGCGGGGCTGTGGGCGTTTGACCGCGAGGATCATCTTGTTCTTGCTGGTGTGCTCCAGCGAGACGAATTCGAACACCTTGGTGTCGTAGCCACTGGCCTCGAGCAACAGCGCGCGCAGGGCGTCGGTGGCCATCTCGGCCTGCTGGCCCATGTGCAGGCCGTATTGCAGCATCGGCCCGAGCACCTCGGGGCTGCGCATTTGCGGGCGCAGCTCTTTGTGGCAGCACGGTGAGCAGAGGATGATCGCCGCGCCGGCCTGGATGCCGGTATGGATGGCGTAATCGGTGGCGATGTCGCAGGCGTGCAGGGCGATCATCACGTCCAGTTGCGCCGGGATCACCGAGCGCACGTCGCCGCATTCAAAATGCAGGCCCGGGTGTTCGGCGCTGGCGCTGGCCTGGTTGCACAACTCGACCATGTCCGGGCGCAGCTCGACGCCGGTCACATCCGCCTCGCGGCCCAGGGTGTGGGTGAGGTGGTCGTGCACGGCGAAGGTCAGGTAGCCCTTGCCTGAGCCAAAGTCCGCCACGCTGACCTTGGCCGCATCGCGCAGCGGGCTGCTGGCCAGGGCGTGGTCGAACACCTCGACGAACTTGTTGATCTGCTTCCATTTGCGCGACATCGCCGGGATCAACTGCCCGCGCGCGTCGGTGACCCCGAGGGCGCCGAGAAACGGCCGCTGCAAGGTGAGGTAACGATGTTTTTCGCGGTCGTGGGCCTGGGGCGCGGTGGCCACCGGCTTGGCCACGCTGGCGTGGTGCAGCATCGGCTTGCCCTTTTTGCTGAATTCCAGCTGCCAGGTGTCGTTTTCGGTATCGAGGTGGGCGTTGCGAAAATCCGCCGGCAGGTGCGCGGCAATCTGCTGCAACCCCTCTTCAGGCGCCAGGTGGCGGGTGAGGTCGCGGGTTTTATGCCGCAGCACGAAGCCCAGCCGTGGCTGGCCCTTGATCTGCATCGGCTTGACGGTGATGCGCTCCAGCTCTGGCGTGGGCCCTACGTGGCGGGCCAGCACCAGCTTGACCAATTGGCCTGCCGCCACGCTCTGGCGCAAGGCCTCAAGGAACCGCTCGCGCGCATCAAGGTCGGTGTTTACAGCAGGCATGGCATTGAAAGCCTCTTGGACGGCGTGAAACACGCGGATACTAAATGGACCATTCTAATTGCAACAATCACCGCCGTCGCGGCCCTCTTCACTGGATAACCCAGTGGCGATGGGTTAAAAAAGGCCAGCCTTTGCACAACAACAGGCGCGCGCACGCGCCGTTCGCCGATTTAGCAGTTCGCACCCCCGGGAATCCTCCATTGATGAACAAGTTGTATATGCTCGGCCTGGCCGCGGGCCTGGCGTGGAACACCTCTTTCGCTGCCGCGTACACCCCTCCCACCCAGGACAAGAACACGTTCATCAGCGAGCTGATGCAACGCATGACCCTCGAAGAGAAGATCGGCCAACTGCGGCTGATCAGCATCGGGCCGGACATGAACCTGGAGAAGATCCAGCAAGAGCTGGCCGCCGGGCACATTGGCGCGACCTTCAACTCGGTGGTGCCGTGGGACAACCGGGTGATGCAAGAGGCCGCCCTGCGCAGCCGCCTGCACATCCCGATGTTCTTCGCCTACGACGTGATCCACGGCCACCGCACGATGTTCCCGATCAGCCTGGGCCTGGCCGCCAGTTGGGACCTGCCCGCGGTGACCCGGGTCGGCCAGGTGGCCGCCGCCGAGGCCAGCGCCGACAGCCTCGACATGACCTACGGGCCGATGGTCGACATCGCCCGCGACCCACGCTGGGGCCGCACCAGCGAAGGCTTCGGTGAAGACACCTACCTGGTCTCGAAAATGGGCGCGGCGATGGTCCACGGCTTCCAGGGCAAGAACGCCAGCGAGCCGGGCAGCATCATGGCCATCGTCAAGCACTTCGCCCTGTATGGCGCGGTCGAAGGCGGGCGCGACTACAACGTGGTCGATATGAGCCCGCAGCGCATGTACAACGACTACCTGCCGCCCTACCGCGCCGCGCTGGACGCCGGTGCCGGCGGGGTGATGGTCGCGCTGAACTCGATCAACGGCGTGCCGGCCACCTCCAACACCTGGCTGATGCAGCAACTGCTGCGCAAGGACTGGGGCTTCAAGGGCCTGACCGTCAGCGACCACGGCGCGATCCTCGAGCTGATCAAGCACGGCGTCGCGGTAGACGCCGCCGACGCCGCGCGCCAGGCGATCAAGGCCGGCATCGACCAGAGCATGAACGACATGGCCTACGGTGTGTCGCTGCCCAAGCTGATCGAGCAAGGCAAGGTGCCGCAAAGCGAGGTCGACGCCGCCGTGCGTGAAGTGCTCTCGACCAAGTGGGACCTGGGCCTGTTCGCCGACCCGTACCGGCGCATCGGCAAGAAGGAAAACGACCCGGCCGACATCAACGCCGAAACCCGCCTGCACCGCGAAGACGCCCGCGACGTAGCGCGCCGCACCCTGGTGCTGCTGAAGAACGCCAACCATGTGCTGCCGCTGCGCAAGCAAGGCACCATCGCCGTGATCGGCCCGCTGGCCGACTCGCACACCGACATGCTCGGCAGTTGGTCCGCCGCCGGCCTGCCGAAGCAGACGGTCACCGTGCTCGACGGCATTCGTGAGGCCGTGGGCAACAGCGCCAAGGTGCTTTACGCCCGTGGCGCGAACGTCACCGACGACCGCAACAGCATCGTCTTCCTCAACAACATCATCCTCGACCACACCGAGGTGCAACCTGACCCACGCACCGCCCAGGAGATGATCGACGAAGCGTTGAAGGTGGCCGCCAGCAGCGACGTGATCGTCGCCGCGGTGGGTGAGTCACGTGGCATGAGCCACGAGTCGGCGAGCCGCACCAGCCTGGCCATCCCGGATACCCAGCGGCAGTTGATCACCGCCCTGCGCGCCACCGGCAAGCCCCTGGTGCTGGTGCTGATGAACGGCCGGCCGCTGTCGCTGGAACGCGAGAACGAACAGGCCGACGCGTTGCTGGAAACCTGGTTCTCCGGCACCGAAGGCGGCCACGCCATTGCCGATGTGTTGTTCGGCGCCTACAACCCCTCGGGCAAGCTGCCGATCACCTTCCCGCGCTCGGTGGGGCAGATCCCGATGTACTACAACCACCCGACCATCGGCCGCCCAGTGCAGCCGGGCGAACCGGGTAACTACCGCTCGCAGTACTTCGACGCCGACACCTCGCCGCTGTACCCCTTCGGCTTCGGCTTGAGCTACACCCAGTTCGATGTTTCGGACGTCAAGCTCTCGGCCGCCACCCTCAAGCCCGGCGGCAGCGTCGAGGCCAGCGTGACGGTGCGCAACACCGGCAAGCTGGCCGGCGAAACCACCGTGCAGTTGTACCTGCACGACCGCGCCGCCTCGATGGCGCGGCCGATCAAAGAGCTCAAGGGCTTCGAGAAGGTGCTGCTGCAACCGGGTGAGCAGCAAGTGGTGCGCTTCAACATCGACGTGAACATGCTCAAGTTCTACGACCAGCAATTGAAGCACGTGGCCGAGCCCGGCCAGTTCGACGTGCAGATCGGGCTGGATTCCAACGATGTGAAGCAGGCCTCGTTCGAGCTGTTGTAACCGGCGCTTTTTCAGAGCATGCCCTACCCCGGCGCCCCAGGCGCCGTGGTAGGGTTCGCCCCCATGGCCCATTCCTACAAAAACCTGCGCCTGGCAGCCCTGGTGCTGCTGATCGTGGCCGGCACCCTGCTCGCCGCGGGCGCCGCCCTGCGCCACAGCGCCGAGCAGGCACTGCTCGAAGACTCCACGCTGTCCGCGCAGCGGCTGAACCTCTACGCGCACAACCTCAATACCCTGATCGAACGCTACCGCGCGTTGCCCGCGGTGCTGGCGCTCGACCCTGAACTGATCACCGCCCTGCGCGGGCCGCTCAGCCCCGAGCGGCAACAGGCGCTGAACCTCAAGCTGGAGCAGGTCAATGGCGCGGCGCAATCCTCGACCCTCGAACTGCTCGACCGCCACGGCCTGGCGGTGGCGGCGAGCAACTGGCGCACGCCGCACAGCTACGTGGGGCATAACTACGCGTTCCGCCCGTACTTCCAGCAAACCTTGAGCCAGGGCAGCGGGCGCTTTTACGCGGTGGGGGTGACCAGCGGCATCCCGGGGTATTTTTTGTCCAGCGCGGTGCTCGACGAGCACGGCAGCTTCCTCGGCGCCATGGTGGTGAAGCTCGAGTTCCCGCAACTGGAGCAACAATGGCAGCAAGACCGCGACATCCTGCTGGTCAGCGATAGCCGCGGGGTGGTGTTCCTGGCCAGCGAACCGCGCTGGCGCTACCGCCTGCTGCGCCCGCTGGACCGCCTCGACCAGCAGGCCCTGGCCGGCACCCGCCAGTACGACCGCCAGCCGCTGGCGCCACTGGATGCAACCCCACTGCGGCCGTTGGCGGCCAACAGCCAATTGGCCCGCATCGAGGGCGCGGACTACCTCTGGGAAACCCTGCCGCTGCCCGCCGAAGGCTGGACCTTGCACCTGCTGCGGCCTTGGCAGGGCGAGCCGGAGCGCCAGCGCAACGCCGCATTGGGCGCGGCCAGCGCCTGGCTGTGCCTGATCTTCGGCCTGCTGTATGGCTACCAGCGCCTGCGCCTGGCGCGGGTACGGCGGCACCACCAGCGCGACCTCGAAACCCAGGTAGAGGCCCGCACCCGCGAGCTGCGCATCGCCCAGGAGGGCCTGGTGCATTCAGCGCGGCTGGCGGCACTGGGGCAGATGGCCGCCACCCTGGCCCATGAAATCAACCAGCCGTTGACCACCCAGCGCATGCAGCTGGCCAGCCTGCGGCTGTTGCTCGACCACGGCCGCGTCGACGAAGCGCGCGCGGCGCTCGGGCCGTTCGAACAGATGGTGCAACGCATGAACGCCCTTACCCAACACCTGAAGAGCTTCGCCCGTAAAAGCCCGCAAGGCGTGCGCGAGCCACTCGACCTCGCCCAGGTGGTGGACCAAGCCGTGCAGTTGCTGGCCAGCCGTTTCAAACAGGAAGGCACCCAGTGCGAGCTGCAACTGGCGCGGCCGGCGCCGGTGCTGGGTGACCCGCTGCGCCTGGAGCAGGTGCTGGTCAACCTGCTGCGCAACGCCCTCGACGCCATGGCCGGCCAGCCGCAACCGCGGCTGCGCATCGCGCTGCTGGGCGAGGCCGGGCAGTGGCGGCTGGTGGTGGCCGACAACGGCGGTGGCATCGCCGACGCGCACCTGGCGCGGCTGTTCGACCCCTTCTTCACCACCAAGCCGGCCGGCGTCGGCCTGGGCCTGGGCCTGGCGGTGTCGGCGGAAATCGCCAAGGAACACGGCGGCCAGCTCAGCGCCGCCAACCAGCCGCCTGGCGCCTGCTTCACCCTCACCTTGCCCGTAGCCGAGACCGCCCCATGCCCCTGAATGCCTACGTGATCGACGACGAAGCCAGCATCCGCGCCGCGATCGAACAATTCCTCGGCCTGTGCGGCTGGCAAGTGCGCACCCTCGAGCGCGCCGAGGCCTGCCTGGCCGAGCTGCCGGCCGACTACCCCGGGGTGATCGTCAGCGATGTGCGCATGCCCGGGCTGGGCGGCCTGGGCCTGCTCGCCGAAGTGCAGGCGCGCGACCCAGCGCTGCCGGTGATCCTCCTCACCGGCCATGGCGATGTGCCGATGGCGGTGCAGGCCATGCAGGGCGGTGCTTACGACTTCCTGGAAAAACCCTTCGACCCCGAGCACCTGCAGCGCGCCCTGCAACGGGCCCAGCAAACCCGCCGGCTGGTGCTGGAGAACCGCCAGTTGCACCAGCGCGCCGGCCAGGCGGGCGAGCTGCAAGCGCGCTTGCTGGGCGCCTCGGCGCCACTGCGGGCGCTGCGCGAGCAATTGCTGAACATGGCCGGGCTGCCGGTCAACGTGGTGGTGCGCGGCGAAACCGGCGCCGGCAAAGAGCTGGTCGCGCGCTGCCTGCATGATTTCAGCCCGCGCGCGGCCGGGCCGTTCGTGGCGCTGAACTGCGCGGCGATCCCCGAGGCGTTGTTCGAGGCCGAGCTGTTCGGCCATGAAAGCGGCGCCTTCACCGGTGCCCAAGGCAAGCGCATCGGCAAGCTGGAATTCGCCCACCGCGGCACGTTGTTTCTCGACGAAATCGAAAGCCTGCCGCTGGCCCAGCAAGCCAAGCTGCTGCGGGTGCTACAAGAGCGGCGGCTGGAGCGCCTGGGCGGCAACGCCAGCATCGAGGTAGACCTGCGCATCGTCGCCGCGACCAAGCCCGACCTGCTTGACGAAGCCCGCGCCGGGCGCTTTCGCGAAGACCTCGCCTACCGCCTGAACGTGGCCGAACTGCGCCTGCCGCCACTGCGCCAGCGCCGCGAAGACATCCCGCTGTTGTTCGAGCACTTCGCCCGCCTGGCCGCCGAGGGCGCCGGCCGCCCGCTGCCGCCGTTGAGCCCCCCGCAACTGGCCGCGCTGCTGGCTCACGACTGGCCGGGCAACGTGCGCGAACTGGCCAATGCCGCCCAACGCCATGCCCTGGGCCTGGGCACGCCGTACGCCGAAGCCGCCGAAGGTGGCTCGTTGGCGGCCCAGGCCGAGGCCTTCGAAGCCCAGTGCCTGCGCGCCGCCCTCGCCCGCCACAAGGGCGACATCAGGGCGGTGATGCACGAGTTGCAAATACCGCGGCGCACCCTCAACGAGAAGATGCAGCGCCACGGCCTGGCGCGCGAAGCCTTTCTAGGCTGATCGGCAAGAATCCGCTTATGCCAGGCGCCGCCATCGGCGGATTCTTGCTTATAGATTCAAATAAAACACTTATATTTCAATTACTTATACATTGGCACGAACCCTGCTCTCTCGATCACCATCGGCGCCACTGGGCGCGCGGTAAAACAACAAGAGAAGGTTACGTGATGAACTCGATTACCCCTCCCGCACCGGGCGTGGCGGCCGCGGCCCCGGCCAAGACCCAGCGCTCGCGCCTCAAGTCGATTTTCAGCGGCTCGGTCGGCAACCTGGTCGAATGGTACGACTGGTACGTGTACGCGGCGTTTTCGCTGTATTTTTCCGCGGTGTTTTTCCCCAAGGGCGACCAGACCGCGCAGTTACTCAACACCGCGGCCATCTTTGCCGTGGGCTTTCTGATGCGCCCCATCGGCGGCTGGCTGATGGGCGTGTACGCCGACAAAAAAGGCCGCAAGGCGGCGTTGCTGGCCTCGGTGCTGCTGATGTGCTTCGGCTCGCTGCTGATCGCCCTCACCCCCGGCTACGAAACCATCGGCGTTGCCGCGCCAGTGCTGCTGGTGGTTGCACGCTTGCTGCAGGGCTTGTCGGTCGGCGGTGAATACGGCACCTCGGCCACCTACCTCAGCGAAATGGCCGACCAGAAAAACCGCGGCTTCTGGTCAAGCTTTCAGTACGTCACGCTGATCTCCGGCCAGTTGATCGCCCTGGCAGTGCTGATCGTGCTGCAGCAAACCCTGACCGAAGCGCAACTGTACGCCTGGGGCTGGCGCGTGCCGTTCGTGATCGGCGCGGTGTGCGCGGTGGTCGCGCTGTACCTGCGGCGCGGCATGGAAGAAACCGAATCGTTCGCCAAAACCCAGGAAAAACGCCAAGAGAGCACCTTCCGCCTGTTGATGCGCCACCCGAAGGAACTGGCCACCGTGGTCGGCCTGACCATGGGCGGCACCCTGGCCTTCTACACCTACACCACCTACATGCAGAAGTACCTGGTCAACAGCGTCGGCATGACCAAGGCCGACTCCACGTTGATCTCCGCCGCCACGTTATTCCTGTTCATGTGCCTGCAACCGCTGGTTGGCGCGCTCTCCGACCGCATCGGCCGGCGGCCGATCCTGATCACCTTCGGCGTGCTCGGCACCCTGTGCACCTACCCAATCCTCAACACCCTGAGCTCGGTGACCAGCCTGTGGGGCGCGTTCTGGCTGATCATGGCGGCACTGGTGATCGTCAGCGGTTACACGGCGATCAACGCCGTGGTCAAGGCCGAGCTGTTCCCGGCGGAAATCCGCGCCCTGGGCGTGGGCCTGCCGTACGCCTTGACGGTGTCGATCTTCGGCGGCACCGCCGAGCTGCTGGCCTTGCAGTTCAAGCAGTGGGGCTTTGAAAGCGGCTACTACTGGTACGTGACCGCCTGCATCGGCGTGTCGCTGCTGGTGTATCTGTTCATGAAAGACACCCGCAAACATTCGCGGATCGAAACCGACTGAGCGCACCCCGCGCCATTGCGGTTGGCCTGCATGGCCTGATGCCCCCTCGCCCATCAGGCCATGCAGCCAACCCGATGCTTTTTGATCCACAGCTTCAAAAAGGCTATAGTGGGCTCCATAGACGCAAAAGGAGCCCCGCATGCCCACCTCAGCACTGGCCCTGAACCTGAACAAGGAACACAGCCTGGCCGGCCTTCGCGCCGCGCTGCGCATCCTCGAAAAATGGCAGGCCAGCAGCGAGCAGGCGTGCCAGATCCTGCGTATTTCCCGCAGCACCTACACCCGCGCGCGCCAGGCCGAGCCCACCCGGGCAATGGCGCTGGACCTCGACCAACTCGAGCGCATCAGCTTCGTGCTGAACATCCACGCGGCGTTGCGGGTGATCTTCGACAACCCGGAAAACGTCTACGGCTTCCCCTCGCTGGAAAACCACAACCCGTTTTTCAATGGCCGTAGCCCGTTGGCCATCATGGCCCAGGGCGACATGGTGTCGTTGTATGAGGTGTTCCGCCGCATCGATGCACTGCGCGGCGCCCAATGGTGATGCTCGAAGACCTGCCGCCGCGCGAGGGCGACCCGCTCAAGGCCTACCGGCTGGTGAACTCCAAGTACCCGCCGATCAACGTGTTCGACGATGTGGCCGATGCTTCTGAATTCGAGGCACTTTACCAACTGCAGGCACTGACCAACCCCAGGCTGCAGAACGAAGTGGGCCGGCTCGAGCTGATCCCTTTGGGCGACATCCCCTTCGGCATCCCGGGCTGCTCCTATGCGGCGGCGCCGTTCACCCATGTCAACCCGGCCGGCTCGCGCTTCAGCGACGGCAGCTACGGGGTGCTGTATCTGGCCGACACCCCGGCCACGGCGATCGCCGAGGTGCGCCACCATCAGAACGCCTACTGGTCGCGGGTCACCGGCCTGAGCTACGAGCGCTTCGTGTTTCGCGGCCTGTGCTGCCAGTTCAGCGAAACCGGCGTGCGCGATGCCACGGTGCTGCCGGCCACCGCGCCGCTCTATGCGGCCGACGACTATAGCCACGCCCATGCACTGGGCAGGCAGGCACACCGGGCTGGCTGCGCCGGGCTGCGCTACCACTCGGTGCGCGCGCCAGGGCAACTGTGCTGGGCCCTGATGACCCCGCGCTGGGTGACCTCGGTGGTGCAAGCTGCCCATTACGAGATGATCTGGAACGGTGCGATCACCGGGGTCAACCAGCTTTCGAACGCCTGAGCGGCGTCACACAACCATCACCCAACCGTAACGATCATGACACCCCTCCTACATAGCCTGAGCTGGCCGAACTTAGCCGACCGGCCGCACCCCAGGCCAGCTTTAGGAGACCTGTCATGTCCCAGATCGCCCTCACCGCCGCACGCCGCCCCGAACGCCAACTGCGCGCCGAGCGCCTGATCGGCCCCGCGGCGGTCGAACAAGCCCAGGCCTTGCGCTTCCGGGTATTCAGCGCCGAGTTCAACGCCCGCCTCAAAGGCGCCGAACGGGGCCTGGACGAAGACGACTTCGACGCCTGGTGCACCCACATCGGTGTGCGCGATCTCGCCAGCGGCGAGCTGGTCGCCACCACCCGCCTGCTCGACCACCGCGCCGCGCAGCATGTGGGCCGCTTCTACAGCGAAGAAGAATTCAACCTGCACGGCCTCGGCCACCTGCAAGGGCCGATCCTGGAGATCGGCCGCACCTGCGTAGACCCGGCCTACCGCAGCGGCGGCACCATCGCCGTGCTCTGGAGCGAGCTGGCCGAGGTGCTCAACGAGGGCAGCTACAGCTACCTGATGGGCTGCGCCAGCATCCCGATGCAAGACGGCGGCCTGCAGGCCGAGGCGATCATGCAGCGCCTGCGCGAGCGCCACCTGTGCACCGAGAACCTGCGCGCCGAACCGCGCACGCCGCTGCCGAACCTCGACGTACCGGCCAACCTGATCGCGGAAATGCCGCCGCTGCTCAAAGCCTACATGCGCCTGGGCGCGAAAATCTGCGGCGAGCCTTGCTGGGACCAGGACTTCCAGGTCGCCGACGTGTTCATCCTGCTCAAGCGCGACGAACTGTGCCCGCGCTACGCCCGCCACTTCAAGGCGGCCGTGTGATGCGCGCCGTTCGCCTGCTGTGGATGCTGCTGGTGGTGCTGATGGGCCTGGCCATGGCCGCCAGCCTGATGCTGCTCGAGCGCTTCAAGGTCCCCGGCCGCCATGGCCTGCCGCAGCGCTGCATGCGCCGCTTCATGGCGGCGCTGTGCCGGGCGCTGCCACTGCGCGTGCAGGTGCACGGCGCGTTGCCGGCCACGCCGATGCTGTGGCTGAGCAACCATGTGTCGTGGATGGACATCGCCGTGATCGGCCAACTGGCGCCGATCAGCTTTCTGTCGAAGGATGAAGTGCGCCGCTGGCCGGTGGCCGGCTGGCTGGCCACCCGCGCCGGTACGTTCTACATCCGCCGCGGCGCCGGCGACAGCCAACGCCTGCGCCAGGACATGGCCGAACACCTGCACCGCCGTGGCCCGGTGTTGATCTTCCCCGAAGGCACCACCACCGACGGCCGCGATGTGCGGACCTTCCACGGCCGCCTGCTGGCCTGCGCCGTCGAAAGCGGCGCGCCGGTGCAGCCGGTGGCGCTGCGCTACCTGCGCAACGGCCAGCCCTGCGACGTGGCGCCGTTCGTGGGCGACGACGACATGCTCTCGCACCTGATGCGCGTGCTCAGCGCTGGCCCGATCGACGTAGAAGTGCACCTGCTGCCGCCCATCGCCAGCCGTGGCCAGGAACGCGCGGCGCTGGCCCACGCGGCGCAGGGCGCGGTGCGCACGGTACTGCAAAGGGCGCCGCAGGCCGTGCCCGAGGCGGTGGCGGGGGCTGTGGCCTAAGCGGCCGGCCCTACCTACCGCTGCCCCGCCGCAAACGCCTGCAACTGCGGGTAGAACAGCCGAAAATCCTCGAGCAAGTCGTCATACAGCGGCTCAAGCTCAGCCATGACCCCGTCCATCACCCCCGCCCGTGACAGGCGCCGGCCAATCCCGGCATACACCGCGTGCAAGGTGTCGAAATCCCGGTAGGCGCCCAGCCAGTCATCGGCGGCCATGCGCGGGGCGATCTGCGCCAGGCGCCCGGGCAGGTCGGGGGTGGCGCGCAGCACCCGGTACACCTCGGCGGTGAAGCGCCCCAGCGGCTCGGCGGCGTAGTCCTGCCAATGGGCGGCCAGGCAGTGGTCGAAGAACACGTCGAGAACGATCCCCGCCACCCGCCGCCGCGCACTCGGGAAGCGCGCCAGCGCCGCCAGCACCTGGGGGTGCTGGTCGGTGTAGCGGTCGATCTGCCGGTGCAGGCGGATCGCCGCCTCCAGGGTGGGCGCGTACTGCCCCGCCAGCGGCCCCTTGACGAAATCGCCATAGAGGCTGCCGAGCAGTTGCTGCGGCGCCGGGCCGCCCAGGTGAAGGTGCGCGAGGTAGTTCATAGGCAAAGCTTACACCGGCATCTGTATCACTGGCATCGATAAGCACCATGCCTGCCAGGCATTTGTGCATCGCCCTGGGCCGATCTAAATTTCGCTCAAACCCGATATACACAGACGCACCGCTGCCATGCCCGACGACTTCGACGACATCCTCAAGGCCATTGCCCACCCCCTGCGGCGGGAGATCCTGGCCTGGCTGAAAGACCCGGAGGGTAGCTTCCCCGAGCAGTACCACCCGCATGAGCACGGCGTCTGCGCCGGGCAGATCATCCAGCGCTGCGCCATGGCGCAGTCCACGGTGTCTGCCCATCTGGCCACGCTGCAACGCGCCGGCCTGGTGACCAGCCGCAAGCTTGGCCAGTGGCACTTCTTCAAGCGTGACGAAGCCGCGCTGCAACGTTTTCTCGATCAACTGAGCCAACAGCTCTGACAAGGATTTTCCCCATGCCGCTTTCCCTCATCATCCTGGCGCTCTCGGCGTTCGCCATCGGCACCACCGAGTTCGTGATCATGGGCCTGCTGCCCGAGGTGGCCAGCGACCTGCAGGTGAGCATCCCCGGCGCCGGCTGGCTGGTCACCGGTTATGCCCTCGGCGTGGCCCTCGGCGCGCCGTTCATGGCCCTGGCCACCGCCCGCCTGCCGCGCAAGCAAGCGCTGGTGGTGCTGATGGGCGTGTTCATCCTCGGCAACCTGCTGTGCGCGGTGGCCGCCGACTACAACCTGCTGATGCTCGCCCGGGTGGTCACCGCCCTGTGCCATGGCGCGTTCTTCGGCATCGGCTCGGTGGTGGCCGCCAGCCTGGTGGCGCCGAACAAGCGCGCCCAGGCCGTGGCGCTGATGTTCACCGGGCTGACCCTGGCCAACGTGCTCGGCGTGCCGCTGGGCACCGCGCTGGGCCAGGCCGCCGGCTGGCGCTCGACCTTCTGGGCGGTCACGCTGATCGGCGTGCTGGCCTTCATCGGGTTGATTCGCTACCTGCCGCGCAACCAGCAAGAAGCCAAGCTGGACCTCGCCGCTGAAGTGGGCGCCCTGAAAAACGGCGCGATCTGGCTGTCACTGGGCATGACCGCGCTGTTCGCCGCCTCGATGTTCACCCTGTTCACCTATGTAGCGCCGCTGCTGGGCGAGGTCACCGGGGTGTCGCCGCGCGGCGTGACCTGGACGCTGCTGCTGATCGGCCTGGGCCTGACCCTGGGCAATATCATTGGCGGCAAGCTGGCCGACTGGCGCCTGAGCACCACCCTGCTGCTGGTGTTCGGCGCGATGGCGGTGGTCTCCACTGCCCTGGCCTGGACCAGCCACGCGCTGGTGCCCACCGAGATCACCCTGTTCCTCTGGGCGGCGGCGGCCTTCGCCGCGGTGCCGGCCCTGCAGGTGAACGTGGTCAGCGCTGGCCAAGCCGCGCCGAACCTGGTCTCCACTTTGAACATCAGCGCCTTCAACGTGGGCAACGCCCTCGGCGCCTGGGTCGGCGGCGCGGTGATCGACCGCGGCCTGGGCCTGACGTCGGTCCCCCTCGCTGCTGGCGCGCTGGCCGTGCTGGCGCTACTGCTGACCTTCATTACCTTCAGCCGGGGCGGCAACGCCACCCTGGCCCCCGCCACTCACTGACAGAGGCACCACCTATGACGACGATTTTCGACCCGATCCAACTGGGCGACCTGCAACTGCCCAACCGCATCATCATGGCGCCGCTGACCCGCTGCCGCGCCGATGAAGGCCGGGTGCCCAACGCGATGATGGCCGAGTACTACGTGCAGCGCGCCAGCGCTGGGCTGATCCTCTCCGAGGCGACCTCGGTGACGCCGATGGGCGTGGGCTACCCCGACACCCCCGGCATCTGGAGCGACGCCCAGGTGCGTGGCTGGGCCAACGTGACCAAGGCGGTGCACGCCGCCGGTGGGCGGATTTTCCTGCAACTGTGGCACGTGGGGCGGATTTCCCACCCCAGCTACCTGAACGGCGAACTGCCGGTGGCGCCGAGCGCGGTGCAACCCAAGGGCCATGTGAGCCTGGTGCGCCCACTGGCAGACTTCCCCACCCCGCGCGCGCTGGAAACCGAAGAAATCGCCGAAGTGATCGAGGCGTACCGCCAGGGCGCCGAGAATGCCAAGGCGGCCGGCTTCGACGGCGTGGAAATCCACGGCGCCAACGGCTACCTGCTTGACCAGTTCCTGCAGAGCAGCACCAACCAGCGCAGCGACGCATACGGCGGCAGCCTGGAAAACCGCGCGCGGCTGATGCTCGAAGTCACCGATGCGGTAGTCGAAGTGTGGGGCGCTGGCCGCGTGGGCATGCACCTGGCACCGCGGGCAGACTCCCACGACATGGGCGATGCCAACCGCGAAGAAACCTTCACCTACGTGGCCCGCGAGCTGGGCAAACGCGGCATCGCGTTCATCTGCTCCCGTGAAAAAGAAGCCGACGACAGCCTTGGCGCGCAGATCAAGGACGCCTTTGGCGGCCCGTACATCATGAACGAGCGCTTCACCAAGGCCAGCGCCAACGCCGCCCTCGCCCGTGGCGTGGCCGACGCGGTCGCCTTTGGCGTGCCGTTCATCGCCAACCCAGACCTGCCCGCGCGCCTGGCCGCCGATGCGCCGCTGAACGAGCCAGACACCAGCACCTTCTATGGCAAGGGCGCCAAGGGGTATCTGGATTACCCGCGGATGTAGGGGGAAGCAGCAAGGAGCAAGCGGCAAGCGGTGAAGGAGCAAGCTGCAAGCGGCAAGCGAGGTCACACTCACTTGCCGCTTGAAACGTCCCGCTAGCGGGCTTGCCCCCCTCCCAGCTTATACGCCACCACATAATCCCCCGTGGTGGTGCCCAGCCCGCCGTGGCCACCGGCGGCGATCACCACGTACTGCTCGCCATCGACCGCATACGACAACGGCGTTGCCTGGCCACCGGCCGGCAGGCGCGATTCCCAGACCACTTCACCGCTACGCTCATCGATCGCGCGCAGGTAGTTGTCTGCCGTGGCGCCCATGAATACCAGGCCGCCGCGGGTCACGATGTTCCCGCCAATGTTGAAGATCCCGGTGTTGAACGGCAGGTTGGTGTGGGTGCCGAACGGCCCGGTGTCGCGGGTGGTGCCGATCGGGTGCTGCCAGGCGATCTTGCGGGTGTTCAGGTCGATGGCCGTCAGGGTGCCCCACGGCGGCGAGTTGCACGGCACGCCCAGCGGGTTCAGCCAGGGGTGCACGGTGGCCACGTATGGGGTGCCGTATTGCGGGGTGTAGGCCGACGGGTTGGCCGGCTGGTCGCCCTTGCCATCCCAGGCCGGCAGGCCGCCGGTTTTCTCCACCGGTTCACGGGGCATCAACTGCACGATGAACGGGATGTAGTTGGCGTTGGCCACCACCAGCTTGTTCACCGGGTCGATCGAGGCGCCCATCCAGTCGATCACGCCGTCGAAGGCCGGGTAGACGATGGTGGTCTTCAGCCCCGGCGGGGTGAACTGGCCGCGGTAGTTCAGCGATTTGAACTGAATGCGGCACGCCAGTTGGTCGAACGGCGTGGCGCCCCACAGGTGTTGCTCGGTCAGGTCGGCCGGGGTCACCGACGGCAGGCCGGTGGAAAACGGCTGGGTCGGCGAGGTGAAGTCACCGGCCACCGCGCCCTGCGGCACGGGCTTTTCGTCCACCTGGGCGATCGGCGTGCCGGTGCGGCGGTCGAGCATGAAGAACTCCCCGCGCTTGTTGGTTTGCACCAGCGCCGGCAGGCTTTGCCCGGGGTTGGCGGGGTCTGGCAGGTCGACCAGCGACGGCCCGATGGGCAGGTCCATGTCCCACAGGTCATGGTGGGTGGTCTGGAAGTGCCAGCGCTCTTCACCGGTGCTGATGTCCAGCGCCACCACGCTGCTGGAGTAGCTCTCATCGAACGGCCGGCGGTGGCCGCCGAAGTAGTCCGGGGTGGCGTTGCCCATCGGCAGGTAGACCAGGTTCAGGGCCGGGTCCGCGGTGTACACGCCCCAGGCGTTGGGGGTGCCGCGGGTCAACTCGTCGCTGGCGCCGGGTTTGAAGTTGTGCGGGGTGTGGCCCACATCCCAGGCCCAGACGATCGCCCCGCTCAGCGGGTCGAAGGCGCGCACCGCGCCGGAGGGTTCGTGCTCGGCCTGGTTGTCCCACACCCAGCCGCCGAGGATCACCCGGTCATGCACCACCAGCGGCGGCGAGGTAACGAAGTGAAAGCCTTTTTGCACATGGCCCAGGTATTGGGTCAGCGAGATGAAGCCGTGCTCGCCGAAGTCTTCGCACGGCTTGCCGGTTTCGGCGTTCAGCGCCATCACCCGGGCGTCGAGCACCGGCGCGATGATCCGCGTCGGGCAGTCGGTGGCGGTGCCTTCCGGCGCCTTGTAATAGGCCACGCCGCGGCAGGCCAGGTACACGTCGGCGTCGGTGTCGGCCTTGGGGTTGAAGCTCCACTTCTTCTGCCCGGTCTTGGCGTCGAAGGCCACTACCCAACTGTGCCCAGTGCACACGTAGAGGGTGTCGCCCACCTTGGTGGGGGTGTCTTCGAAGTTGAATTCGTGGCCGGCGTCGGTGCCGCCCTGGTCTTCACCGGGGCGCATGGTGTCGCCGGTTTGCGCCTGCCAGGCGACCTTCAGTTGGCCAACGTTGGCCGGGGTGATCTGCGCCAGCGGCGAGTAACGGTCGCCTTGCGGGGTGCGGCCGTAGAAGGTCCAGTCTTCGTCGGCCACCAAGGCATCAGGTTCAGCCTTGGCGTCGCTGGCCAGGGCCGCCTGGCCCTGGATACCCGGCGAATGCAGCAACGACGCCGCCCCCACCAGCACCGCCAGCAGCACCGCCGCCAGCAGCGGCAGTTGCCCGCGGCCGTAGCCGGGCCGTGGGCCGACCTTGCGCACCACCCAGGGCAACAGCAGGTAGATGCCCAGGCACGCCGGGATCAACAAGCGTGGCTCCAGCTCCCAGCCATTCAGGCCCACTTCGTACAACGCCCACAGCACGGTGCCGGCCAGCACCAGCGCATACAGGTGCAAGGCCCAGCGCGCGCCGCGTGCCAGGGCCAGGCCGCTGACCAGCGTGCCGCCGCCGGCCAGGAGGTAGTAAGGGCTGCCGCCCAGGGTCAACAACCAGAGGCCACCGGCGGCCAGCGCCAGCCCGGCCAAAGCGATCAGGTACCCGGTAATCCGGGGGGGAGAGGTAGGTCCTGCCACGGGGATTGCGCTCCTGGGCGCGAAGTAGAGGGATTAAAGTGTGACAAAATGTCACAAGGCCATCGCTCCAGTTAGTTAGCTGGCGAACTAAATAAGTTCGCGGAAATTTCATGACATTTACCGGGCCGCGCGCACTGCGGTGCGGCGCGATTGCCGAAGCAGGCCATTACCGGCAATAATTGATAACAATTGTCATTGGTCAGCCGTTCTCACATGCCACCTGCCGCCCCTCTCTCCGCTTGCCCGCCGTCCCCGCTCGCCTTGCGCCAGCAGGTGCTGCGGCAGTTGTTCGGTGACCATCACGGCTGGCTGTTCGAACGCCTGCGCGCGCGCCTGGGTTGCCGCCACGATGCCGCCGACATGGCCGCCGAAACCTTTGCCCAGGTGGTCGCCTTGCCAGCGCCCCAGGCGATTCGAGAGCCGCGCGCGTTGCTGACCACCATCGCCAAGCGCTTGATGTACGACACCTGGCGCCGGCGTGACCTTGAGCGGGCCTACCTCGAAGCCCTGGCCGCGCAGCCGGAGCAGTACGCGCCCTCGGCGCAGGAGCAGGTGCTGGTGATGGAAACCCTGATGCAGCTTGACGCGCTGCTCGATGGGTTGTCGCCGCGGGCGCGCACGGCGTTCCTGTGCAGCCAGCTGGACGGCATGAAATACGCCGACATCGCCGCCCTGCTCGGGGTGTCGACCATCCGCGTGCGCCAGTACGTGGCCAAGGGCTTGCAACTGTGCTGCCGCGAGCTGCTGCAATGAGCGCCCCCAGCCGCGCGGCGCTGGAGCAGGCCATCGAATGGAGCGCCAACCTGCGCGATGAAACCCTGCCAGCCCACGAGCGCCGCGCCTTCGAGCGCTGGCTCGCCGCGGACCCTAGCCATGCCACCGCGTGGCAACTGGTACAGGGCCAGGTGCAACGGGTACTGGCACCACTGGGCGAACGCCACGCCCTCACCCGGCAAACCCTGCAGGCGCCACGCCCCAGCCGCCGCCACCTGCTGCGCGGGGCGCTGGCGCTGGCCGGGGTGGGCGTGGCCAGCCAACTGCTGCGGGCCCCGGGCATGCCACTGGCCGGCTGGGGCGCAGACCTGCACACCGGCACCGCGCAGCGCTTGAGCCAGGTACTGGCCGACGGCAGCCGGCTGACCCTCGATGCCTGCAGCGCGGTCAACCTGCCCGCGCCGCGCCAACTGAACCTGCTCAGCGGCAAACTGATCATCGATGCCAGCGCCGCGGCGCAACCGCTGTGCGTGTTCAGCCGCGCGGGCCAGGTGCAGTGCCAGAACGCCCGGGTGATGGTCGCGCTGGGGCCGCAGGCGGCGCACGTATGGGCCCTGCGCGGCAGCGCCACGCTGATCAACGCAGCGGGTGCCCGGCTGGCCCTGAACCCCGGCGAAGGCGCGCGCCTGGCCGAGCCGATCAGCCCGCTGGCGGCCCACCTCAGCGGCGAAGCGCAATGGCAGGACGGCTGGCTGAACGTGATCGACTGGCCCTTGGGCGACCTGCTCGCGGCCTTGCGCCCGTACCGCCACGGTGTGCTGCGCGCCAGCCCGGAGGCCGCCGCGCTGCGGGTGTCTGGGGTGTTTTCGCTGGACAACAGCGACCGCGCCCTGATCACCCTGGCGCAAACCCTGCCGCTGCGCCTGCAGCGCCTGGGCCCGTGGTGGGTGAGCCTGAGCCTGGCCTGATTTTTTTCACCTTGCCTATATCGCTTTTGCGCGCTGGTTGCACATAGCCCATGAAGCGCTCGCACTCGCCAGCCGTTAATGGAGCCCCGCCATGCCCCGCCGTACCCTCGCCCTCACCCTGCTCGCCGCGCCGCTGGGCCTGGCCTGCTGCCTGGCCCAGGCCGCCAGCTTCGACCTGCCGGCCGCCAGCCTGGCCACCACCCTGGGCCGCATCGCCCAGCAGAGCGGCCGCGAAATCGCCTACCCGCCGGCCCTGGTCAGTGGCTTGCAGGCGCCGCCGGTGCGCGGAGAAATGAGCGCCGAGCAAGCCCTGGCGCAAGCGCTGGCCGGCAGTGGCCTGGGCCTGGAACGCACGCCGGGCGGCAGCCTGACCCTCAAGCGCCTGCCGGCCGGCGAGGTCAGCCTGGGCGAGGTGAACATCAACGCCCACGCCGACAGCGGCGCCGACAACGGCGACTTCAGCTACGTGGCGCGCAACAGCCGTGGCGCCAGCAAAACCGACACGCCACTGGTGGAAGTGCCGCAGTCGGTGTCGGTGGTCACCCGCAAGCAGATGAACGACCAGGCCGTGCAGGACGTGAGCCAGGCGGTGCGCTACACCCCCGGCATCTACGGCGAATACACCGGCAGCAACAACAGCCGCGAGCAGTTCCGCATGCGCGGCTTCTCGCCTTACGTGTTCCAGGACGGGCTGATGCTGCCCTATGGCGAAAGTGGCCAGGGCAGTATGTCCGAGCCCTACGGCCTGCAAAGCGTGGAGGTGGTGCGTGGGCCGAGCTCGATGCTCTACGGCCAGAGCCGCCCCGGCGGGTTGATCAACCTCACCAGCAAGATGCCCACCACCAGCGCCCTGCATCAACTGCAACTGCAGGCCGGCAGCCACGACCTCAAGCAGGCCGCGCTGGACCTCGGCGGCGCCCTCGACGAGCAGGGCCAGTGGAGCTACCGCCTCACCGGCCTGAGCAAAGACAGCGGCACCCAGGTCAAGCACGTGGCCAACAACCGCGACTTCTTCGCCCCGGCGATCACCTGGCGCCCCAACGAGCGCACCTCGCTCACCCTGCTCGCCCAGTACCAGCATGACTGGGGCGGCACCACCGAGCAGTACTACCCCGAACGCGGCTCGCTGGACGGCTCGCCTTGGGGCCACATTGGCAGCAGCACCTTGCTCGGCGACCCGCACTACGACCAGATGCGCCGCGAAAGCTACCAGCTCGGCTACCTGTTCGAACACCAACTGAACAGCACCTGGACCCTGCGCCAGAACCTGCGCTGGACCAAGGTCAACGTGCAAAACCGTTCCGCCTTCAACAACGGCTACGCCAGCACCACCAGCCCCGTGCTCAACCGCCTGGCCTCGGACATCAAGCGCAACATCCAGATCTTCAACGTCGACAACCAGGCCCAGGCGCGCTTCGCCACCGGCGCCCTGCAGCACACCGCGCTGATGGGCCTGGACCTGCGCCGCAACGCGCTGGACAACGACGTGGTCAACGGCACCTTCACCAGCCTCGACCCGTTCAACCCCAGCTACGCCGGCAGCGTCAGCGGCCAGTACGTAGGCCGCGACATGTACCAGGTACAGAAGCAAACCGGCCTGTACCTGCAGGACCAGATCAAATGGGACCACTGGATCGTGACCTTGGGCGGGCGCTACGACCGCGCCGAGTCCACCAGCCACTTCCGCCCCGACCGCGCCAACCCGGCCGACCGCAGCATCGACCAGGACGACCACAAGGCCACCTGGCGCGCCGGCCTCGGTTACCTGTTCGACAACGGCCTGATGCCTTATGTGAGCTACTCCCAGGCCTTCGACCCGACCCTGAACACCAGCGTCAGCGCGACCACGCCGATCTTCAAGCCCACCGAGGGCGAGCAGTACGAAGCCGGGGTGAAGTACCAGCCGCCTGGGCAAGACAGCTACCTGGCCGCCTCGGTGTACAAGCTCACCCAGAAAAACCTCACCACCGCCGACCCGGCCGACACCCGCAACACCGTGCAGATCGGCGAAGCCGTCAGCCGTGGCCTGGAGCTTGAAGGCAAGGCCGCGCTCACCCGCAACCTCGACCTGTTGGCCGCCTACACCTACACCGACAGCGAAATCACCCGCTCCGGCTACCTCACCTCGGCCTACACCGACAAAGGCAACGAACTGCCCTTCACCCCTCGCCACCAGGCCTCGCTGTGGTTCGACTACACCCTGCGCGAAGGCCCGCTGGCCGGCCTCGGCCTGGGTGCCGGCGCGCGCTACACCGGTGCGCTGTGGGGCAGCAGCGGCAGCTCGCCAGTGGCCGCGCGCCAGCGCATCAAGACCGGCAACGTGACCGTGGCCGACGCCGCCGTGCACTATGACCTCGGTGAACTGGCCAAGGAACTGGAAGGCACGCGGGTGGCGCTCAACGCCAGCAACCTGTTCGACAAGCAATACGTGACCGCCTGCAGCAACCCCAGCGCCTGCTACTACGGGCCACGGCGCAATGTGATCGCCACCCTCAGCTACAACTGGTAGGCCACTCGCCCGCGCCAACCACCCGCAACCACGGCCAGCGCGCCCGGTAGCTGGCCGCCTTGGCGGCGAACAGCGCCGGGCTGTGGATACGCGGGTTGGGCCGCAACACGCCGTGCTCCACATCCTCCAGGCCGTAGGTGGCGTATACGCTGCCATCGGCCACATCCAGCGCCACGCAGGTGCCCGCCACCAGGTAACGGTCCACGCCCTGGCGGGCGTTGTGCAGGGGTGGGTAATCGCCGCCAAAGCGCTCGCGGTACCACAGGTGCACCCGCGCCTGGTTCTTGATGTCGATGTTCACTGGCAGGTCTGCAAACGCCTCGCGCACCCGCTGGATCACGGCATCTTCGGCCTCCCAGCGGGTATCGGCGTCAAAATAGAAAAGGTCGTAATCCTTCACCCCCCAGTCCGGCGGGCGCCCGGCCTGGGCGTTCCACACCGCCTGGAACAGGCACCCGGCACACAGCAGGCACTGCCCGATGCCCAGCGCGGGCAGGCGCTCGGCCAGGGCGGCATTGACCGGGTTGGCCAGGGCCAGGTCGCGGAAGGTGGCGCTGCTCATCGCCATGGCGGGGGCCTTGTGGCTGGGGACACCGCCAGTGTAGCCCGGCAACATGGCAGCTCTGAGCGTGGATCGGGAATGGATCCTTTTTGCGAGTCATATCTGTATGTAAATATTTTCCATTTACGATAAATTGCTATTTACATTTTTTTTACATTTGCATACCTTCTGCTCGCTCGCTACTCAGCGTGCTTCGCAAGCCCAGACATTCCCTGACCGACACCGTGCCGCGGGGGCACGGCGGACGCTTGCGCCTTGCCCGAGGACTTCAATAATTATGAAAACTTTCCCACTGCGCTCGTTGGCGCTGTCCATTTCGCTGCTCAGCGCTGGCCTGGCCCATGCCGCGCCGGTGAGCTTGCACCTGCCTGCCCAGCCGCTGGGCCAAGCCTTGCAGGCGCTCGGCCAGGCGGCCGGCCTACGGGTGGTGTTCCCGCAAGCCGCAGTCGCGGGTAAAACCGCCCCGGCGCTGAACGGGCAAATGGAACCTGCTGCCGCCTTGCAACAACTGCTCGCCGGAAGCGGGCTGGTCGGGAGCGTACAAGGGAATGTCGCGACGGTCGTGGATGCGGGGTCGGCGGGGGCTGATGGCAGCATTCAGTTGGGGGTTAGTCAGGTGTCGGCGGAGGGGGAAATCGCAAGCGTGACCAGCGACCCAGCCTCGACTGAGGGGGTGAAGTCATACACCACCAAAAGCATGAACACCGCGACCAAGCTGCCGCTGTCGATCCGTGAAACGCCGCAATCGGTGAGCGTGATCACCCGCCAGCGCATCGAAGACCAAGGCATGAACGACCTGAACGATGTGGTCAAGAACGCCCCGGGTGTGACGATCAAAAAGTATGGTTCGGACCGCCAGATGTTCCTGTCTCGGGGGTTTCAGATCGACAACATCATGTACGACGGTTTACCGACCAGCGTAGGTACGTACACGCAAGACGTGCTGTCCTCTGCGGACCTGGCCATGTACGACCGTGTTGAAGTCGTGCGCGGTGCCACCGGCCTGATGACTGGCGCTGGCAGCCCCTCCGCAACCCTGAACCTCGTGCGTAAACGCCCTACCGATACGCCACAGGCCAGCATCACCACCAGCGCTGGAAGTTGGGATCGCTATCGCACCGAGGTAGATGCGTCTAACCGGCTCAATGATTCAGGCACCGTGCGTGGCCGCGTCGTTGCGGCGTATCAGGACTACAAAAGCTTCACGGACATCCGTGAAAACCAGCGCCAGACCTTCTACGGGATTGTTGAAGCCGACCTGAACGATTCGACGATGTGGACGATAGGCGCATCCAAACAGCGCGATGACAACGTATCTGACTGGGGCGGCTTGCCCAGCGGCACCAACGGCGAAAACCTTCACCTACCGCGTTCGGCGTTTCTCAGCAACGACTGGGCGGCCTGGGACAAAGACAACTACACGCTGTTCAGCGATCTGACCCACCACTTCGACAACGGTTGGACCGCCAAGCTGGCTGCGCAGAAAATCTGGGGCAAGGTCTATACCTATTCCAGCTACCCGTTCTACAGCAACGGCACGATCACCCAATCAAGCGGGCAATATCACGACACCGACGACCAGACCAACGCCGATCTGTCGCTCTCCGGGCCTTTCCAGCTGTTTGGCCGGGAGCATGAACTGAGCGTGGGCACCAGTTTCCGCAAGGAAGAGTTTGATATCTGGGGTGGCTATTGGCTGCAGAGCAACGTGATCAACGCCTACGACTTTGACCACAACGTAGGCAAGTACAACCCAAGCGATCGCCAACCCTACGCCAGCGCCAATACTGCGACCGAAAAATCCGTTTACGCCGTTGCACGCTTCAACCCAATTGACCCACTGCATATCATCATCGGCAGCCGGGTGCTTTGGTACAACTACGATGATCGCTCGGGCATCAACGACTACAACGTCACGCAGAAAGTGACACCGTACGCGGGTGTGATCTACGACCTGAACGACACCTACTCGGCGTACGCCAGCTATACGCAAATCTTCAAGCCGCAGAACTACCAGACCGCGGGCGGTGGTGTCGTCGAGCCTATGAGTGGTGAAAACTATGAGATTGGCCTGAAGGGCGAGTACCTGAACGGCGCGTTGAACGGCACCGTCGGGCTGTTCAACATGATCCAGAAAAACCGCGCTTACGAGATCACCAACGACAGTGCGCTGACCTGCCCAACCTTCCCCGCACAGCGCTGCTATGACACAGCGGGCAAAGTGATTAGCCGCGGTATCGACGCCGAGATCAGCGGTTCGATCACCCCGAGCTGGCAGTTCTCGGCGGCGTACACCTTGGTTCTGAGCCAATTCGATACCGATACCAGCGACGACGGTAAGAAATTTGCCCCGGAACAGCCCAAGCATTTGTTCAAAGCTGCGACCAACTACACCTTACCGGGCGCCTTGCACAAGTTGCGCGTCGGCGCCGATGTTTATGCGCAAAGCGAAACGTTCCGGGCGGTTGGCACCAACGGTGGTACGTCAGATCAGGACGCTTACGCCATCTTCGGGCTGATGGCGGGCTACAAGTTTGATGAGCATTGGGACGCACGCGTGAACCTGAACAACCTGACGGACGTAAAGTACTGGCAAGGGCTGCCAACGGCTGGTGGCGGGGGAGTTTATGGTGACCCGCGTAACGTGATGTTCAGCTTGCAGTGGAAAATGTAAACAGCCAACCACAACAACGCCAGCCCCAGGGCTGGCGTTGTTGTTTAGCGCTGCAGCCACCTCAACGCCGCGCGTCGATCTGCTGCTGCAGGTTCTGAATCTGCCCCTGCACCGAGTTGAAGTTGCGCGTGGTCTGCCCGCGGAACGAGTCGAACTCCTGATTGTTCGGCCCGTTGTTGCTGGCCGCCGGCGCCGGGCGGTTTTCCACTTCGCTCTTGAGCACGATCAAGTCTTGCTCGGCCTGCTGCAGGCGGCCGCTGAGGTCGGGTTGTTTCTTCAGGTTGGCGATGTCCGCGCCGAGGCTTTTCAGCTGCGCGTCTACGTTCCCCTGCCCGGCCTGGGCGGCCTTGAGGGTGCCGAGGTCGGCCGCGAGGGTTTTCAGGGCTTGCTCGTTGGCGCTTTGCTGGGCGGCCAGTTGCGCGGCCAATTGCTCAACGCGCTTGCCCAGATCGCCCTGCTGCCCGGCCACGCCCTGGGCGGCGCGGTTCTGGTCGTCGAGCTTGCCTTGCAACTGCTTGATCGTCAGCTTCATCGCCTCGGTGTCGGAGGTGCTGCTGGTTTCGCCTTCGGCCATCTTGCCGCTGATGTCGCGCAGGCGGCCGGCGGCTTCTTCGCTGACCTTGGCGAAGCTTTCCTGGGTGGCCACCAGTTGCTGCTCCATCAGCGAAATTTGCTGGAAGCTCCACCAGCCCAGCCCGCCTAGGGCCAGCACCAACGCCAGCACCAGCGCCCACAGCGCGCCGCTGCCCGGCGCCTTGACCTTCACTACCGGGGTGTTGCGCGAGTACACCGCCTCCGGCTCGCGGCGGCCACGGCCGTGGCGGGGCTCGGCCGGCTCTGGGTCGGCGAAGTCATCGTCGCGGTTGTCTGCGCGCAGGCTGGGCAGGTTGTCGTCGAAGTCGTCCAGCGGTTCTTTTGCCATGGGTAACCTTCAAAACGGAGGTGATAGCGAAGTGCCCGAGATTCTATACCGGAACACCGCCGCTGCGATCGACCCTGAAAAACCCGGGCTGTTCAGCGATATTTGCCAGAGGTGTCGAGGGCCTTCCACCACTGGCTGAATTCATCCAGGGCATCCCACACCGGCACCGGCGCGGTGTAGCCCAGATGATGCCGCGCGCGGCTGATGTCGAGGGTGAAATCTTCGCTCAGCCGGCCCACATCCGCCCAGTTGATCGCCGGCCGCGGCCGCCCTGGCCACGGCCGGCAGGCGGCTTCGGCGAACAGCGCCTTGGCGCGGGCCCAGGCCGGGCGTTGGTAACGGTCGATCCGCGGCAACTGCAACTGCCGGGCGAGGTAGTTGGCCACGTCCCACAGCGGCACCGGCGCGCCATTGCTGATGTTATAAGCCCGGCCCAGCCCGGCGCCCTCGGCGCGCACCGCCAGCAGCAGGGCCAGGCAGAGGTTGTTGGCGCTGGTGAAGTCGACCCGGTTCAGGCCGTTGCCGGTGATGCGCAGGCGGCCCTTGGCGTGCAATTGCAGCAGCCGCCCCAGCCATTGCCCGGCGCCGGCACCGACCACCCGGGTGGGGCGCAGGGCGACCACTTGCAGGCCAAACTCCTCGGCGCCGAACACCCGCTGTTCGGCCTGAAAGCGCAGCCGCCCATAGGCGCTGCGCTGGCGCGCCGGCAGTTGCTCCTCGCGCACCGGCGCCAGGCCGCCGCGGTACAGCTCGGCGGTCGACACGTACACCAGCCGCTGCACGTGCTCCTTGAGGCAGGCTTCGACCACGTTTTCGGTGGCGCCGAGCACGTCGCGCTGCAGCACCAGCTTGCCGGCCCAGGGGTCGGCCACCCCGGCGGCGTGCACCACGGTGTCGACTCCGGCGCACAGCCGGCGGGCAAAGTCGGCGTCGGCCAGGTCGCCCTCCAGGCACTGCGCGCCCAGGCGCTTGAGCGCCTCCAGCGCGCCCGGCCGGCGGCTGCAGGCGCGCACCTGCCAGCCTTGCTCGAGTGCCACGCGGGCAAAGCGCCCGCCGATGAAACCGGTGGCCCCGGTTACCAGAATATTCATGCATCGCCCCGCGGTTGTTCATTGCCGTGCGTGCTGAGGACGCCCGCGGGGGGAATCAAGGCACGCGGCGCCTCGCGCAGCAAGTGGCGGGTGAGCGCGGCCAGCAATTCGCCGCCGTTGCGCCAGTGGTGCCAGTACAGCGGCACGTCGCTGTGGTAGCCGGGCAGCAGTTCGACCAGCACTCCCTCGGCGAGCAGCCGCGCGGCTTGCATCTCCGGGATCAGGCCCCAGCCAGCGCCGGCCTCGGCCATGCGCATGAAACCCTCCGACGACGGGCACAGGTGGTACACCTGCACACTGCTCACCCCCAGGCTGGCCATGTAGCGGTGCTGGAGGAAGTCGTCCGGGCCGAACACCAGCGCCGGCGCCGCGGCCAGCGCCTCTGGGCTGAAGCCGCCGGGCATCCAGCGCTGGATGAACGCCGGGGTGGCCAGCGGCCGATAACGCATCGCCCCCAGCGGCTCGCTGCGGGCCCCGGCCACGGGCCGCTCGGCGGCGCACACACAGGCGGCCACTTCGCCGGCGCGCATGCGCTTCAGGCCCACGTCCTGGTCTTCGACCACCAGGTCGAGGAGCAGGCCGTGTTCGCTGCAGAAGCTTCCGATCGCCCCGGCCCACCAGGTCGCCAGGCTGTCGGCGTTGAGCGCCACGCGCAGGCGCTCGGGGAGTTTGTCTTCGTCCAGCGCCGGCACCCGCCCGCGCAGGTCGCGCTCAAGCAGGCGCACCTGCTGCACATGGTTGAGCAAACGCCGGCCAATCCCGGTGGGCTCGGGCGGCAACGCGCGCACCAGCACCGGCTCGCCGACCCGCGCCTCGAGCAGTTTGATCCGCTGCGACACCGCCGACTGCGAGAGCCCGAGCGCCGCGGCGGCGCGCTCGAAGCCGCCTTGTTCGATCACCGCCGCCAGGGCGCTGAGCAATTTGTAGTCGAACATTCCGGGCCGCCTTGCAGAGTTATCATTTTTCCTAATATGCCATGACGATCATTGATTTTGCTAATCAAGCCTCACCACGGAGAATGCCCATCTCTGACTGGGAGCCTTCTTAATATGTGGCAAAGCTACCTCAACGGGCTGTTTGTATCCGCCGGCCTGATCGTTGCGATCGGCACACAAAACGCCTTCGTCTTGGCGCAAAGCCTGCGCCGCGAGCACCACTTGCCGGTGGCGGCGTTGTGCGTGCTGTGCGATGCCCTGCTGATGAGCGCCGGGGTGTTCGGCCTGGCCAGCGTGCTGGCGCAAAACCCCACCTTGCTGGCGCTCACCCGCTGGGGTGGGGTGGCGTTCCTGCTTTGGTACGGCGCCCAGGCGCTGCGCCGCGCCTGCCGCCGCCAGGCCTTGGACAGCGCCGCGGCCACGGGCCGGCGCTCACGCCGCGCGGTGCTGGCCAGCGCGCTGGCGGTGACCCTGCTCAACCCCCACGTTTACCTCGACACCGTGCTGCTGGTGGGCTCGCTCGGCGCCCAGCAAACCACCCCAGGGGCCTACGTGGCCGGCGCCGCCAGTGCCTCGGCGCTGTGGTTCTTCGCCCTCGCGCTGGGCGCGGCGTGGCTGGCGCCGTGGCTGGCACGGCCGGCCACCTGGCGGCTGCTCGACCTGATGGTGGCGGTGATGATGTTCGCGGTGGCGCTGCAACTGGTCGCCGGTCAGTTCGCCTAGCGCAGCGCGCAAGGGCTCTGGAACCTCTATCCCACACAGTTGTTGCGTGGTTAAGGCCAAGGGCCGGTGCTATGATCGGTCGCTGCGCCGCAAAGAGTACAAACTCTACGGCGCCCACGAGGGGCCGCCCGTGATCGGCCTTGCGCAAACCGCAACAGACCTGATTAGGAGAATCACCATGGCGTTCGAACTGCCGCCGCTGCCCTACGCACACGATGCCCTGCAGCCGCACTTTTCCAAGGAAACCCTGGAATTCCACCACGACAAGCACCACAACACCTACGTCGTGAACCTCAACAACCTGGTACCGGGCACTGAATTCGAAGGCAAGACCCTCGAAGAAATCGTCACCTCGTCGTCCGGTGGCATCTTCAACAACGCCGCCCAGGTCTGGAACCACACCTTCTACTGGAACTGCCTGAGCCCCAACGGCGGCGGCCAGCCGACCGGCGCCCTGGCCGATGCCATCGTCGCCTCGTTCGGCTCGTTCGAGAAGTTCAAGGAAGAGTTCACCAAAACCGCGGTCGGCACCTTTGGCTCCGGCTGGGGCTGGCTGGTGAAAAAAGCCGACGGTTCCCTGGCCCTGGCCAGCACCATCGGCGCCGGCAACCCGCTGACCAGCGGCGACACCCCGCTGCTGACCTGCGACGTCTGGGAACACGCCTACTACATCGACTACCGCAACGTGCGGCCGAAGTACGTCGAGGCGTTCTGGAACCTGGTCAACTGGCAGTTCGTGGCCGAGCAGTTCGAAGGCAATACCTTCAAGGCCTGAGCCACTGCCCCCGCCGCACCGAACGCCCCGCTTTAGCGGGGCGTTTTTCGTCTGGGACCTGGTACTGCCGTTCGCCAAAAATTGCTCGGCAAGCGGTTTAAGTTTCAGGCAAGATCAGCCGATAAACCGATGGTCGTCATGCTGGCGAACGTTGCCCGTGGCTGTACGGAAGGCACTGCCCTTTGACTGTCAGCGCGGCTTTGCCAATACTCATGGCTTTTTGATGCCACGCGCCCCAGAAGGAAGCCTTGCTTTGAAGCTGGAAGCCAAGCACAGCTTGTCGGTGAAATTGCTCAGGGTAGTGCTGCTCGCCGCCTTTGCCGTCGGCGTGCTGCTCAGTTGCGCCCAGATCATATTCGACGCCAGCAAGGCCCGCGCCGCGTTGAACACCGATGCCCAGCGCACCCTGAGCATGTTCCGCGACCCGTCCACCCAGGCGGTGTACAGCCTCGACAAAGAAATGGGCATGCAGGTGCTCGAAGGGCTGTTCCAGGACACTGCCGTGCGCAAGGCCTCGATCGGCCTGCCCAACGAACCGATGCTGGCGGAAAAAACCCGCCCGCTGGCCAGCACGCCACTGCGTTGGCTGACCGACCCGATCCTTGGCAACGAAAAAACCTTCAGCATTCGCCTGGTCGGCCGCGAGCCCTACAGCGAATACTACGGCGACCTGACCATCACCCTCGACACCGCCACCTATGGCCAGGCGTTCATCACCAGCTCGGTGATCATCTTCGTTTCCGGGGTGCTGCGCGCCATGGCCATGGCCCTGGTGCTGTACCTGATCTACCACTACCTGCTCACCCGCCCGCTGTCACGCATGCTCGGCAACCTGGCGCAGATCAACCCCGACCGCCCGGCGCAGCACCAGTTGCCGCTGCTCAAGGGCCATGAGCGCAACGAGCTGGGGATGTGGATCAAAACCGCCAACCAGCTGCTGGCCTCGATCGAACGCAACACCCACCTGCGCCACGAGGCGGAGAACAGCCTGTTGCGCATGGCCCAGTATGACTTTCTCACCGGCCTGCCGAACCGCCAGCAGTTGCAAGACCAACTCGACAAGATCCTCGTCGACGCCGGCCGCCTGCAGCGCCGGGTGGCGGTGCTGTGCGTGGGCCTGGACGACTTCAAGGGCATCAACGAGCAGTTCAGCTACCAGACCGGCGACCAACTGCTGCTGGCCCTGGCCGACCGCCTGCGCGGCCACAGCGGCCGGCTGGGCGCGCTGGCGCGCCTGGGCGGCGACCAGTTCGCCCTGGTGCAGGCCGACATCGAGCAGCCCTACGAGGCCGCCGAGCTGGCCCAGAGCGTGCTCGACGACCTCGAGGCGCCCTTCGCGCTAGACCTCGAAGCGATCAACCTGCGCGCCACCATCGGCATCACCCTGTTCCCCGAAGACGGCGACAGCACGGAAAAACTCCTGCAAAAAGCCGAACAGACCATGACCCTGGCGAAAAGCCGCTCGCGCAACCGCTACCAGTTCTACATCGCCAGCGTCGACAGCGAAATGCGCCGCCGCCGCGAGCTGGAAAAAGACCTGCGCGAAGCCCTCGGCCGCGACCAGTTGGCGTTGGTGTACCAGCCCCAGGTGAGCTACCAGGATCACAGCGTGGTCGGCGTCGAGGCCCTGCTGCGCTGGACCCACCCCGAACGCGGCAACATCCCACCAGACCAGTTCATCCCCCTGGCCGAGCAGAACGGCAGCATCATCGCCATCGGCGAGTGGGTGCTCGATCAAGCCTGCCGGCAACTGCGCGAATGGCACGACCAGGGCTTCACCAGCCTGCGCATGGCGGTCAACCTGTCTACCGTGCAACTGCACCACACCGAGCTGGCCCGGGTGGTCAGCAACCTGCTGCAAATCTACCGCCTGCCGCCGCGTTCGCTGGAGCTCGAAGTCACCGAAACCGGCCTGATGGAAGACATCACCACCGCCGCCCAGCACCTGCTCAGCCTGCGCCGCGCCGGCGCGCTGATCGCCATCGACGACTTCGGTACCGGCTACTCCTCGCTCAGCTACCTGAAGTCCCTGCCGCTGGACAAAATCAAGATCGACAAGAGCTTCGTCAAGGACGTGCTCGAAGACGACGACGACGCGACCATCGTGCGGGCGATCATCCAGCTGGGCAAAAGCCTGGGCATGCAGGTGATCGCCGAAGGCGTGGAAACCGCCGACCAAGAGGCGTACATCATTGCCGAGGGCTGCCACGAGGGCCAGGGCTGGCACTACAGCAAGCCGCTGCCGGCCAAGGAAATCACCGCTTTCCTGCGCCAGCGGGAACACGCCCAGGTCGGCGCGTTGCCCTGAGGGGGTACGCCGGCTGCGCCGGGCGAAGGGCCATGTAACACTTAGAAACAGGTAGCCTCACCTACAATCGCCCGGCTTCCGTTGCCTCTGGCAAAAAAAAGAAACAGGTTTGTAACCTGAAGTTTCCTTCACCTAGCACCAAATGAAAATCCTTCGCATCATGGCCGCCGCTCGCGGGTGCCCCGCCGGCCGTCATCAATAGCCCAGGATTTCCCCATGATTCGTACCCCCCTGGCCAGCGCCAGCCTGCTGGCCATCGCCATCGCCCTCGCCGGCTGCGGTGAAGGCAACGACAAAGGCAAACCCGCCGCCCAGGCGCCCGCGCCGGCCACCGCGCCCGCACCCGCGGCCAGCACCGCCGCCGCGCCCGATGAAGCCGCCGCCAAGGCCGTGGTGGCCCACTACGCCGAGATGGTCCATGCCGTGTTCAGTGACTCGCTGAGCACCGCGCAGCAACTGCAAAGCGCCATCGACGCCTTCCTCGCCAGCCCCAGCGATGCCACCCTGAAGGCCGCCCGCGAGGCCTGGGTCGCGTCGCGCCCGGCGTACCTGCAGAGTGAGGTGTTCCGCTTCGGCAACACCCTGATCGACGACTGGGAAGGCCAGGTCAACGCCTGGCCGCTCGACGAAGGCCTGATCGACTACGTCGACGAGCACTACGAACAAGCCCTGGGCAACCCCGCCGGCAAGGCCAACATCATCGCCAACAGCACCGTGCAGGTGGGCGAAGATAAAATCGACATGGCGCAAATCACCCCCGAGAAGCTCGCCAGCCTGAATGAGCTGGGCGGTTCGGAGGCCAACGTCGCCACCGGCTACCACGCCATCGAATTCCTCCTCTGGGGCCAAGACCTCAACGGCACCGGCCCGGGCGCGGGCAACCGCCCGGCCTCCGATTACCTCGAAGGCGAAGGCGCCACCGGCGGCCACAACGACCGCCGCCGCGCCTACCTGAAGGCAGTGACCGAGTTGCTGGTCAGCGACCTGCAGGAAATGGTCGGCCAATGGGCGCCCGGCAACACCAACAACTACCGCGCCACCCTGGTGGCCGAGCCCGCCGAGGCCGGGCTGCGCAAAATGCTCTTCGGCATGGGCAGCCTGTCGCTGGGCGAACTGGCCGGCGAGCGCATGAAGGTCGCGCTGGAGGCCAACTCGCCGGAAGACGAACACGACTGCTTCAGCGATAACACCCACAACTCCGAGTTCTGGAACGCCAAAGGCATCCGCAACGTGTACCTGGGCGAATACAAGCGCACCGACGGCACCCTGCTCAGCGGCCCGAGCCTGTCGTCGCTGGTGGCCAAGGCAGACGCCCCCACAGACGCCACCTTGAAGGCCGACCTCGCCGCCACCGAGGCGAAGATGCAGGTGATCGTCGACAAGGCCAACCAGGGCGAGCACTTCGACCAGTTGATCGCCGCCGGCAATGACGCCGGTAACCAGGTGATTCGCGACGCCATCGCCGCGCTGGTCAAGCAAACCGGGGCGATCGAACAGGCCGCCGGCAAACTGGGGATCAGCGACCTGAACCCCGACAACGCCGACCACCAGTTCTGATGCCACGCGGGCCCGCCATGGACGGCAGGCCCCGGTTGCCCGATGTACGCGCGCCCTGCCCTTTTATTGCCTTTGTTAGCGGCTGCCCTGGCCGCCTGCGAGCCTGTGCCCGCCTTCAACGCGCCCGAGCCGGGTGAGGCCTTGAGCGGCGGCGCCACCACCGTGCAGCGCGCCGACCGCAACGCCTTTGCCCTGCCGGCGGCGAACCTGAGCCTTGAGCAACGGGTGGACTTCAGCGTGGGCAATTCTTTCTTTCGCAGCCCTTGGGTGATCGCCCCGGCGACCACCACCGCCCGCGACGGCCTCGGCCCGCTGTTCAACGCCAATGCCTGCCAGGCCTGCCACATCCGCGACGGCCGTGGCCACCCGCCCGCGCCGGAGGCGCTGAACGCAGTGTCGATGCTGGTGCGGTTGTCCATACCCGCCCAAGGCAACGAGGCCGAACTGGCCGAGCACGGCGTGTTGCCCGAGCCCACCTACGGCACCCAGTTGCAAGACATGGCCATCCCTGGCGTAGCACCCGAGGGCCGCCTGCGGGTGAGCTACCGCGAAGTGCCGGTACGCTTCGCGGACGGTTTCGAGGTGCGCCTGCGCCAGCCCGAGTTGCACATCAGCCAACTGGGCTACGGGCCGATGCACCCGGGTACCTTGATGTCGGCGCGCATCGCGCCGCCGATGATCGGCCTGGGGCTGCTGGAGGCGATCCCCGAACAGGCGATCCTCGCCCGCGCCGCCGAGCAAAAAGCCCTGGGCCTGGCTGGCCAACCGAACTGGGTGTGGAACGCCAGCACCGCCGCGCCCGCGCTGGGCCGTTTCGGCTGGAAAGCCGGCCAGCCCAGCCTCGACCAGCAAAACGCCCACGCCGCGGCGCAAGACATGGGCCTGAGCAGCACCCTGCTGCCCAGGCAAAACTGCACCGCCGCACAACCCGCCTGCGCCGCCGCGGCCACTGGCGACGGCAACGAAGACGGCGTGGAGGTGAGCAACAACATCCGCCGCCTGTTGCAGTTCTACACCCGCCACCTGGCCGTGCCAGCCCGCCGCGACGTGGCCGCGCCGCAAGTGCTCGCGGGCAAGCGGCTGTTCTACCAGGCCGGCTGCCAGGGCTGCCACGTGCCGCAGTGGACCACCGCTCCGGATGCCGCCGAAGCGGCGCTGGCCAACCAACGCATCTGGCCCTACAGCGACCTGCTGCTGCACGACATGGGCCCGGGCCTGGCCGACGGCCGCCCGGAATTTCTCGCCAGCGGCCAACAGTGGCGCACCGCGCCGCTGTGGGGGCTGGGCCTGACCCGTACGGTCAACGGCCACAGCCAACTGCTGCACGACGGCCGCGCGCGCAACCCGCTCGAGGCGGTGCTGTGGCACGGCGGTGAAGCCCAGGCCGCGCGCGACCGGGTGCTGGCCTTCAACGCCGACCAGCGCGCCGCGCTGTTGGCTTTTCTGGATTCCCTTTGATAACCCCGGAGCCTGACGATGTTTCGCCCCAAATTGCTGTTCACCAGCCTCGCCGCCCTGGCGTTGGGCGCCTGCACCCCGCAAGACCGCGAAGCGACCACCAGCGCGGCGCTGGCCAAGCAGGTGATCTTGCCCAGCTACGCGCGCTGGGTCGACGCCGACCGGCAACTGGCCGCCAGCGCCCTGGCGTTCTGCGAAGGCCGTGAAGACCTGGCCCAGGCCCGCGCGGCGTTCGCCACCGCGCAGCAGGCCTGGGCAGCGCTGCAACCGTTGATGGTCGGCCCGCTGGCCGAAGGCAACCGCGCCTGGAGCGTGCAGTTCTGGCCCGACAAAAAGAACCTGGTCGGGCGCCAGGTTGAACAACTGCTCGCCAGCGGCCAGCCGATCGACGCCGCCGCCCTGGCCAAGGCCAGCGTGGTGATTCAGGGCCTGTCGGCCTACGAATACATCCTCTACGACAGCCAGCCGGAGCTGGCCAGCGCGCAGAATAAAGCCCGCTACTGCCCGCTGCTGGTGGCGATCGGGCAGCGCCAGCAGGGGCTGGCCGAAGAAATGCTGGCCAGCTGGAACGCCCAGCAGGGCATGCTCGCGCAACTGAGCCAATTCCCCAACGAGCGCTACGCCGACGCCCACGAGGCGATCGCCGACGTGCTGCGCGCCCAGGTGACCGCGCTGGACACCCTGAAGAAAAAACTCGGTGCGCCCATGGGCCGGCTGAGCAAGGGCGTGCCGCAGCCGTTCCAGGCTGAAGCCTGGCGCAGCGACACCTCGCTGGCGAGCCTGCGCGCCAGCCTCGAGGGCGCCCGTGAAGTGTGGGCCGGGGCCGACGGCGCCGGCCTGAAAACCCTGCTCGGCAAAGACCACCACGACCTCGCCGGGAAGATCGACGCCGCCTACCACGGCGCCCTCGGCCAGCTTGCCGGCGAACAAAGCCTGGCGCAGCTGCTTGCCAGTGGCGAAGGCCAGGCGCGGTTGAAGGTGCTGTACGACAGCCTCAACGTGGTCCACCGCCTGCACGAAGGCGAACTGGCCCGCGCGCTGGGCATCCAGTTGGGTTTCAACGCCAACGACGGAGACTGAACCATGGGCCTGCACAGCCGGCTTGCCGCCACCCTTGCACTGTTGCGCCGTGGCCGCCGCGGCGCCTCGCCGCTGTTGCTGTCGGCCCGCGACGACGACCAGGGCCGCCACTACGCGGTGGGCTACCACCTCGACGGCCGCCAGGCGTTCGCCACCGAGGTGGCGCAGCGCTGCCACGCGGTGGTCGAACACCCGCGCCTGCCGCTGGCGCTGTTCGTGGCGCGCCGCCCGGGTACCGCCTGCTACCTGCTCAGCCTGCCCAGCGGCCAGGTGCTGCAAACCCTCGAGGCCGAGCCGGGCCGGCACTTTTACGGGCACGGCGTGGCGCACGCGGCGGGCGAGTGGTTTTACCTCACCGAGAACGACACCACCGACCCGGGCCGCGGCCTGCTCGGGGTGTATCGCTTTGACGGCCAGCGGCTGCGCCGCGAGCATGAACTGCCGACCCACGGCATCGGCCCCCATGAGGTGGCCTGGCTGCCTTGCGGCGAAACTTTGGTGGTGGCCAACGGCGGTATCCGCACCGAAGCCGAAAGCCGGGTGGAGATGAACCTGCACGCGATGGCGCCCAGCCTGGTGCTGATGCAGCGCGACGGCGCGCTGTTGTCGAAAGAAACCCTGGCCCAACCGATGAACAGCATCCGCCACCTGGCCATCGGCCGTGACGGCACCGTGCTCACCTGCCAGCAGTACATGGGCGCCGGCGAAGACCTCGCCGAACTGTTGGCGATCAAGCGCCCCGGCCAGGCCTTTGTGCCGTTCCCGGTGGCGCCGGAGCAGTTGCAAGGCATGGCCCATTACACCGCCAGCGTGGCGCTGCACGATGAACTGCGGCTGGTGGCCCTGACCGCGCCACGGGCGAACCGCTTGTTCATCTGGGCGCTGGACAGCGGCGTACTGCGGCTAGAGGCCCACGTGCCGGATTGCGCCGGGGTGGCGGCGGTGGCCGAGGGCTTCGTGGTGAGTTCGGGGCAAGGCCGCTGCCGGCTGTACGACTGCCGGGCGCAGGCGGTGAAGGGCACGCCATTGGCGTTGCCGGCGGGGTTTTGGGACAACCACTTGGGGGTGGCGGCAGCGGGCTAGGCAACTGGCCCTTCGCCCGGGGTAAAAAATAAGGGGGCACCCAGTGCCCCCTCATTTCTCGCTCATTGTTGCCCCCGCGAACCCTGAGCTAAACCAAATACCAACAACAGCAGGTCTTTGTCCGGCTTCAATGCCGTGTGACTCTTTTGCACCCGTGGCAAGGGGCAGAACCCTTCGCCGTGGGCAGCGCTCAGAATTTCAGGCCCGGGTTGGTGCCAGGCCGCCATGGCGACGCCGGTAATTCCCAGGGCCAGGAGCACGAACGAAGCTCGTGCCATTTCTAGTTTCATCACTCCAACCCTTTGACAACGCTGCCATACGCTGCCTCATAAAAGTAGAGTAATTTTTGCCAGTCGGCATCCGCGAACGACGAGTGGCGGCGCAGTTGCTTCATGTCGTGGGCGGCGGCGCGGCTGCTGGTGAAGCGCTGGCGGCATTTTTCGAAATCCAGCAGCGCCGCCTCTACCTGTGCCTGGCCCGCGTCGAGCTTGACCCGGATGAACACGTGCTTGATGTACAGGCAGCCGTGTTGCCAACGGCCACGGTGCATGCGCGCCAGGTTCTCGCCCAGGTCCTTGAGGAACAGTTCATGGATCACCTCGCCGTAGCGCTCGCGGCCACCGGCGGCGATCCACTGTTCGTACTCGATGAAGCCCTCGAGGGATTCGGTGACCAACAGGGCCTTCCAGCCAAACTGCTCGTCGCGCTCGGCGCCACAGAAGCGCAGCACCGGCACGCGGACGTTCAGCCCGCTCAAGCCATTGAGCGCATCGCGCTCGCGCAGCACCGTGGGGCGGCCGAAGGGGTGCAGCGGGCTGCGGTAGATGTGGCCGGTCTGGCGCTTCACGTACACCACGTCATCGCCTTCGAACACGCGCTGTACACCGCTTTCGCCACCGCGGCGGCGGTTGGGCTCTTCCACCCATTCGCCACGGCTGCTCCAGTAGTCCTGGAAGCTACGCATCGGGCTTGCCATTTCGGTCGTCATCAAGGCACTTCCTCACACAAAACTGACTCGCCCTGGGGGCGCTACCAACGGGCAGGCAGGGGTCGAGCGAACCATTGCCACAGGGGGCAGGCCCGCAGGCTGCGGCTACGTTATTCAAGCGGATGTGGCCGGCAGGTTATCAGGATGTGAAAATTTTGTGTCAAGCCGTGTAGGCGATCACTGCATTCCACACCCCAGCGGCAGGCTCAGACCACCGCGGGGGGCTGCAGGTTCACCGTGAAGCAGCAACCGTGGGGCTGCACATGGGCCAACTCGACCGTCCAGCCCTGGTCGTCACAGATGCGCTGCACCAGCGACAGGCCCAGCCCCAGGCCCTCGCCGCGTTTTTCGGTGCCGCGCACGAACGGCTTGAACATCGCGTCGCGTTTGTCTTTGGGGATGCCCACGCCGGTGTCTTCCACGCTGAACGCGGTGCTGCCCACCGCCAGGCGGATGTGCCCGCTGTCGGTGTAGTGCAGGGCGTTGCGCAGCAGGTTGCTCATCACCGTTTGCAAAAAGGTCGCGTTGTAGCGGGTGGCCGGCGCCTCGGCGGGGGTCTCGAGCACCAGGCTCAGGCCCTTTTGCTCGATCGGCGCGCGCCATTGGGCGGCCAGGTCATCGGCCACCTGCACCAGCCCGGCCTGGGTGGCGACGGCGTCTTTGCGCTGGGCACGGGCGAGCATCAGGAAGGTTTGCACCAGTTCGCGCATGTCTTCGCAGGCGCGGGTGATGCGCTCGACCTGGGCGCGCGAGCGCGGCTCGAGGTTGGGGCTGGCCAGCAGCAGCTCGCAGGAGGTCGCCAGCACCATCAATGGCGTGCGCAGCTCATGGCTGACGTCGCTGGTGAACAGCCGTTCGCGGTTCAGCGCTTCGCGCAGGCGGCCGAGGGTGGCGTCGAAGGCCAGCGCCAACTGGCCAACCTCGTCGGCGGCGTAGTCTGGCGCCAGCGGCGGGGCCAAGCCCAGCAGTTGGTCGCGGTGGCGCACCTGGCGGGCCAGGCGGATCACCGGCGCCATCACCCGCCGCGCCAGCAGCCAACCGAGAAACACCGCCAGCGCCAGGCTCATCACAAAGCCCACCAGCACCACCGCGAACAGAATGCGCTCGCGCTCTTCGAAGTCGCTCTGGTCTTGCAGCAGCACGTAGCGGCGGCCATCGACCACCTGCACCATCGCGTGGTAGGACAAATCGCCACGGAACACTTCATGGAAGCCCGGGTCAAGGTGGCGCAGGTCTTTCGGCAGCTCGAAATCGGCCGGGCCGCCGCTGAAGTAGAACAGTTGGTCCGGCTCGGGGCGGTGGTTCCAGTCGCTGATGCTGTCCATCAGCAGCAGGCGCTGCAGGTCCCCGCCAAGCCCCGCGGAGATCAGTTTTTCCTCGACCAGGTGCACCGTGGCGACGATCCCCACGGCAAACGACCCGGCCACCAGCGCGCTCATCAGGGCAAAGGCAATGATGATCCGCTGGGCGAGGCTTTGCTTAAACTCCATCCCGGCTCTCGGTTAGCCGGTACCCCACGCCATGCACGGTGTGCAGCAGCGGTTTTTCGAACGGTTTGTCGATCACCTGGCGCAACTGGTGCACGTGGCTGCGCAGGCTGTCGCTGTCTGGGCAGTCGTCGCCCCACAAGGCCTCTTCGAGCACCTCGCGGCGCAGCACGTGGGGGCTTTTTTGCATCAATACCGCGAGCAGCTTTAGCCCCACCGGGTTGAGCTTGAGCAGCTTGCCGGCGCGGGTCACCTCGAGGGTGTCGAGGTCGTAGATCAGGTCGGCCACCTGCAGGTTGCGCCGCCCGCCACCCTGGGCGCGGCGCATCACCGCCTCGATGCGCGCGGCCAGTTCGGACAACGCGAACGGCTTGACCAGGTAGTCGTCGGCGCCGTTACGGAAGCCCTGCAGGCGGTCGTCGAGCTGGTCGCGGGCGGTCAGCATGATCACCGGCGTGTCACGGCGGGCGTCTTCGCGCAGGCGTTTGCACAAGGTGTAACCGTCGATGCCCGGCAGCATGATGTCGAGCACGATCAGGTCGTAATGTTCGGTTGCCGCCAGGTGCAGGCCCGACAAGCCGTCCTGGGCACAATCCACGGTATACCCTTTCAAACCCAGGTAATCGGCCAGGTTCGCCAGGATGTCGCGGTTGTCTTCGACGACTAGAATTCGCATGGGCACTTACCCCCGTAGGTACATTCATCACTCACAAGCGGGCGCAGCTTAAGCCACCGCAGCGCCGCATGCCAGTGTACATTGGCGTTCACGAAATTTTTACCACCCATTCACAGCCGCCGAACGGCACGCGGCGCAGGCTCTGCGCGCAAACTTGCCAACGCAGTGGAGCTTCCATGGCATCTACCCCCCTCGCCGCCTCGCGGCCTCTGAACCCCTGGCTCGTGCTGGGCATCCCGTTGGTGATCGCCGTGGCGCTGATCCTGCTGGAACTGACCGACCTGGACATGTACCTGGCCCGCCTGGCCTTCGACCCTCAAACCAACGAATTCATCGGCCGCCACAGTTATTTTCTTGAAAACGTGCTGCACGACCGCGCCAAGCAGGTGGTGATCGCCGTGGGCGTGTTGGCCCTGATCGGGTTCGCCGGCTCGTTTTTCCTCGAACGCTTCAAGCCGGTGCGCCGCGAGCTGGGTTGCCTGGTGCTGTCGATGGCGCTGGCCACCGGGTTCGTCACGCCCGTCAAGCAACTGACCCAGGTGCAGTGCCCCTGGAGCCTGACCGACTTTGGCGGCAGCGAAACCTACAGCAAGCTGCTCGAACCACGCCCGCCCACCGACAAACCCGGCCTGTGCTGGCCCGGCGGCCACGCCGCTACCGGGTTTACCCTGTTCGCGCTGTTCTTCGTGTTCCGTGACCGCCGGCCAAAGGTCGCCCGCGGCATGTTCGTATTCGCCGCAGTACTGGGCACGGTGTTTTCCATCGGCCGCATGCTGCAGGGGGCGCATTTCTTTTCCCACAACGTGTGGACGGCGGTGTTTTGCTGGTTGATCTGCCTGGGCGCCTATTATGCGGTGCTGTACCGCAAGGCCGGGGCTGAGGGGTATGCCGGGGAGGCGCAGAAGGTCGTGTAAGGCTTGAGGGCCCTTCGCCCGGCACAGCCGGAGTGCCGGACCACGGCCTCCCACAGATTCTTTTTTGCCTTGTAAATCAGATACTTACACGAACCCGTGGGAGGCCGGCTGTGCCGGGCGATGGGCCAGTCAGGTCGTGCGCTCGGTAAACCACCGGGAAAAATCAGGGCTTTTCACCCTCGAAGGGCCCTGATGCCATGCGCGCATCGCCCACCCTCACCCACCCAATAAAAAACCCCAGGCCAATGGCCTGGGGTTTTTGTGTTACAGCAGCGTAAAGGCTGGCTTACATCATGCCGCCCATACCGCCCATGCCACCCATGCCGCCCATGTCTGGCATGCCGCCGGCGGCTTTGTCTTCCGGCAGGTCTGCAACCATGGCTTCGGTGGTGATCATCAGGCCGCCGATCGAGGCTGCGGCTTGCAGCGCGGAACGGGTGACCTTGGCTGGGTCGAGGATACCCATTTCGATCATGTCGCCGTACTCGCCGGTCGCGGCGTTGTAGCCGTAGTTGCCGCTACCTTGCTTGACCTTGTCGACCACCACGCTTGGCTCGTCGCCGGCGTTGGCGACGATCTGGCGCAGCGGGGCTTCTACTGCGCGGCGCAGCAGGGCGATACCGACGTTCTGCTCTTCGTTGTCGCCTTTCAGGCCTTCGATCGCCTGCAGGGCGCGCACCAGGGCAACACCACCGCCAGGCACCACGCCTTCTTCGACGGCTGCGCGGGTAGCGTGCAGGGCGTCTTCAACGCGGGCTTTCTTCTCTTTCATTTCGACTTCGGTGCCAGCACCGACCTTGATCACGGCAACACCGCCAGACAGCTTGGCCAGGCGCTCTTGCAGTTTTTCACGGTCGTAGTCGGACGTGGTGTTCTGGATTTCGCCACGGATTTGCGAGATGCGCGCCTGGATGTCTTCCTTGGCGCCAGCACCGTCGACCACGGTGGTGTTTTCCTTGGTCATGGTCACGCGCTTGGCGTTGCCCAGGTGCTCCAGGGTGGTGCTTTCCAGGCTCAGGCCGATTTCTTCAGCGATGACGGTAGCGCCGGTCAGGATGGCGATGTCGTTCAGCATGGCCTTGCGGCGGTCGCCGAAGCCAGGGGCCTTGACGGCAGCAACCTTGACGATGCCGCGCATGTTGTTCACGACCAGGGTCGCCAGCGCTTCGCCTTCGATGTCTTCAGCGATGATCACCAGCGGGCGGCCGGCCTTGGCAACGGCTTCCAGCACTGGCAGCAGTTCGCGGATGTTCGAGATTTTCTTGTCGACCAGCAGCAGCAGCGGGCTTTCCAGCTCGGCAACCATGGTTTCTGGCTTGTTGACGAAGTACGGCGACAGGTAGCCGCGGTCGAACTGCATGCCTTCGACGGTGTTCAGGTCGTTTTCCAGGCCCGAACCTTCTTCAACGGTGATCACGCCTTCTTTGCCGACTTTTTCCATTGCCTGGGCAATGATGTCGCCGATGGAGTTATCGGAGTTGGCGGAGATGGTACCGACCTGAGCGATGGCCTTGCTGTCGGAGCATGGCTTGGACAGGTTTTTCAGCTCCGCGACGATGGCGATGGTGGCCTTGTCGATGCCGCGCTTGAGGTCCATCGGGTTCATGCCGGCAGCAACGGCCTTCAGGCCTTCGCTGACGATGGCCTGGGCCAGCACGGTAGCGGTGGTGGTGCCGTCACCGGCTTCGTCGTTGGCCTTGGAGGCGACGTCTTTGAGCAGTTGGGCGCCCATGTTCTCGAACTTGTCTTGCAGTTCGATTTCCTTGGCGACGGAAACGCCGTCCTTGGTGATGGTCGGGGCGCCGAAGCTCTTGGCCAGGACCACGTTGCGGCCTTTCGGGCCCAGGGTCGCCTTGACGGCGTCAGCCAGAACGTTCACACCAACCAGCATTTTCTTGCGAGCGGAGTCGCCGAATTTAACGTCTTTTGCAGCCATGATCGTATTCCTTGAATTCTTCAGTCGTGAACCGTGTCAACGAGGCGAGTATCAGCCTTCGACGACCGCGAGGATTTCGTTCTCGTTCATCACCAGCAGGTCTTCGCCATCGACCTTGACGGTGTTGCTACCCGAGTAAGGGCCAAACACGACCTTGTCACCGACCTTCACGGCCAGCGCGCGCACTTCACCGTTGTCCAGAACGCGGCCCGGGCCGACGGCGACGATTTCGCCACGGTTTGGTTTCTCGGCGGCCGAACCTGGCAGCACGATACCGCCAGCGGTCTTGGACTCTTCTTCGCTGCGGCGAATGACAACGCGGTCATGCAGAGGACGAAGCTTCATTGTCGATCTCCCAATTATGGTTTCAGCGGCCGGAACCCCCCGGCCTGTTATGCGTTCCCGGCCCTGGGCCGGTTGCGCCTCGCTCACGCGAGGTGCGAAATATGACCGGCATCGCTGCCGTAACCTTGCGGTGACCCATACATAGGGCCAGCCGTTTTGATTACAAGGGCGGGGTAAAAAAAAATTTGCTTACGTTTGAACGAAACACGGCCCCAACAGGGGCCGTGTAATAGAAGAAGCGGCTCAATCGCGGCGCTCGTACTCGCCTTCGATCACCTCGGGGCGATGCTGCCGGGGTGGCTGCGGCGCGCCTTGTGGCTCGCCGGTGAAGGCGCGTTGGCGCTGGGCCTGGGCTTCGGCGCGGCGTTGCAGGTTGCCGGCCAGCCAATGGCGTGTGAACGGCAGCAGGCACAGCAGGCCAAGCACGTCGGTGATGAAGCCCGGCACCAGCAGCAGGCCGCCGCCGAGGGTCAGCATCATGCCGTTGAGCATTTGCCCGCCGGGCATTTCGCCACGCTGCAGGGCCTCACGGGTGCTCAGCGCGGTGGCCAGGCCCGCCAGGCGCATGATCAGCACGCCCAGCGCGGAACCGGCGATGATCAACAGCAGCGCCGGGAAGAAACCAATGGCCGTGCCCACCTGAAAAAACACGAACAATTCGAGCACGGGAAACAACAGCAACGAAAACAGAAAAATACGCATGGGATGATCCTCACAAGATTGCCTAGCTAAGATGCTGGCGAACGCCGCAAATTCAAGTGGCGCCGCCCTGGCGAAGCGGCCAGGCATCGGCGTAGGCCAGGGCTACCAAGGCTTCGCGCACTTGTTTCGGCGTATTGCAAGGTGCGCCGAAGGCCAGCCAGTGTAGCCCCTGGCCGATGCGCAGGTGAAACCCCTCGGCGTCGATGCCGGCCATCTGTGCCGGGGCATGGGTGGGCAAGCCGGCCAACGCCACGTAATGGGCAATGGCCTTGGCATGGTCGGCGTTCATGTGCTCGACCATGCCGGCCTCGGCGGCGCCGGCGAAGGGGTTGGCCTGGGCCACGGCGTCGAGCCAATGGATTTTGCCAAAGCCGCCGATGTAGCGGTAACGCACCGGGCGCAGGCACCAGAAGTCGAAATCGTGGGCGCTGTGGTAGCCCGCCGCCTCGGGAAAGTAACGGTAATAGCGCTCGGCGGCCTCGCCGGGCGCCTCCAGCTTGTGCGCCTCGGCCAGCAGCGTGAGGCGCCCGGCGCTTTGCACGTCGTCGTGGCGCTCGCCCACCAGCAGTGAGCATTTAGCGGCGGCCTCGAGGTTGCGGGTGTGCTGGGCGATGCGGCTGATCAACAGCAGCGGGTAGCCGTCGGCGTCGAGGCAATACGGCACCACCGAGCCGAACGGAAAGCCCGGCATGGCCTTGGAATGGGTGCTCAGGGCGCCGTTGTACTGCGACAACAGCAGGGTACGGGCGGCAAGGGCGGGGCTGGTCACGGGCTGTAGGCCTGAACGGTGAACGGGCGCTCACCTTACCATGCCGCGCCCGCCCTGCCCCTGTGAAACCCGCGTTACCAGGTTACGCCAAAGCCCGCGGTGAAGCGGCTGCTGTCCAGGTCGTTGCCGTCCTGGGTGCCGCTGATCAGGTCTTTTTCATACTTGACGTTGAGCGACGCCCAGTCGGTGACCTTGTAGCGCAGGCCCACCTCGGCGTCGAGGCTGTAGTCGGCGGCGTTGGACAACGGCCGGCCGACCTCGCCCGTGGTGAAGAACTCGAACGTCTTGCCCACCAGGTAGCGGTTGTAGTCCCACTTCACCGAGGCCGAGTAGAAACTGTCGGAAGTGCCGTCGGAATACTTGTACTGGGTGTTGTTGATCAGGCTGCTGAGGCTGAACGCACCGAGTTCGTCGTCCCAGAACTGATAACCCGGGCCGGTACCGAGCTGGCGCTGGCGGGCAAGGTCTTCGACGTTGTCATGCTTGTAGTTGACCCGGCCTTGCCAGAACCACTTCTCGGTCAGGAAGCGGTCCAGCGAGTACTCCGCGCCCCAGTTGTCAGTGGTGGTCAGGCCGTCTTCCTTCTCGACGTTGTACTCGCCGTCGGCGGTGTGCCGCCACAGGCCATGGCGGGCGGAGGTCTTGAAGGCCAGGTTGTAATCGTCGGTGTCGTTCTCGGCGCGCTTGAAGTCCAGCGCGGCATCGGCGCTGCCCTTCCAGCTGAAGTCCTGGATCAACGGCTTGGGCTTCATGATCTGCGAGATGCTCGCCAGGTCGACGGTGGTCGGCGCGGAGCCATTGGCCAGCACCACCTTGCCTTCCTGGTCGGCCGGCTTCAGCGCCTTGGACACAGTGTTCTTGTCGGTGTAGTTGTTACCCTGCTTGACCAACAACTGCTGGGTACTCTCCAGGGTTTTTACCTTGGTCATGTCGATGGGGATCGAACCACCGTAGTCGGTGGTGAGCATCAACTTACCGCCGTCGTACACCGTAATGGTGCCTGTGAGGCGGTCTCCGTTCTTCAACCACACGGTGTCTGCGAAGGCAGCGGTGGACGAGCAAGTGACAGCAACGCACAACAGGGTTCTCGACAACATAGGCAAAACGGGCTCGTTGGGTAGACTTAAGAAAACGACGGACCATGGACTGACCCAACAAATGCGCGATGAGTTCAACGCCCCGCCGAAGAAAAATGTAGCCGAACCGTTACATGACCCACGCAAGCAAGCGCTCTACAGCGTGCTTGCCGCGGTGCCCAGTGGGTGTGTGGTGAGCTACGGCCAGCTCGCTGAAATGGCCGGTCTGGGCCGAGCCGCGCGCTGGGTCGGGCGCACCCTCAGCCAGTTGCCGGAGGGCTCGGCGCTGCCCTGGCACCGGGTGATCGGTGCCGGTGGTCGGATTTCATTAGCCGCCGGTACCCCTGGCGGTGAAGAACAACGGGCCCGCCTGCGCCAGGAAGGGGTATTGGCCAAAGGCGATCGCGTGGATATCCGCCGGCATGGCTGGCGCCCGATGGAGCACAACGGTTAGAGTGCGCGCTTTGTGTCGTTAGACTACGAGGCCGATCTTCCCTCATGCCCGGTAAAACCTGGCGCGCCGCGATGGCCGCCTATGCCAGCCCATCGACGCTCGTATTGCTGTTACTCGGATTTGCCGCCGGCCTGCCATACATGCTGGTGTTCTCCACCCTCTCGGTCTGGTTGCGCGAAGCGGGCGTGGCCCGCGAAACCATTGGCTACGCGAGCCTGATCGGCCTGGCCTACGCCTTCAAATGGGTGTGGTCGCCGCTGCTCGACCAATGGCGCCTGCCCGGCCTCGGCGCGCTCGGCCGGCGCCGCTCCTGGCTGGTGCTGGCGCAAAGCCTGGTGCTGCTGGGGCTGATCGGCATGAGCTTCTGCGACCCGCAAAAACACCTGCCTTGGCTGATCGCGATCGCTGTGGTGGTGGCCTTTGCCTCGGCCACCCAGGACATCGCCGTCGACGCCTACCGCCTGGAGATTGCCGGCGACACCCGCCAGGCCGCGCTGGCCGCCAGTTACATGGCCGGCTACCGGGTCGCCGCGCTGCTGGCCACCGCGGGCGCGCTGTTCTTCGCCGAAGGCTTTGGCTCTACCGGCTTCGCCTACCTGAACAAAGCCTGGGCCAACACCTACCTGCTGTTCGGGGTGATGATGCTGCCGGCGTTGATCACCACGCTGCTGATGCGCGAGCCCGACGCCCCGCTGCCCACTGAAATGACCGCCGCCCGCTACGGTTTCATTCACCAGATCGCCTCGGTGGTGGTGCTGATCATCTTGCTGGTGTCGGTGCCGGCAATGTTCACCCAGTTGTACAACACTGACTTCGCCAGCGTGTTCAACGGCAGCGAAAGCCCGCTGGACCTGGTGCTCGAAGACCGCGCGTTCCTGCGCGCGATCCTCTACATCACCCTCACCGCCCTGTGCCTTTCGGGCCTCGGCCGGCGCGGCTTGGCGCCGGTGCTCACACCCGTGAACGATTTCATCCTGCGCTACCGCTGGCAGGCCTTGCTGCTGCTGGGGCTGATCGCCACCTACCGGATGAGCGACACGGTGATGGGTGTGATGGCCAACGTGTTCTACATCGACATGGGCTTCACCAAGGACCAGATCGCCAGCGTCAGCAAGCTGTTCGGCCTGATCATGACCCTGGTCGGCGCGGGCGCGGGGGGCTTGCTGATCGTGCGCTTCGGCATTTTGCCGATCCTGTTCATCGGCGGCGCCGCCTCGGCGGGCACCAACCTGCTGTTCCTGATGCTCAGCGACATGGGGCCGAACCTGCAGATGCTGGTGGTGACCATTTCGCTCGACAACTTCAGCTCGGGCCTGGCCACCTCGGCCTTCGTGGCCTACCTGTCGAGCCTGACCAACCTGAAGTTCTCCGCCACCCAGTACGCGCTGCTGAGCTCGATCATGCTGCTGCTGCCGCGGTTGATCGGGGGGTATTCAGGGGTGATGGTGGAGAAGTGGGGGTACCACAACTTCTTCCTGGCCACGGCGGTGATGGGCATCCCGACATTGGTGTTGATCATGCTGCATGCGCGGTATCGCGGTACCGGGGAGTGACTGCAGGGCCTCTCGCCCGGCACAGCCGTAATGCTGTTCACTTAAGCAATCAAAGCGCTAAATCGAGGGTGAAAAGCCCTGATTTCTTTCGATGGTTTTACCGAGCGCATGACCTGACTGGCCCATCGCCCGGCACAGCCGGAGTGCCGGACCACGGCCTCCCACCAGTTTTGTGTAAGCCATTGATTTTGGGCTCAACACAGACCCCGTGGGA
>NZ_JBIBKC010000005.1:0-81126 GCF_042958985.1 Pseudomonas sp. NPDC007930
TTCACGGCTTTACGGAAGAGATCAATCTGTGAGCTCTGCTGATTTTGTGCATGAGCTTCAGGGCCCATCGCCCGGCACAGCCGGCCTCCCACCAGATTTGTGTTAGTGCTTGATTTACAAGGCAACACAGAACCCGTGGGAGGCCGGCTGTGCCGGGCGATGGGCCCTCAATACCGCCGTGGCAAATCCGGCCAGGCATCGGGCACCACGAACAGCCGCTCGCACTCACTGCCATCTTCACCCAGGCGCACCACCATCTGCGCTTGCATCATCGGCTCCAGCGCCAGCAACGCCAGGTACATCTGCTCGCCACTCAAGCCCGGCTGGGCCGCGGCTGGGGCCAGCCAGCGGGCGCGGGGCAGGGCGGCCCAGCGCGCGCCCGGCAGGCTTTGCGCCAGCGCCGGGCAGGCCTGGCGGTGCAGCCAGGCGCCGCGGCCGTGGGCCGGGTGCGCGCCGGCCGGGCCGGTGCAGCCCTGGGGCCAGGGGTAGAACAGGTAGCCGCCCAGCCACAGGCTCGGGCGGGTGTGCCGCGCGCCCACTTCGGCGAGGATCGCGGCGGCGCCGGGGTGTTCGGCCAGGCGCAGTTGTTGTTCGCCCAAGTGCGCCAGCTTGCGGTCGAGGCGGTCATGGGCGCCGGGGCCCAGCCACTGCGCGGGGCTGTGGCCGCCGCCGGCGGGCGGGCCGAGGTAGTACTTCAGCGCCAGCTCCAAATGGTGCTCGCCCTCAGCGTCGCGCAGCAGCAGGTCGAATTCACCCAGCGTACGGCCGCCGTCACGCACCGGCAGGTTGGCCGCGAGCAGGGTGACCCCGGGCGCGGCCGCCAGGGCAAACTGCCACAGGCGCTCGTAATACAGGCCCAGGCGGCGCACCGAGCTTTGCGCCAAGAACGCCAGTAGCGGCGCCGGTTCTGCGCTCAACTGCCGCAGCCAGGCCTCCAGCGCCGCCGGCGCGCGCGCCCAGTCGCTGCCTTGCAACGGGTGGCGCTGGTACCACGGCGCCGCGCTCAGCAGCGGCGGGCTGGTGAGCGCCCAGGCCAGGTCACGCACACAGTCGGGGCGCAACTGATAGGTGAGGGGCGCGAGGTGGCTGAACGGGTTCATGGCGGGCATTGAACCATTGCCGCTGGGTGTTGGCTATGGTGATACGGCACTGCCGCACAGCGCGGGAACAGCCCCACCCTTGACGCTGTTATAATCCCTCGCAAACGCCAGCCCAGTAGTCGCGGGAGCCCCATGGAGCAATTTCGCAATATCGGTATCATCGGCCGCCTCGGCAGCACCCAGGTGGTCGACACCATACGCCGGCTCAAGCGCTTCCTGCTCGAACGCCACTTGCACGTGATCCTCGACGACAGCATCGCCGAGGTGCTGCCCGGCCACGGGCTGCAGGTCAGCGCGCGCAAGTTGCTCGGCGAAGTCTGCGACCTGGTGATCGTGGTCGGCGGCGACGGCAGCCTGCTCGGCGCCGCCCGCGCGCTGGCGCGCCATCACACCCCGGTGCTGGGCATCAACCGCGGCAGCCTGGGCTTTCTCACCGACATCCGCCCCGACGAGCTCGAAGAAAAGGTCGGCCAGGTGCTCGACGGCCATTACCTGGTCGAAAACCGCTTTTTGCTCGAAGCCGAAGTGCGCCGCCACGGCGAGGCCATCGGCCAGGGCGACGCGCTCAACGACGTGGTGCTGCACCCGGGTAAATCCACGCGGATGATCGAGTTCGAAATCTGGATCGACGGCCAGTTCGTCTGCAGCCAGAAGGCCGACGGCCTGATCATCGCCACCCCCACCGGCTCTACCGCCTACGCGCTGTCGGCCGGCGGGCCGATCATGCACCCCAAGCTCGACGCCGTGGTGATCGTGCCGATGTACCCGCATACGCTGTCGGGCCGGCCGATCGTGGTCGACGGCAACAGCGAGCTGAAGATCGTCGTGGCCAAAGACATGACCATCTACCCGCAGGTGTCGTGCGATGGCCAGAACCATTTCACCTGTGCCCCCGGCGACACCATCACGGTGAAGAAAAAACCGCAGAAGCTGCGCTTGATCCACCCGCTGGACCATAACTATTACGAAGTCTGCCGGACCAAGCTCGGCTGGGGCAGCCGCCTGGGCGGCGGCGGAGGCGACTGATGCTCGACCCTGCGCGAAGTTACGACCTGATCGGCGATGTACACGGTTGCGCGAACACCCTGGAACACCTGCTCGACGTGCTCGGCTACCGCCGCCAGGGCGGGGTTTGGCGCCACCCGCGGCGCCAGGCGCTGTTTCTCGGCGACATCATCGACCGTGGCCCGCGGATCCGCGAGGCCCTGCACACGGTGCACGACATGGTCGACGCCGGCGAGGCGTTCTGCATCATGGGCAACCATGAGTACAACGCCATCGGCTGGAACACCCCGGCCCCGGCCGGCAGCGGCAAGGCCTGGGTGCGTGAGCACACCCCGCGCCACGAACGCCTGCTGGGGGCGACGCTGGAGCAGTTCGCCCATCACCCGGGAGACTGGCAGGCCTTTCAGGGCTGGTTCCTTGAGCTGCCGCTGTTCATCGACGCCGGGCGCTTTCGCGTGGTCCACGCCTGCTGGGACCACGGCCTGATCGGCCCCTTGCGCGAGCGCTTCGCTGAGGGCTGCGTTGACCGCGCCTTCATTCAAGCGTCCGCGTTGCCGGGCAGCTTCGCCTGCCAGGTGTTCGACCGGCTGCTGCGCGGCACCGACATGCGCCTGCCCGGTGGCCTCACGCTCACCGGCGGCGACGGCCTGACCCGGGCGTTCTTCCGCACCAAGTTCTGGGAAGAAGACCCGCAAACCTACGGAGACATCGTGTTCCAGCCCGACGCCCTGCCCGAGGAAGTGGCCAGCCAACGCCTGAGCCAGGACCAGAAACAGGCCCTGCTGCGCTACGGCGCCGATGAGCCACTGCTGTTCGTGGGCCATTACTGGCGCAACGGCCACCCCGCGCCGCTGCGGCCTAACCTTGCCTGCCTGGACTACAGCGCGGTGCTGTACGGCAAGCTGGTGGCCTACCGCCTTGACGGCGAAGCGCAGATCGACCCGCGCAAGTTCGTCTGGGTCGATGTGAAACGCCCGGAGTTGGCGCCATGAGCGCGGTGATCGCGATGCGCCGGCCACTGGCCGACAACCTCGGCGGTTTCGTCGCCCTGCTGCGGCGCCTGCGGGTGCCGCACCGGGTCAGTGAAGAAGGCGGCGAACAGGTGCTGTGGGCCGGCGATGAGCACCAGGCCGAGCAGATCCGCGCGCTGTACGCGCGCTTCGTCGAGGGCGAACTGGACGTCGCTGCGCTGCAGGCGCAGGTGCCGGCGGTCAGCCGCCCGGGCTTCGGCCAGCAGCTCAAGGCCAGCCCGGTCACCGCCATCCTGTTGCTGCTGTGCTTCGCGGTAGGCGGCTACAGCCTGTTGGGCGAGCGCATCGAGCCCTTGCACTGGCTGACCTTCCTCGACTTCCGCGCCCAGGGCGAGATGGCCTACTTCCGCCCCTGGGCCGACTCCATGGCCGCTGGCCAGGTGTGGCGGCTGATCACGCCGATGTTCATCCACTTCGGCATCCTCCACCTGGCGATGAACAGCCTGTGGTTCTGGGAGCTGGGCCGGCGCATCGAATGGCGCCAGGGCAGCGCGCAACTGCTTGGCCTGGTGCTGGGGTTCAGCGCGGTATCGAACGTGATCCAGTACCTGTGGAGCGGGCCGAGCCTGTTCGGCGGGCTGAGCGGGGTGCTGTATGGCCTGCTCGGGCACATCTGGCTGTACCAGTGGCGCGCCCCGGCGCCGCTGTACTACCTGCCGCGCGGGGTGCTGGTGATGATGCTCGTCTGGCTGGGGCTGTGCCTGTCGGGGCTGGTCTCGCTGCTCGGCTTTGGCGAAATCGCCAACGGCGCGCACGTGGGCGGTTTGTTGGTCGGTTGTGCCACCGGGCTGTTGGGCGGCACGCTGGCACGGCGTAAACTAGCCTGAATTAACTTTTTACATGCCCTGGACTCGCCGATGAGCACGTTTACCCAGTTGATCGAAAACATCACCCCGGAAATCTACGAAAGCCTGAAGCTCGCCGTGGAAATCGGCAAATGGTCCGATGGCCGCAAGCTCACCCAGGAACAAAAAGAGCTGTCGCTGCAGGCGGTGATCGCCTGGGAGCTGCAAAACCTCCCCGAAGAGCAGCGCACCGGCTACATGGGCCCGCAGGAGTGCAGCTCGAAGAGCGCGCCGGTGGCGAACATCCTCTTCAAGTCGGACGCCATCCATTGATCGAATTGGGGCGTGGTTCCGTCCGTAAAATGGCCGTGCGCCTGCAGGCGCCGGTGGTGCAATACGGCCTGGGGCTGGGTGACACCACGGTCGAGCTCAACCCGCTGATCGGCCAGCGCCTGCGCCTGGAGTACCTGGGGCAGATCCACTGCGTGAACTGTGGCCGGCGCACCAAGACCAGCTTCAGCCAAGGCTACTGCTACCCGTGCATGCAAAAACTCGCCGCCTGCGACGTGTGCATCATGGCCCCGGAAAAATGCCACTACGAGCACGGCACCTGCCGCGAGCCGGCATGGGGCGAGCAGTTCTGCATGACCGACCACATCGTTTACCTGGCCAACTCCTCGGGCGTGAAGGTGGGCATCACCCGCGCCAGCCAGTTGCCCACCCGCTGGCTCGACCAGGGCGCCAGCCAGGCGCTGCCGATCTTGCGCGTGGCCACCCGCCAGCAATCCGGGCTGGTCGAAGACATTCTCCGCGCCCACGTGCCCGACCGCACCAACTGGCGCGCGCTGCTCAAGGGTGATGCGCCGCCGGTCGACCTGGTCGAGGTGCGCGAGATGCTCTTCGATCGCTGCGCCGAGGGCCTGACGGCACTGCACGCGCGCTTTGGCCTGCAGGCGATCCAGCCGCTGCCGGAGGCCGACGTGGTGAGCATGGTGTACCCGGTGCAGGCCTACCCGGCCAAGATCGCCAGCTTCAACCTTGATAAACAGCCCGTGGCCGAAGGCACGCTGATGGGCATCAAGGGTCAATACCTGATATTCGACACTGGCGTGATCAACATTCGCAAATACACGGCCTACCAGCTCGCCGTGCATCAGTAAGGACAAGGCCCATGCGTACCGAACAGCCGAAGACGATCTACCTGAAGGACTACCAGGCGCCCGATTACCTGATCGACGAAACGCACCTGAGCTTCGAACTGCACGACGACCACACGCTGGTCCACGCGCAACTGGTGATGCGCCGCAACCCCGCCGCCGGCGGCGGCTTGCCGCTGCTGGTGCTCGACGGCCAGCAGCTCGAACTGCTCTCGCTCAAGCTCGATGACGCCGAGCTCGGCGCCAGCGACTACTCGCTGACCGACAGCCACCTGACCCTGCAACCGCGGGCGCAGCAGTTCACCCTCGACAGCACGGTGCGCATCCACCCGGAAACCAACACCGCGCTGGAAGGCCTGTACAAATCCAGCGGTATGTTCTGCACCCAGTGCGAGGCCGAGGGTTTTCGCAAGATCACCTATTACCTCGACCGCCCCGACGTGATGAGTTCGTTCACCACCTCGTTGTCGGCCAACAAGCAGCAGTACCCGATTCTGCTCTCCAACGGTAACCCGATCGCCAGCGGCGAAGACGAAGACGGCCGCCACTGGGCGACCTGGGAAGACCCGTTCAAAAAGCCCGCCTACCTGTTCGCGCTGGTGGCCGGTGACCTCTGGTGCGTCGAAGACACCTTCACCCGCGGCTCGGGCCGCGACGTGACCCTGCGTATCTACGTAGAGCCGGAGAACATCGACAAGTGCCAGCACGCCATGGACAGCCTGAAGAAGTCCATGCGCTGGGACGAAGAGGTCTACGGCCGTGAGTATGACCTCGACATCTTCATGATCGTGGCGGTCAACGACTTCAACATGGGCGCCATGGAAAACAAGGGCCTGAACATCTTCAACTCCAGTTGCGTGCTGGCCCGCGCCGAGACCGCCACCGACGCCGCCCACCAGCGGGTCGAGGCGGTGGTCGCCCACGAGTACTTCCACAACTGGTCGGGCAACCGCGTGACCTGCCGCGACTGGTTCCAACTGTCGCTCAAGGAAGGCTTCACGGTGTTCCGTGACGCGGAGTTTTCCGCCGACGTGAACTCGCGCACCGTCAAGCGGGTGGAGGATGTCGCGTTCTTGCGCACCCACCAGTTCGCCGAAGACGCCGGCCCCATGGCCCACCCGGTGCGCCCGGCGAGCTTTATGGAAATCTCCAACTTCTACACCTTGACCGTGTACGAAAAGGGCTCGGAAGTGGTGCGGATGATCCGCACCCTGCTCGGCGCCGAGGGCTTCCGTAAAGGCAGCGACCTGTACTTCGAGCGCCACGACGGCCAGGCGGTGACCTGCGATGACTTCGTGCAGGCCATGGAAGACGCCAACGGCGCCGACCTCACCCAGTTCAAGCGTTGGTACAGCCAGGCCGGTACGCCGCGGCTGGTGGTCAGCGAGCAGTACGATGAGGCCGCCCACCGCTACACGCTGACCTTCCGCCAGAGCTGCCCGGCCACCCCGGAAAGCGCCGAGAAGCAACCGTTCGTGATCCCGGTGGAGCTGGGCCTGCTCGATGGCCAGGGCCGCGACCTGCCGCTGCGGCTGGACGGCGAGGCCACCGCCCAGGGCAGCACCCGCGTGCTGGCGGTGACCGAAGCCGAGCAGAGCTTTACCTTCCTCGACGTGCCGGCCAAGCCGCTGCCGTCGTTGCTGCGCGGCTTCAGCGCGCCGGTGAAGCTGAGCTTCCCGTACGACCGTGACCAACTGATGTTCCTGATGCAGCACGACAGCGACGGTTTCAACCGCTGGGAAGCCTGCCAGCAGTTGGCGGTGCAGGTGCTCAAGGAAATGATCGGCCAGTACCAGGCTGGCCAGCCGCTGGTGGCCGACGCGCGCCTGATCAAAGCCTTCGAGGCGCTGCTGGCCGACGCCAGCCTCGACCCAGCCATGGTCGCTGAAATGCTCTCGCTGCCGGGCGAGGCTTACCTCACTGAAATCAGCGAGGTGGCCGATGTAGACGCCATCCACGCCGCCCGCGACGTGGCCCGCAAGCAACTCGCGCAGCACCTGCACGCACCGCTGTGGCAGCGCTATTCGGCCAACCGCGAAGCGTCCCGCGCCACGCCGTACCTGGCCAGCGCCGAGCACTTCGCCCGCCGCGCGCTGCAGAACATCACCTTGAGCTACCTGATGCTCAGCGAACAGCCCGAAGTGCTCGCCGCCGCGCAAGAGCAGTTCGAGCAAGCCGACAACATGACCGAACGCCTGACCGCCCTGGCGGTGCTGGTGAACTCGCCGTTCGAGGCCGAGAAAGCCAAGGCGCTGGCAACCTTCGCCGAAGAGTTCAAGGGCAACCCGCTGGTGATGGACCAGTGGTTCACCGTACAGGCCGGCAGCGGCTTGCCGGGCGGCCTGGCGCGGGTGAAGGCGCTGATGCAGCACCCGGCGTTCAACGTGCGTAACCCGAACAAGGTGCGCGCGTTGATTGGCGCGTTCGCCAGCCAGAACCTGGTCAACTTCCACGCCGCCGACGGCAGTGGCTACCGCTTCCTGGCAGACCTGGTGATCGAGCTCAACGGCTTCAACCCGCAGATCGCTTCGCGGCAACTGGCGCCGCTGACCCGCTGGCGCAAATACGACAGCGCCCGCCAGGCGCTGATGAAGGCCGAGCTGGAGCGGATCAAGGCGTCTGGGGAGTTGTCTAGCGATGTGTTTGAGGTGGTGAGCAAGAGCCTGGCCTAGTGGCCAGGCGCTTGAAGAGGCAAGCTAGAAGCAGCAAGGGAAGCCCCAGGCGTTAAGCCTGGGGTTTTTTCTTGCGGGGTACGCCCTGCCGCTTGCGCCCACTGCCGCCCTTGCGCCAGGGCGGCTTCACCCCCACCGGCGGCCCGCTCACGCTGAACTGCAAGCCCCGGCAGCGCTCGACCAGCCGGCCCATCCAGGCCGACTGCTTGGCCACGAATTCCTCCAGTGGCATTTCGCCGCTTTGCACCATGTCTAGCGCCTGCTCCCAGATCGCCGTGGTGCCAGGGTCGGTAATCGCCTTGGGCACCGCGTCGATCAGGCTGAAGGCCGCCGGCGTGGCCGCCAGCGCCTTGCCTTGTTTGGTCAGGTAACCGCGGTCGAGCAGGCCCTGGATGATGCTGGCGCGGGTGGCCTCGGTGCCGATGCCGGTGGTGTCCTTGAGCTTCTGCTTGAGCAGAGGGTCGTCCACCAGTTTGGCGACGTTCTTCATCGCGCTGATCAGGTCGCCTTCGGTAAACGGCTTGGGCGGCTGGGTGAGCAGGCTTTTCAGCGCCACCTTGCCCACCTCGCAGCGTTGGCCCTGGGCCAGCGGCGGCAGCACCTGCGCCGGCGCCGGGCCGTTCGGCGTGGCCAGCGCTTCGGGCAGCGCGCGCTTCCAGCCCGGCTCGGTGACCACCTTGCCGGTGGCCAGCAGGCGCTGGCGGCCGCAGTCGAACTCGGCACGGGTGCGGTCGAAGCTGTGATCAGGCAGAAACTGCGCCAGGTACCGCGCCCGCACCAGGCTGTACACCGCCCGGTGCTTGCCGGGCAGGCGCTGCACCGCGGCGGCCGCCGCGGTGGGGATGATGCCGTGGTGGGCGCTGACCTTGGCGTCGTTCCACGCCCGCGAGCGGCGCGTGGGCAGCAGGTGCGGGGCAAGGGCCGCCAGGGCGGGGTCGGCCCGGGTGAGGGCGGCGAGAATCGCCGGCGCCTCGCCGTGCTGGCTCAGCGGCAGGTAGCCGCAATCGCTGCGTGGGTAGGTGATCAGCTTGTAGGTTTCATACAGCGCCTGGGCGATGTCGAGGGTTTCTTGCGCGCCCAGGCCGAGCTTCTTCGAGCACACCTGCTGCAGGGTGCCGAGGTCGAAGGGCAGGGGGGCGGTTTCCTTCACCTGCTCGAGCTTGACCCGGCGCACCTCGGCCTGCCCGGCGGCTTCGATGGCCTGGGCGGCGGCGTTGGCGGCGGCGGGGTCGAGGCAGCGGCCCTGGTCGTCGGAGAGCGCCGGCGGCGCCTGCCATTGCGCCAGGAAGCGGCCCTCGGCAGTGGCCAGGGGTACGTCTATCGCCCAGAACGGCACCGGCACGAAGGCGGCGATGGCGCGGTCGCGGTCGACCACCAGGCGCAGCGTGGGGGTTTGCACCCGGCCGACGCTGAGCACGCCCTGGTAGCCACCCTGGCGGCCGAGCAGGGTGAACAGCCGGCTCATGTTCATGCCGATCAGCCAGTCGGCGCGCGAGCGCCCGAGTGCCGAGTGATAGAGGTTGAACGTTGCTGCCCCGGGCTTGAGCGCGGCCAGCGCCTTGCGGATCGAGGCGTCGTCCAGCGCCGACAACCACAGCCGCTGCACCGGGCCGCGGTAGCGGCAATGCTCGAGCAGTTCGCGGGCGATCATCTCGCCCTCGCGGTCGGCGTCGGTGGCGATCACCAGTTCGCCGGCCTCGCCGAGCAGGCGCTTGACCACCTTGTACTGCGCCGCGGTTTTGCGCTTGACCTGCATCTTCCATTGGCCCGGGACGATCGGCAGGTCGGCCAGGGCCCATTTTTTGTAGCGGGCGTCGTAGGCATCCGGCGGGGCGGTTTCGAGCAGGTGGCCGATGCACCAGGTGACGCTCAGGCCATCGCCCAGCCAGCAGCCGTCGCCCTTGCGGCGGGCGCCGAGCACCTGGGCGATGTCTTTGGCTTGGGAGGGTTTTTCACACAGGAACAGGCGCATGGGCAGGTTACGCGGCGCGGTTGAACAGGCCGCCAGCATGGGCCAGCGAGGCGGGCGAGGCAAGCTAAAATTGTACGGATATACAGTGTTACCAGGGCGGGCTTTGCAGGGGCCGGGCTTCTCTGGCTAAATGCCCAGCCCTGAGTGAAACGGACCTTCCCCATGGCCACTGCGTCCTCACCCGGCAAACCGCTGGGCGTGTTGAGCTTCTTCCCGCTGTTCACCGTGGTCATCTGGTCCGGCAATACCCTGGTGACCAAGCTCTCGGCCGGGCTGATCGGCCCGGCGTCGATCACCTTCTACCGCTGGCTGCTGGCCTTCGTGCTGCTGCTGCCGTTCACCGCCGCCGGGCTGTGGCGGGCCCGCGCCCAAGTTCGCGAGCACTGGCCGAAGCTGGCCGCGCTGGGCGTGCTCGGCATGGTCATTTACCAAGGCTTGGCGTATTACGCCGCCCATAGCACCAGCGCAACCAACATGGGCATCCTGCTGGCGTTGTCGCCGCTGTGCTCGGCGCTGCTCAGCAGTGTACTGGCCAACGAGCGCCTGACCTGGGGCGCGCTGCTTGGCGGGGTGGTGTCGCTGCTGGGGGTGCTGTGGCTGATCAGCCAGGGCAGCCTGGCCAACATCGCCCATCTGCAACTGGGGGGCGGTGACGCGCTGATGCTGGTGGCGGTATTGGCCAACGCCCTCTACGGCGTGTTGCTGCGGCGCTGGCACCTGCCGTTGAACAGTTGGGCCCAGCTCACCGTGCAGGTCGGCTGCGCGCTGGTGTTCCTGTTGCCGTGGTACCTGGCCGGCGAGCGCTCGCCACTGACCGCGCAAAACCTGCCGCTGGTGCTCTACGCCGGCACCCTGGCCTCGGTGTTGGCGCCGTTCCTGTGGATCAGCGGCGTGCAGGCGGTGGGGCCGAGCCGGGCCAGCCTGTTCCTCAACCTGATCCCGCTGCTGGTGGCGCTGGCAGCGGTGCTGTGGCTGGGCGAGCAGTTGGGCAGCTATCACCTGGTGGGCGGCGCGCTGGCCCTGGCGGGGGTGTGGCTGGGGCAAGCGGTGCGGCGGCCGTTAAGGCGTTAACGCAGCGAGGTTAGCCAAGCGCGAAGGCGGGTTTTTGGTTAACCTTGCGCTTCCCATGGGTTGGCCTTGGCTGGCACGCAAACTGCTGTTGCCAGCCTGCCGCGTGGGCGGTTTAAAAATATTGAGGGGTGTTCAAGCATGAAGGGTTTGTTTTCCTGGGCCGTGCGGGCCGACAACTGCGGGGTGGTGGCCCCCGAAGAGCGCCTGCCGTGGCCACAAACCATCGCCATGGGCATCCAGCACGTGTTCGCCATGTTCGGCTCGACCTTGCTCGCGCCCCTGCTGATGGGCTTCGACACCAACGTGGCGGTGCTGATGAGCGGCATCGGCACGCTGATCTTCTTCATCGTCACCCGCGGCAAGGTGCCCAGTTACCTGGGCTCGAGCTTTGCCTTCATTGGCGTGGTGGCCGCGGCCACCGCCTACGCCGGCAGCGGCCCGAACCCGAACATCCCGTTGGCGCTGGGCGGCATCGTGCTCTGCGGGTTGGTGTACATCGCCGTGGGGCTGGCGGTGCAGGTGGTGGGCTTCCGCTGGATCGAGCGGCTGATGCCGCCGGTGGTCACCGGCACGGTGGTGGCGGCCATTGGCCTGAACCTGGCGGCGATCCCGGTGAAGAACATGGCCGCGTCGAACTTCGACGCCTGGATGCAGCTGGTCACGTTCGTGTGTGTGGCGATGATCGCCGTGTTCGCCCGCGGCCTGCTGCAGCGCATGCTGTTGCTCGCCGGGCTGGTGCTGGCCACGTTGATCTACTTCGTGCTGAGCAACGGCGCCGGGCTGGGCAAGCCGATCGATTTTGCCCAGGTGGCCAGCGCGCCGTGGTTCGGCTTGCCGCACTTTCAGGCGCCCACGTTCTCGCTCAACGCGGCGATGCTGATCGTGCCGGTGGTGGTCATCCTGATTGCCGAGAACCTCGGCCACCTGAAGGCCATCGCCTCGATCGCCAAGCGCGACATGGACGCCTCCATTGGCCGCGCGTTCATCGGTGACGGCATCGCCACGGTGGTCAGCGGCGGCGTGGGCGGCACCGGGGTGACCACCTACGCCGAGAACATCGGGGTGATGGCTGCCACCAAGGTCTATTCCACGGCGCTGTTCATCGTCGCGGCGCTGGTGGCCATCCTGCTGGGCTTCTCGCCCAAGTTCGGCGCCATGGTGCAGGTGATCCCGGTGCCGGTGATGGGCGGGGTGTCGATCGTGGTGTTCGGCTTGATCGCCATCGCCGGGGCGAAAATCTGGGTCGAGAACAAAGTCGATTTCGGCGACAGCCGCAACCTGTTCATCGCGGCCATTCCGATCGTGCTGGGCACCGGTGACTTCACCCTGCACTTCGGTGGCTTTGCCCTGAACGGCCTGGGCACCGCCACCTTCGGTGCGATCCTGCTGAACCTGCTGCTGGGCGCGCGCCACGTGCCCCAACCCGGAGCAAGCGCCCACTAAGGGTGCTTTTTCTCGACCGTTCGGTCGGGTTTTCAGCGGTGGGCGCTGCCTAACCGTTTGAAGGCCCGGCCGTTTTCATTTGTGGCATGGCCTATGCTGCGGCTATTTCCGAGCGTGCCCCGAAAGGGGTCGATGCGAGCGGAGATGCCTATGAAAATTGGAATTTTCATCCCTATCGGCAACAACGGCTGGTTGCTGTCCGAAAACGCCCCGCAGTACCAACCCACTTTCGAACTCAACAAAACCATCACCCAGCGCGCCGAGCACTATGGCGTCGACTTCGTGCTGTCGATGATCAAGTTGCGTGGCTTCGGCGGCAAAACCGAATTCTGGGACCATAACCTGGAATCCTTCACGCTGATGGCGGGCCTGGCGGCGGTGACCAGCAAGATCAAGCTGTTCGCCACCGCCGCTTCGCTGGTGATGCCGCCGGCCATCGTCGCGCGCATGGCCTCGACCATCGATTCGATCTCCGGCGGGCGTTTTGGGGTGAACCTGGTCACCGGCTGGCAACGCCCGGAGTATTCGCAAATGGGCCTGTGGCCAGGGGATGAGTTCTTTGCCACGCGCTACCAGTACCTGGCCGAGTACATCCAGGTGCTGCGCCAGCTGTGGGGCAGCGGCCATTCCGATTTCAAGGGCGAGCACTTCTGCATGGACGATTGCCGCCTCAGCCCGCGCCCGCAGGCGCCGGTCAAGGTGATCTGCGCCGGGCAGAGCGACGCCGGCATGGCGTTTTCCGCGCAGTACGCCGACTACAACTTCTGCTTCGGCAAAGGCGTGAACACCCCCACGGCGTTTGCCCCGGCCGCCGCCAAGCTGATCGCCGCCACCGCCCAAACCGGCCGGCAGGTGAGCACCTACGTGTTGATGATGGTCATCGCCGACGAAACCGACGCCGCTGCCCGGGCCAAATGGGAGCACTACAAGGCGGGCGTCGACGAAGAGGCCGTGGCCTGGCTGGGCGTGCAAAGCCAGGTGGACCAGAAATCCGGTGCCGACACCAACGTGCGGCAGATGGCCGACCCCACCTCGGCGGTGAACATCAACATGGGCACCCTGGTGGGCAGTTATGCCACGGTGGCGCGGCTGCTCGATGAGGTCGCCGAGGTGCCTGGCACCGAGGGCGTGCTGCTGACCTTCGACGACTTTGTGCTGGGGGTGGAGGCCTTCGGCACGCGCATCCAACCGTTGATGCGCAGCCGTGCCGCGGCGGATTCGCCGGTGGCGACCCAGTGGGCCGGCGCGGCCGTGGCGGAGGGCTGAACCATGGCCATCGGGCACAGCGTTACGCTCGCTTCCACCACCCCGGTGGGCATCGCCCAGGTGCCCGGCGGCGCGCCCTGGGTGTTGCCGGCGCGGCCAGAGCCGGTGTTCGTGCACCCGTCGAACACCGCCCTGGTGGTGGTCGACATGCAGAACGCCTACGCCAGCGAAGGCGGTTACGTGCACACCGCCGGCTTTGACATCAGCGGCGCCCAGGGGGTCATTGGCCGCATTGGCCAGGCGCTGGCGGCGGCGCGGCGGGCCGGCATCGTGGTGGTGTACCTGCAAAACGGCTGGGACGCCGCCTATGTAGAGGCCGGCGGCCCGGCTTCGCCGAACTGGTACAAGTCCAACGCGCTGAAAACCATGCGCCAGCGCCCAGAACTGCAGGGGCAGTTCCTCGCCAAGGGCGGCTGGGACTACCAACTGGTCGATGCCCTGCAGCCCCAACCCGGGGACCTGGTGGTGGCGAAAACACGCTACAGCGGGTTCTTCAACAGCGCCTTGGACAGCACCTTGCGCGCCCGCGGCATCCGCAACCTGGTGTTCACCGGCATCGCCACCAACGTGTGCGTGGAGGCCACCCTGCGCGATGGTTTTCACCTGGAGTACTTCGGCATCGTGCTCGAAGACGCCACCCATGAACTGGGCGGCGCGGCCATCCAGGCCGGCGCGCTGTACAACATCGAAACCTTTTTTGGCTGGGTGAGCACGGTCGAGGCGTTCTGCGCCACTACCGCGGCCCAGCCGGTCTTGACCACCTGAGGGAACAGCATGCCTAAACACGCCATCATCCCCGCCGGCACCGGCACCCCGATCGGCCCGTTCGTGCCTGGCACCACCGCCGACGGTATCGTCTACGTGGCCGGCACGCTGCCGTTCGACGCCGACAACAACGTGGTGCACGTGGGCGACGCCGCGGCGCAAACCCGCCATGTACTGAACATTATCCAGGGCGTGATCGAAACCGCCGGTGGCACCATGGACGACGTGACGTTCAACCACGTGTTTCTGAAGAACTGGGAAGACTACCCGGCGATCAACGCGGTGTACGCCGAGTTTTTCCCCGGGGTGAAGCCGGCGCGTTATTGCGTGCAGGTGGGGTTGGTCAAGCCCGAGGCCCTGGTGGAAATCGCTTCGGTGGCCCACCTGGGCAAGGGGGCCTGAGCATGGCGTTGTATCGCGAATGGCATGGCCCGGAGCAGGGGCCGGTGGTGCTGCTCAGCTCAGGCCTGGGTGGCGCTGCCGGCTACTGGGCTGGGCAAATCCCGGCGCTGGTGGCTGCCGGCTACCGGGTGCTGGCCTATGACCAGCGCGGCACCGGCCGCAGCCGCGAGGCGCTGCCGGCGGGCTACAGCATCGCCCACATGGCGATGGACGTTAAGCAGTTGCTCGACGCCGAAGGCGTGAGCCGCTGCCACTTCATCGGCCATGCTTTGGGCGGCCTGGTGGGCCTGCAATTGGCGCTGGAGCAACCACGGGCGGTGGCCAGCCTGGTGCTGATCAACGCCTGGGCCGCGCCCAACCCACACTCGGCGCGGTGCTTCGAGGCGCGCCTGGCCTTGCTCGACCATGTGGGGGCCAAGGCCTACGTGGAGGCCCAGCCGATCTTTCTGTACCCGGCCAGTTGGGCGGCGGCCCACGCCGAGCGGGTGCAGGCCGAGGTGGACCACGCCCTGGCCCACTTCCCCGGGGCCGAGACGATGCACGCGCGCATCAACGCGCTGCGCCAGTTCGACGTGGCCGCGCAGTTGGGGCGGATCGAGGTGCCCACGCTGCTGTCGGTGGCCAAGGACGACGCCCTGGTGCCCTACACCTGCTCCGACCGGTTGCGGGTGGGCATCGCCGGCGCGGTGCAGCACACCCTGGCCCATGGCGGGCATGCTCATAACGTGACCGAAGCCGAGCTGTTCAACGAAGTGTTGCTGGGTTTCCTGGGGCGCTGATGAGGCGGTAGGGCGCCAGGGCGCATGCCCGGCGCAGCGGGCAACCGGGTAAACACCACTAAACCCATGAACTGGCCAGGGGCGGGCCGCTAGCGCTCGACCTGCGACCGCCACGGCTCTTGGTCCACTTCGATGATCCGCCGCGCATAACCGCGCAGTTCGGCGGAAATACTGCTTTGCGTGCCCACCAGGTAGAGGTCGACGTTCTCCCCCTCGACCAGGCTTTGCACTGGCTCGTGAAAATCCCCATCGCCGGCGCACAGCACCAGCTTGCCCCATTTGCGCTGGTAGTAAGAGCGCACCATATGGAACGCCAGGCCCACATCCACGGCTTTTTGTTGGGTCAGCTCGTAATGCACGTTCGGGTCATCGGGGTGCAGCACCGGTTGCCCGCCGAGCTTATAGGGCCAGTACAGCCGGCGTTTCGACAGCCAGTAGATTTTGGTGCGCAGGCCCGGCCCGAGGGGCGGGTGCTGGGACAGGTAATGGTTGAATTTGGTGGAGCGCGGCGGGTCGTCGTCGGAGTTGAAGTAGTAGCCCTCGTCGATGTGGTCGTTGAGCTCCGCTTCGATGCAGTAGCGCAGCTTGGTGTAGTCGAGTTGCCGCGGGTAGCACTTGTACAGGAATGCCCCGTCGATGAACCAACCGATGGCCATGGCCGAACCCCTTGGCGCGGCTGCGCGCAGGCTGAAAGGCCGGCGAGTATGGAACGCGGCCATACCCTCGGCAATGCCTCGCAGGCCGCTTGGGCCGGGGCTTACGGTGATTGCAGGGTTTTCCTACAAGGGCGTCCCGCAGTGTGGGAAGCTCACACCTCAGCCCCTGAAGGCGCGCACATGTTCCACCAGCGCCCGTAGCTTGGGCGCGAGGTTATGCCGGCTGGGGTAGTACAGGTAAAAGCCGGGGAACGCTGGCAGGAATTCATCGAGCAGGGTGACCAGTTCGCCGCGGGCCAGGTAGGGCGCAAAGGTCGCCTCGATGCCGAAGGTGATGCCGCCGCCGGCCAGCGCCGTGCGCACCATCAGCAGCATGTCGTTGCTGGTCACCTGGGGTTGCACGGCCACGTCGAAGGCTTGCCCGTGCTCGCTGAACTCCCAGCGATAGGGCGCCACCTCCGGCGCCGGGCGCCAGCCGATGCAGCGGTGCCGCACCAGCTCGCGCGGGTGCCGCGGCTGGCCGTGGCGGGCCAGGTAAGCGGGGGTAGCCACCGCCACCTGGCGCTGCTCGCCGGTCAGTGGCACGGCGACCATGTCTTGCTCGATCACCTCGCCCAGGCGCACGCCGGCGTCGAAGCCGCGGGCGACGATGTCGAACTCTTCGTCGGTCACAGTCACGTCGAGGGTGACCCCGGGGTAGGCCTCGGCGAAGCGGGCTATTAATGGGCCGTCGAGAAACTGCTCGGCGATCGACGTCACCGCCACCCGCAGCAGCCCCTGTGGCGGCCCCTGGTCGGTGGCGTTGGCCAGGGCCCCAAGCAACCCGGCCAAGTGCCCGCTGGCCTGGGCGTACAGGCGCTCGCCGGCCTCGGTCAGGCGCACGTGGCGGGTGCTGCGCAGTACCAGGCTGATGCCCAGACTGTCTTCAAGGCGGCGGATGCCTTGGCTCACCGCCGAGCGGGTGACCCCCAGGCGCTCGGCGGCGGCGCGGAAGCTGTGCGCCTGGGCGACGGCCACGAACATCTTCAGCAGGTTCAGGTCGGTGAGCATAGGTAAGCGTTGCTAACCAGTTCGGTAAGGAGAAGGGGAGTTCTCTGAACAATGCCCCGGGGGTACCGTGGCGTCAACACCCCGCCTCTTTATCAGGAGCCTTGCATGCCTCTCGACAAAGTTATCCTCATCACTGGCGCCTCCAGCGGCATTGGCGAAGGTATCGCCCGTGAACTGGCCGCCGCTGGCGCGACCCTGCTGCTGGGCGCGCGCCGTACCGAGCGCTTGCGGGCGCTGGCCGCCGAGCTCGACCCCAGCGCCACCCGGGTGGCCTGGCAGCCGCTGGATGTGACCGACAGCGCCGCGGTCAAGGCCTTTGCCCAGTACGCTCGCGAGCGCTGGGGGCGGGTGGATGTGATCATCAACAACGCCGGGATCATGCCGCTGTCGCCGCTGGCGGCGATGAAAACCGAAGAATGGGACCGCATGGTCGATGTGAACATCAAGGGCGTGCTGCATGGCATCGCCGCGGTGCTGCCGGAGTTCACCAGCCGCGGCAGCGGGCATGTGATCAACATCGCCTCGGTGGGCGCGCTGAGCGTGTCGCCCACCGCGGCGGTGTACTGCGCCACCAAGTACGCGGTGCGGGCGATTTCCGATGGCCTGCGCCAAGAGCGCGCCGACCTGCGGGTGACCTGCATTCACCCGGGGGTGGTCGAGAGCGAGCTGGCCTCGACCATCACCGACCCCACCGCCCAGGCGGCGATGAGCACGTACCGCGCCATCGCCCTGCAGCCCGATGCCATCGGCCGGGCGGTGCGCTATGCGATCGAGCAGCCTGAGGAGGTGGACGTCAATGAGCTGGTGGTACGGCCAACCCGGGCGTTTCATTGATCAGGCCTTGGCCCACTCCACCGCGTCGGCCCCGGCCGGCAGGCGCATCGGGCTGGTAGGGTCGGTGGCGGCTTGCCATACCGCTTGGGCGACGTCTTCGGCGTAGGTGACCGGGCCGCCGTCGCTGATGCTGGCGATCATCTGTTCCAGCAGCGCTGCGTAGGGCTCGGGCGCGCCGGCCATGCGCGTGCGGGCGTTTTCGCCGAAGCGGGTGCTCGGCGCCCGCCCGGGCAGCACCAGCCGCACGCGCACGCCAAAGCTGGCCAGCTCCAGCGCCAGCACCTCGGTGAAGGCATTCACCGCTGCCTTGCTGGCGGTGTACACGGCCAGCAGCGGCAGCGCGACCAGTGTCACGGTGGAGGTCACGTTGACGATCACCCCGGCCTTGCGCTGGCGAAATTGCGGCAGCAGCGCCTGGGTCAGGGCGATGGTGCCGAGGGTGTTGGTTTCGAACACCTCGCGCACCGTGGCCATCGGGATGGCTTCCAGCGGGTTGAGCACGCCGATGCCGGCGTTGTTCACCAGCACGTCGATGTCGCCGGCCTGCTCAACCGCCTGGGCGATGCTGGCCGCGTCGGTGACGTCCAGCGCCAGCACCCGCAGGCGGCTGGAGGCCGGCAGCAGGCCGGGTTGCGGGGTGCGCAGGGTGGCGATCACGTTCCAGCCTTGTTCGAGAAAGTGCAGGGCGATGGCGTGGCCGAAGCCGGACGAGCAGCCGGTGATGAGTACGGTTGGCATGGGATACCTCGTGGTGGGGCGGTGGGGTTGCAACCACCATAGGCGGGCAGGGTTGGACTGGCTATCATTGAGCGTCCAGTATGTATGTTCGAGCGTCCATTCCAGGTGGCTGCCGCTGGCGGCCTCCTGTGAGTTCAGCTCACTCCCACACACCCAGAGCCCAGCCCATGACCGACCCCCTCGCCGAAGTCGTCGCCCTGCTACAGCCCACCGCCTGCTACACCAAGCACGTGTTCCAGGCCGGCCGCTGGCGGGTCAGCCGCAGCGAGGTGTGCGAGCCGTTCTACTGCGCGGTGCTCGAAGGCCGGGCCTGGCTGCGGGTCAGCGGCCAGCCGCCGCTGTTGCTGGAGGCCGACGACTTCGTGCTGGTACCCGCCGCCTACGAGTTCTGCATGACCAGCTTCGAGCCGCCGCCAGAGGGGGAAAACAGCCTGCCCGTGGAACTGGGCAATGCCACCTTTCGGGTGGGCGAGCAGGCGGGCCCCGCCGAGGGCCAGGCGTTGATCGGCCACTGTGTGTTCGCTTCGCCCGATGCCGGCCTGCTGGTGCAGTTGCTGCCCCGGGTGATGCGCGTGCGCCAGGAAAAACGCCTGGCCACCCTGGTGCAACTGGTGCGCGATGAATTCCAGGCCGGGCGCCCGGCACGCGAGGTGGTGCTGGCGCGGCTGCTGGAGGTGGTGTTCATCGAGGCCCTGCGTGCCTCGGCGCCCAGCGCGGCGCCTGGGTTGATCCGCGGGCTGGCCGACCCTCGGCTGGCGGTGGCGCTGCGCCACCTACACGAGCGCCCGGCCGAGCGCTGGACGGTGGCGCAACTGGCGCGCGCCGCGGCGTTGTCGCGCTCGGCGTTCTTCGAGCGCTTCAACCGCGAGGTCGGCATGGCGCCGATGGCTTACCTGCTGGCCTGGCGCATGGCCTTGGCCAAGCAGTACCTGCGCGAGCAGGCGAGCAACCTGGGGCAGATCGCCCAACGCCTGGGTTATGGCTCGGCGAGTGCCTTCAGCGTGGCCTTCAGCCGCCAGGTGGGGATGCCGCCGGCGCGCTTTGCCCAGGCCGCCCGGGGCGCCGCCGCCAGCCCCGGATAAGCCTTTGATTCGGCAAGGCTCTACCGTGCGTTGTGCCGGCCGGTAGGCGCGTATAGAATTCGCCATTCACGTTTTCAGGTAACGCCAGCGCGACCGCATGAAACAACCTGTCCAGCTGCCCTTGGGTGTGCGCCTGCGAGACGACGCCACCTTCGCCAACTACTACCCCGGCGCCAACGCCGCGGCGCTCGGCTATGTCGAGCGGTTGTGCGAGGCCGAGGCCGGCTGGACCGAAAGCCTTATCTACCTCTGGGGCAAGCAGGGCGTTGGCCGCTCCCACCTGCTGCAGGCGGCGTGCCTGCGCTTCGAGCAAACCGGGCAGTCGGCGGTGTACCTGCCGCTGGCGCAACTGCTCGACCGCGGCACCGAACTGCTCGATTACCTGGCCCAGTACGACCTGGTGTGCCTCGATGACCTGCACGTGATCGCCGGCAAGCCCGACTGGGAAGAGGCCATGTTCCACCTGTTCAACCGCCTGCGCGACAGTGGCCGGCGCCTGCTGATCGCCGCTTCGGCGTCGCCGCGGGAGCTGCCGATCAAGCTGGCGGACCTCAAGTCGCGGCTGACCCTGGCGCTGATCTTCCAGATGCGCCCGCTGTCGGACGAAGACAAACTCCGCGCCCTGCAACTGCGCGCGTCGCGGCGCGGGCTGCAGCTCAACGATGAAGTCGGGCATTTTATTCTCACCCGCGGCAGCCGCAGCATGAGCTCGCTGTTCGACACCCTCGAGCGCCTTGACCAAGCCTCATTGCAGGCCCAGCGCAAGCTGACCATCCCCTTCCTCAAAGAAACCCTGGGTTGGTGAACCCGGCCCTGCAACCGGCGATCCACGCCCTGCGCCAGGCGCGGCGGGTGCTGGTGATCACCGGGGCGGGCTTGTCGGCGGATTCCGGGCTGCCCACTTACCGTGGCATCGGCGGCCTGTACAACGGCAACACCGCCGACGGGGTGCCAATCGAGCAGGCGCTCTCCGGGCCGATGCTGCGTCAAAATCCTGCCCTGTGCTGGCGGTATCTTGCCGAATTAGGGCGCGCCTGCCTGGGCGCGCACCCAAATGCAGCCCATTTTGCTATCGCGCGCTGGCAGCAGGCCCGCGACGGGGTGTGGGTGCTGACGCAAAATATCGACGGTTATCACCGTGCCGCAGGTAGCCCGCCAGAGCGCCTGATTGAAATCCACGGGCAGCTCTCACCGTTGTTTTGCCAAAGTTGTGGCGCCGAAAGCCCGGAGTTGGCCGCGCATTTGCATAGGCCTTTACCACCACGGTGCAGCCACTGTGAAGGTGTACTTCGGCCGCCTGTGGTGCTTTTCGAGGAGCGTTTGCCGGAAGCGGCCATACACGCACTCTATGAAGAGCTGGCCATCGGCTATGACGCCGTGGTCACCCTGGGGACTACCGCCAGTTTTGCGTACATCGCCGAGCCTGTTCTGCGGGCCCAGGCGCGGGGCGGTTTTACCTTGGATATCAACCCCATGCCGGCCTCGCTCGGGTTTGGCGTGGATTGCCAGTTGGCGATGAGCGCGTTAGATGCAATCCCGGAAATCGTGAGTCACATTTTGTTCGATTGAATTTGCAAATAGTCACGATTGAAGGCATAGTCGCCACTTCATTATTTCTAAATGTCACGGTCGTGCCCATGCTTATTCGCTTAGCACCCCTCGTGCCCCTCGCACTCCTTACCCTGCTGGTTGGTTGCGCCGCCAATTCACCGGTGTCGCAGCAGCAGGAATACACCCAGGCCAGCGCCCCGCGCTCGCAGCCGGCACCGCTCAAGCTGCGCCCGCACGCCAGTGCCTCGCCGTTCGAAAACCTCGACAGCGATTCGGCCAGCGACGACGACGCCATGGCCGCCTTCAGCGGCGACAAGGGCTACCAGTTGCCCATGCTGGCAGACAGCATCCTGGAACGCGGCAAATCCCTGATCGGCACCCGCTACCGCTTTGGTGGCACCACCGAAGCCGGGTTCGATTGCAGTGGTTTCGTCAACTTCCTGTTCCGCGAAGAAGCCGGCATGACCCTGCCGCGCTCCAGCCGCGAACTGATCAACATGCAGGCCCCCGTGGTGGCCCGCAGCAACCTGAAACCGGGCGATGTGCTGTTCTTCGGCACCCGCGGCCGCGGCCGGGTCAGCCACACCGGCATCTACCTGGGCGATGACCAGTTCATCCACTCCAGCAGCCGCCGCAGCGGTGGTGTGCGCATCGACAGCCTCGATGACAGCTACTGGGCCAAGACCTATATCGAGGCCAAGCGCCTGCTGGCCATGGCACCGAGCACCAGCGTTTCAACCAAGTAATCTGCAACAGCTGAAAACACCCCGGCGACGAACGGCAGTTCTTTGCCGGGGTTTTTCATGGAAAACAGGGTCTTAAGAGCTAGTCTTCATCGGCAGTCTAAAGTGAGTATTCTGTCATGGCATTATTTCAAGCTCGGCTAGCGCTGGCCGCCTGCGCGGCGGCCCTGCTGGCAGCCTGTGCCACGCCGCCGCCGCCCCCCGTGGTCGAGGCCCCGGCGCCGCGCCCGTTCGCGGCTGCCCCGGCGGATTTTTCCTCGGCCAAGGCCGATGATGTGCTGTTCCGCGCCATCGGCCTGGTCGGCACGCCCTATCGTTGGGGCGGTAACACGCCGGCCTCGGGCTTCGATTGCAGTGGCTTGATCGACTTCGTCTACCGGGACGCCGCGGGCATCGCCTTGCCGCGCACCACCAACGAGATGATCAACATGCGCGCGCAAAGCATCGACCGCGCCAACCTGCGCTCAGGCGACCTGGTGTTTTTCTCCACCCAGGGCGGCCGGCAGGTCAGCCATGCGGGCATCTATGTGGGCGAAGGGCGCTTTGTGCACGCCCCGCGCACCGGCGGCACGGTGCGCCTCGAATACCTCGACAAACCCTATTGGCAAAAGGCCTACCTGGACGCCAAGCGGGTGATCGAGCCGCAGAGCCTCGCCAACAACCCCTAGCCGTTACAGGCCCACCCGCGGCTGCCCGTTCGAAGCGTGCAGGCCGCCGTCCACCGGCAGGTTCACGCCGTTGACGAAGCGCGCATCGGGGCTGGCCAAAAAGGCAATGACGTCGGCGACTTCTTCGGGTTCGGCGCCGCGGCCCAGGGGGATGCGCTCGGCGAACTGGCTCATCAGCGCGGCGTTGTCGGCCAGGCCGGCGGTCATCTCGCTCATGGTCAGCGCCGGGCACACGGCATTCACACGCACGCCCTGGCCGCCGTATTCCAGCGCCAAGGCGCGGGTGAAGTTGCTCACCGCGCCCTTGGCGGCATTGTAGAAGCTCATGCCCCAGTCGCCGCCCAGGCCCGACACCGAAGACACATTGACAATACAGCCACCGCGCGCCAGCAAGTGCGGCATGGCCGCGCGGCAGCCGTACACCACGCCGTTCACGTCGATGTTCATCACCTTGTGCCATTCTTCCAGCGAAGTGCCGGTCAGGCTGCCCATCACCGCCACCCCGGCGTTGTTCACCAGCACATCGATGCCGCCAAACTGGGCCACGGTCTTATCGATCAGGGCGCGCACCTGGTCCCAGTCGCTGACGTCGGTAGGCACCACCAGGGTGTGGCCACCTTGGCAGCGCGCGGCAACCTCCTCGAGCTTGTTGGCGCGGCGCCCGGCCAGTACCACGCTGGCGCCTTCGGCGGCGAACCGCAGCGCGGTGGCGGCGCCCATGCCAGAGCCTGCGCCGGTGACAATCACAACTTTGCCGTCGAAACGATTCATCTAGAGCCTCCAGAGGGAACGGGTGCGGATGAGTTTTGGAAGCGGCGCGGTGCCGCAAGGTTCAGTCAAACTGCGCCGAGCGCCCCGTACATACCTGATTGCGACGCGCGCCTAGCTTTTTGCCATTATTGCGACGCGCTGCGCTTGCCCGGGCTAAAGCCTGGCCGCAACCTTTCGATACGGTGGTATTGAAGGTTCGGGGGAGATGGGCTGATGAGTACGACCCATGGCGGGCTGCTGAGCAATTGGGGCATGGCCAAGAAGCTCGGAACGGGTTTTTTCCTGGTGCTGTTGCTGACCGCCTGCGTGGCGGCGTTGGGCGTGTGGTCGTTGAGCACGATCGGCAAGCGCTTCGACGGCCTGCAGCAGATGAGCGAGTTCAACAGCCGGCTGCTGAGCCTGCGCCAGGTGGAAAAAGACTACGCCCTGCACGGCAAGAGCGACGAAGCCGATGCCCTTCGCAAGGGCCTGGACGCCTTGCTGGCCAGCTCTGCCCAACTGCGCGCGCTGTCGCCGGCCAACGATGCGCCGATGCAGGCGGTAGACCAAGCGCTGAAGGCCTACCGCCAGGCCTTCGACCAGTTCGTTGACATCAACCAGTCGAAAGACCTCGCCCTGGAAATGGCCAGTTGGTCGGTGTCGAGCGTGGCGAATAACCTCGATGTGTTGCAGTCGGGGTTGTCCGACGACGGCGCCTATTACCTCAAGGACTCCAAAGGCGAGAACGGCGCGCAGTTCATCCAGCAAGCCGGCCAGGTGACCCAGGTGTCGCGCCTGATGCTGCAGGCCATGGAGCAGGCGCGGGTGCGCCTGGAGCAGGCCCGCAAAGGGGATGACGCCGCCGCCGGCGGGCGCATCGAAGAAGCCGCCCAGGCCTTGAAAACCGTGCGTGAACTGCGCGAGCAGGTACAGGACGCCGGCTACCAGACGGTGCTCGACGAGGTGATCAACCACATCAGTGCGTTCACCGACAAGCTCGGTGAGTACACCGACCTGCTGGCCAAGGAGCGCCAGGTGTACCAGCAGCTCAGTGACCGCGCCAGCCAGGCCATGGCCCTGGTAGACAAAGCCTACGCCGACCATTACAGCGCCATGCAGGCCGACATCCGCAACAACGTGGTGCTGATCATCGCCGCCTCGGCCCTGGCGCTGCTGGTGGGGGTGCTGGCCTCGTGGTTGATCACCCGGCTGGTGGTCGGCCCGCTGCGGCAAGTGATTGCCCGCGCCCAGGCCATCGCCCAGGGCGACCTCAGCAGTGGCGGCGCGGTGACCCGCCGCGACGAGATCGGCCAGTTGATGCAGGCCATGCAGCAGATGGGCACGGCGCTGGCGCAGATCGTCAGCGGCTTGCAGGCGGGTATCGTGCAGTTGGCGGGCAACGCCGAATCGCTCTCAACGGTGGCGGAGCAAACCCATCAGGAAGTCAACGTGGCCCAGGCCGAAACCGAGCAGGTGGCCACCGCGATGAACCAGATGGCCGCCACCGTGCATGACGTTGCGCGCAACGCCGAGCAGGCGGCGCAGGCCGCCGAGGCCGCCGACGCGCGGGTCGACAGCGGCCAGCAGGTGCTGCGCCAGAGCCTGGCGCGCATCGACCAGTTGGCCAATTCGTCCCAAGCCGCCAGCGATGGCATCCAGAGCCTGAGCGCGGAAATCCAGAACATCGGGCAAATGCTCGATGTGATCAAGAGCGTGGCCGAGCAAACCAACCTGCTGGCGCTCAACGCCGCCATCGAGGCAGCGCGGGCCGGTGAGCAGGGCCGCGGCTTTGCCGTGGTGGCCGATGAGGTGCGCGCGCTGGCCCGGCGCACCCAGCAATCGACCGAGGAAATCGAACGGTTGGTGGCGGCCTTGCGCCAAGCCGCCAACGCCTCGGTGCGGCAGATTCAGGGCAGTGGCGAGCTGGTGCGGCTGGCGGTGGGCGATGCCCGGCAAACCGAAACCGCCCTGGCCGGGATTGCCGAGGCGGTGTCGATGATCCAACAGATGAACCAGCAGATCGCCGCCGCGGCCCAGCAGCAAACCTCGGTGGCGGAAGAGATCAACCGCAGCGTCACCAGCATCCGCGCCAGCGCCGACCAGTCGGCCCAGGCCATGCAGGGCAACCTGGCCTCCAGCGTGGAGCTGGCGCAGTTGGGGGCTAATTTGAAGGGGATGGTCGGGCACTTCAGGGTCTAGGCGCGCGCCCGGCATTCGCTTAGGCAATCAGAGCGCTAGGTTGAGGGTGAAAAGCCCTGTTCTCTCCTGTGGTTTTACCGAGCGCATGGCCTGGCTGGCCCATCGCCCGGCACAGCCGGCCTCCCACTAGGTCTATGTTGTGCTTGATTCACGGGGCAACACAGAACACGTGGGAGGCCGGCTGTGCCGGGCGATGGGCCCTGAAGCTCAAGCACGGCAGCAGCAGCGCTCACAGATTGATCCGCTCCATGAATCCCTGAACAGCATCCGGCGCAGCCGTGTGTTAGCCCCGCTTGCTCAACAGCAGCGTCAGCAACCCCGCGATAATCCCCCAGAACGCCGACCCCACGGAAAACAGCGTCATCCCCGAGGCAGTGACCATGAAGGTCACCAGCGCCGCTTCGCGCTCGGCCGGCTGCGCCATGGCCAGGGTCAGCCCGTTGATGATCGAACCAAACAGCGCCAGCGCGGCGATCGACAGCACCAGCTCTTGCGGCAGCGCTGCGAACAGCCCGGCCAGGGTGGCGCCAAACAGCCCCGCCAGCGCGCACAGCAGGCCGTACACCAGCGCCGCCACATAGCGCTTGGCCGGGTTTTCGTGGGCGTTGGGGCCGGTGCAGATCGCCGCGCTGATAGCCGCCAGGTTGATCCCGTGGGCGCCAAACGGCGCCAGCAGCAGCGAGGCGATACCGGTGGCGCTGACCAGCGGGCTGGCCGCGGTGGTGTAGCCATCGGCCCGCAACACGGCCACCCCGGGCATGTTCTGCGAGGCCATCGCCACCACGAACAGCGGGATGCCGATGCTGATGGTCGCGCCCAGCGAGAAGCTCGGGGTGGTCCACTGCGGCAGGGCCAGTTCCAGCGCAAAGCCCTGGAAGTTCAGCAAGCCCAGGCCGCCGGCCACGGCGCTGCCGACCAGCAGCGCGGCCAGCACGGCGTAGCGCGGCGCGGCGCGTTTGACCAGCAGGTAGGCCAGGAACATCGCCAGCACCAGCCCCAGCCGATGTTGCGCGGCGATGAAAATCTCGCTGCCGATGCGGAACAGAATACCCGCCAGCAAGGCCGCCGCCAGCGAGGCGGGCAGGCGCTTGAGGAGTTTCTCGAAGCTGCCGGTCAGCCCGCACAGGGCCACCAGGGCCGAGCAGGTGATGAACGCGCCGATCGCCTCGGGGTAGCTCACCTGCGGCAGGCTGGTGATCAACAGCGCCGCGCCTGGGGTCGACCAGGCAATGGTGATCGGCGCCCGGTAGCGCAGCGACAGGCCAATGCTGCACACCGCCATGCCGATCGACAGCGCCCAGATCCACGAGCTGATCTGCCCGTCGGCCAACCCTGCCGCCTTGCCGGCCTGGAAGATCAGCACCAGCGAGCTGGTGTAGGCCGTGAGCATGGCGATAAAGCCAGCCACCACGGCACTGGGGGCGGCGTCGGCCAGGGGGCGCAGTGGCGCCTGGGCGGAGGAGGGCATCGGGGCGGTCCTAACGGGGTGAGCAGGGGGCGCAAGGGTAAACCGCCTGTGCATCAGGATGCTATCGCTGCGGCGTAAACATTTGGCAATATGTTCCCTTGGCCGCCGCTATCGGTGGCCCCGCTCCGGGAGGGTGATGCGATGTACACGGTCTATGGTGATGTGCGTTCGGGCAACTGCTACAAAATCCAGCTGATGCTGCACCTGCTGGGGCAGCCGTACCGCTGGGTGCCGGTAGACATTCTCGCCGGTGACACCCAGACCGACGCCTTCCTGGCCAAGAACCCCAACGGCAAGATCCCGGTGCTGGAGCTCGAAGACGGCAATTGCCTGTGGGAGTCCAACGCGATTCTCAATTTTCTCGCCGAGGGCACCGCGTTGCTGCCCAGCGAGCCGCGCCTGCGCACCCAGGTGCTGCAGTGGCAGTTCTTCGAGCAGTACAGCCACGAGCCGTACGTGGCGGTGGCGCGGTTTATCCAGTACTACCAGGACCTGCCCGCCGAGCGCCTGGCCGAATACCACCGCTGCCACAAGGGCGGCTACAAGGCCCTGCGGGTGATGGAGCGGCAGTTGCTGGTCACGCCGTTCCTGGTCGGGGAGGCGTTTTCGATCGCGGACATCGCGCTGTACGCCTACACCCACGTGGCCCACGAAGGCGGCTTCGACCTGGAGCCGTTCCCGGCGGTGCGGGCGTGGCTGGCGCGGGTGGCGGCGCAGCGGGGGTACGTGCCGCTGGGGCGGCAGTTGTAAGGGGCAAGCTGAAAGCGGCAAGTTAGGAGCGGGTTGCGGGTGCTTCGGCTTGAGGCTGAACGCCTGTGGCTTTTGCTTGCCGCTTGCCGCTTGCGACTTGCCCCTTGCCACCACCTATTTGATTAGGCTGAGAAACTCACTGCGCGTCGCGGCGTTCTCGCGGAACTCGCCGAGCATCACCGAGGTGATCATCGAGCTGTTCTGCTTCTCGACGCCGCGCATCATCATGCACATGTGCTGGGCTTCGATGACCACGGCCACGCCAAGGGCGCCGGTCACGCTCTGGATCGCCTCGGCGATTTCGCGGCTGAGGTTTTCCTGGATCTGCAAGCGGCGGGCATACATGTCGACGATGCGCGCGACCTTCGACAGGCCCAATACCTTGCCCGCCGGAATGTAGGCCACATGGGCCTTGCCAATGAACGGCAGCATGTGGTGCTCGCACATCGAGTACAGCTCGATGTTCTTGACCATGACCATTTCACTGTTGTCGGAGCTGAACAGCGCGCCGTTGGTGACTTCCTCGAGGGTTTGCTGGTAGCCGCGGCACAGGTACTGCATGGCCTTGGCGGCGCGTTTGGGCGTGTCGAGCAAGCCTTCGCGGGAAACGTCTTCGCCCAGTTGGCCAAGAATCGCGGTGTAGTGCTGTTCCAGGGACATGGATCTACCTGTAGGGAAATTTTAAGCAGGCGCGTAGGTTAAGGCCGCGCCCGCGCCCGGGCAAGTGACTATTCATCGCGGCCTTCGAGCATGGTGCGCTTGAGCAGCACATACAGCGCGCCGGTGCCACCGTGCTTGGCCAGGCAGGAGGTAAAGCCCAGCACCTGCGGGTGCTGGCGCAGCCAGGTGTTCACGTGGCTCTTGATCATCGGCCGCTTGCCATCGGTGCGCGCCGCCTTGCCGTGGGTCACGCGTACGCAGCGCACTTCGTACTTGGCCGCTTCGGCAAAGAACGCCCAGAGGGTTTCGCGGGCTTTTTCCACGCTCATGCCATGCAGGTCGAGGCTGCCCTCGAAGCTCACCTGGCCTAGCTTGAGCTTGCGCATCTGGCCGTCTTGCACGCCATCGCGGGCCCAGTACAGTTCGTCTTCGGCGCCCACGTCGATGATGAACTGGTCAGACAGCCCATCGACGGTGGTTTCGTTCTGGCGCACGGTGGCCGCCTGGCGCAGGGCATCGATGCGCGCGCGGTCGGCCTTGGGTTTGCCCACCTCGGCACGGTCGTGCCGCAGCGGCTTAACGCCCTGTACCTGGCTTTTGAACAGGGAAAAATCGTCGTCTTGCATGGGGGCCTCCACCGGGGAGGGGCAGTTTACGCGAACTAATCGTGTTTTTTCATCAAGCCCGGCGCCATCGCCAGCTCGGCGCTGCGGCGCATGCGCCGGCGGCAGCGGCGCCACAAGGCCACGCCCAGGTACAGCACCACCAGGCCCACGGCCAACAGGATGGCGCCACCGGTGGTGGTGGTGTCGAGCCCCTCGAGGGCCGGTGGGTGGCCGAGCAGGTTGGCGGCGCCGGCCATGCTCAGCAGTACCCCGAGCGTTGCCAGTACGGCGGCCAGGGCCGCGCCAAAGCGCATGCCCCAGTGCTTGGAACCCTTGGGGCGAAGACGGCGCGCGTCGAAACCGTCATCCGATAGCTTCATTCTGTTGTCCGATTTCCGTAGTTAGATATCGGCCCTTCGACCCGCCTGGGCCGGCTGGGTTCCAGCCTGGGGCAACGAAACACCCAGGCCGCGCCGTGCAACGGATGAGCGGTCAGATCACTTCGGCGGTTTGCGCCACGGCGGCGAAGTTGTCGGCCATGGTGGCCATGCCGACCTGCTTGACCTGCTCGGCGCTGAGCACGCCACCCTTGTAGGGTAGGTCACGGGTGGCGCAGGCGTCTTCGACCAGGGTGCAACGGTAGCCGTAGTCTTTGGAGGCGCGCACGGTGGTGCTGATGCTGGAGTGGGTCATGAAGCCGCAGACGATCAGGTCGACCCCGCCCAGGCCTTGCAGTACATCGTGCAGGCCGGTGTTGTTGAAGGCGTTGGGCATGCGCTTCTCGATGATGTACTCACCTTCGAGCGGCGCGGCTTTCTCGATGAACTGGCCACGTTCGCCCTGGGGGTCGAACAGCCCGCCCACCGTGCCCAGGTGCTTGACGTGAACCACCGGCCGGTTGGCCTTGCGCGCGGCGGCCAGGAGCAGGGCGATATTGTCGATGGCTTCGTCAATGCCAGACAGTTGCAGAGGGCCGCTGAGGTATTCCTTCTGCGCGTCAATGATCAGCAGGGTGGCATTGCTCAGCGTAAAGGGCGTGTAACCACGGCCGCTGAGTTGAAACATCGTCTTTACATCGGACATCGGGGGCTCCTTGGCAGGGGGCTTTTCGGCTATTGTCCCACTGCCAGGGCCTTCCTGTGAATCTCCTTGATGAAAAGGGTAGACTTGCCCCTCGTTTTTCCCGGAGCTAGCCCGTGATCCATACCCGCCTGCGCACCCTGCGCGACCATATCCGCTGGGCCGTCAGCCGTTTCAACGCTGAAGGCCTGTATTTCGGCCATGGCACCGACAATGCCTGGGACGAGGCCCGCCAGTTGGTGCTCGGCGCCCTGCACTTGCCGTGGGAGATCGCCGACAGCTACCTCGACTGCGCCCTGGAAGACGACGAACTCAGCCACCTGCAGCACCTGCTGCGGCGGCGCATCAAGGAGCGCATCCCGGCCGCCTACCTGCTGGGCGAGGCCTGGTTCTGCGGGCTGCCGTTCATTGTCGATGAACGCGTGCTGGTGCCGCGCTCGCCGATCGCCGAGTTGATCCAGGGCCGTTTCGAGCCTTGGCTGGCGGCGCCGCCGGCGCGCATTCTCGACCTTTGCACCGGCTCCGGCTGCATCGGCATTGCGTGCGCCGAGGCCTTCGACAACGCCGAGGTGGTGCTGGCCGACCTCTCCTTCGACGCGCTGGAAGTGGCCAACCGCAACATCGAGCGCTTCGAGCTTGAAGAACGCGTGTACACCGTGCAGGGCGATGGCTTCGAAGGCCTGCCGGGGCAGCGCTTCGACCTGATCGTGTCGAACCCGCCCTATGTCGACGCCGAAGACTTCGCCGACATGCCCGCCGAGTACCACCACGAGCCGGCCATGGGCCTGGCCTGCGGCGACGACGGCCTCGACCTGGTACGGCGCATGCTCGCCGAGGCGGCGGACCACCTCAGCGAGAAGGGCTTGTTGATCGTCGAGGTGGGCAACAGCCAGGTGCACGTCGAGGCGCTGTACCCGGAGGTAGACTTCTTCTGGCTCGATTTCGAGCAGGGCGGGCATGGGGTGTTCATGCTGTCGGCGGAGCAGTGCCGGCAGCACCAGGGGCTGTTCAAGCAGGTGGTGGGGGGCTGAGGGCCCTTCGCCCGGCACAGCCGGAGTGCCGGACCACAGCCTCCCACCAGATTTGTGTAAGTATTTGATTTACGGGGTAACGCAGAACCCGTGGGAGGCCGGCTGTGCCGGGCGATGGGCGCCTCAGCGCTCACTCAAGCCAAACGCCGTCAGGCACAGCACTGGCACCCCCAATTGGCGCAAGCGGTCGGCGCCGCCCAATTCGGGCAGGTCGATGATCGCCGCCGCCTCTTGCACATGGGCACCCATGCGCCGGGCCAGGTTGGTGGCGGCGATCAGCGTGCCGCCGGTGGCGATCAGGTCATCGAACAGCACCAGCGAATCGCCCTCGCACAGGCTGTCGTTGTGCACCTCCAGAAAGGCCTCGCCGTACTCGGTCTGATAGCCCTCGCTGAGCACATCGGCGGGCAGCTTGCCCTGCTTGCGGAACAGGATCAGCGGCTTGTTCAGCTCATGGGCGACCACCGCGCCAATCAGGAAGCCACGGGCGTCCATGGCACCGATGTGGGTCACCGGGCTTTCGAGGTAGCGCTCAACGAACGCATCGACCACCGTGCGCATGGCCTTGGGCGACTGGAACAGCGGGGTAATGTCGCGAAACACCACGCCCGGCTTGGGGAAGTCCACAACCGGGCGGATCAGGGCTTTGCAACTGGCTTCATCGAAAGGCATCAGCACGTCTCGGGCTTGGGTTTGGCCCGAAATTATAACGGCTAATCAGCTTTGCATCGCGCCGCCGGCCAGTGCGCACAGCTCGATCGGGTCGAGAATGCGCACTTCCTTGCCCTCGGCCTCGATCAGCCCGCTTTGCTGAAAGCGGGTGAACACCCGCGACACGGTTTCCACCGCCAGCCCCAGGTAGTTGCCGATTTCATTGCGCGACATGCTCAAACGAAACTGGTTGGCCGAAAACCCGCGGGCGCGGAAGCGCGCCGACAGGTTGACCAAAAAGGTGGCGATGCGCTCGTCGGCGGTTTTTTTCGACAGCAGCAGCATCATTTGTTGGTCGTCGCGGATTTCCCGGCTCATCACCCGCATCAACTGGCGGCGCAGCTGTGGCAGTTGCACGGCCAGTTCGTCGAGGCGCTCGAAGGGGATCTCGCACACCGAGGTGGTTTCCTGGGCCTGGGCCGACACCGGGTAGCTTTCGGTGTCCATCCCCGACAGCCCCACCAGTTCGCTGGGCAGGTGGAAGCCGGTGATCTGCTCCTGGCCGCCGTCGCTCAGGCTAAAGGTTTTCAGCGCGCCAGAGCGCACCGCGTAGACCGAGCCGAAGCGGTCACCCTGGCGGAACAGGAACTCGCCCTTTTTCATCGGGCGGCCACGCTTGACGATGTCGTCGAGGGCGTCCATGTCTTCGAGGTTGAGCGACAGCGGCAGGCACAACGGGGCCAGGCTGCAGTCCTTGCAGTGCGCCTGGTGCTGGGTGCGCTTGAGGGGCTCGGACATTTCTAGTTTCCTTGAGGAATTCACACACTGTTTCAAAGGTTAACCGAAGGACGAACCCGCGGCCATCGGCTTTAGGATCAGATCACCTTCGAGTACCGCGGCTGTTCGTGCTGGCCACCCAGGTAGGCATCGAACTGCATGCACACTGCCCGCACCAGCAGGCGCCCGGCCGGCAACACGCGCAGGCTGGTGGGGGTGAGCTGCAGCAGGCCGTCGGCGGCCATGCGTTCAAGGGTAGGCCAGGCGCTGGCGAAGTAGGCGTGAAAATCTATGTTCCAGGCCCGCTCGATCGGCCCGAAATCCAGCTGGAAGTGGCAGATGATCTGCTGGATCACCGCCCGCCGCAGGCGGTCGTCGTCGTGGCAGGCATAGCCCCGGCGGGTGGCCAGTTGCAGGTTGGCAAGGCTGTCCTGGTAGCGGGCCAGGTCGCTGTCGTTCTGGCACAGCAGATCACCCACCTGGCTGATCGCCGACACCCCCAGGCCAAGCAGGTCGCAGTGGCCGTGGGTGGTGTAGCCCTGGAAGTTGCGCTGCAGGGTGAACTCCTCCTGGGCGATGGCCAACTCGTCATGGGGCAGGGCGAAGTGGTCCATGCCGATGTAGCGGTAGCCGGCGCGGGTCAGGCGCTCGACGGTGCTTTGCAAAATATCCAGCTTCTGCGCCGGCGAGGGCAGCTCTGCCGCGGCAATGCGCCGCTGCGGCGGGAAGCGGTCCGGCAGGTGCGCGTAGTTGAACACCGAGAGGCGGTCGGGCTGCAGTGCGATCACCTCTTCCAGGGTGCGGGCGAAGCTCTCGGCGGTTTGCCGCGGCAGGCCGTAGATCAGGTCGATGTTGATCGAACGGTACTGCAGGGTGCGCGCCGCCTCGATGATCGCCACGGTTTCGTCCAGCGTCTGCAAGCGGTTCACCGCCCGCTGCACCTGCGGGTCGAGGTCTTGCACGCCGAGGCTGATGCGGTTGAAGCCCAGTTCGCGCAGCAGCCCCACGCTCGACCAGTCAGCCTCGCGCGGGTCGATCTCGATGCTGTAGTCACCCGAGTCGTCGCCGAGCAGGGTGAAGTGCTCGCGCAGTGCGGCCATCAGTTGGCGCAGTTCGCTGTGGTTGAGAAAGGTCGGCGTGCCGCCACCCAGGTGCAGTTGCTCGACCACCTGGCGGCGGTCGAGGTGGCAGGCCACCAGCTGGATTTCCTGGATCAGCCGCTGCAGGTAGGGCGCGGCGCGGCTGCGGTCCTTGGTGATCACCTTGTTGCACGCGCAGTAGTAGCAAATGTGCGCGCAGAACGGCAGGTGCACGTACAGCGACAACGGCCGCAACGCCCGGCGGCTGTCGCGCAGGGCGTGCAGCAGGTCGAACGCGCTCACCCCCGGCTCGAACTGCAGGGCGGTGGGGTAGGAGGTGTAGCGCGGCCCGGCCTGATCGTAGCGGCGGATCAGGTGGGGGTCCCAGCGTAAGGCGTCGTACATGGGGGTGTACCGGGGGAGGAAGGGGGTGGGGCTTGGGTGGGAGTTTACCCAGTGGGGGTGGGGCGGGATTGACCTGGGTCAATGGAGTTCGAGTGGCAGGGTGGGGTTGCAGGGTTGCAATAAACTAGATGTGGTAGCAAAATTTGATACTATGAATAATAAGCACCGAAGTACGCTCAAGGATCTTTTTGCCAGGCCAGTGCCCAAATCGTTGGAGTGGGTACGTATTGAGGCATTATTTGTCGCCTTGGGTGCCACCATCGTTGAAGGTAACGGCTCTCGCGTTCGCTTTGTGCTGGATGATGTAGTCGCTACTTTTCACCGCCCTCATCCAGACAAGGAAGCCAAGCCCTATCAGGTACGCGATGCTCGTACCTTCCTTGAGCAAGCAGGAGTGAAACCATGAGCACCATGAGCCATAGGGGCTATACAGCCCGAATCGACTATAGCGATGAAGACGGGCTCTTCGTCGGCCATATTGCCGGCATCCACGATGTAGTGGGGTTCCACGGTGAGTCGGTGAGTGAATTGAGGGCGGCCTTTGCCGAGGCTGTGGAGGATTACCTAGACACCTGCGCGAAGCTGGGGCGCGCGCCGCAAAAGCCCTATTCGGGCAAGCTGAGCCTGCGTTTGAAACCCGAGCTGCATGCCTCGGTGGCGGTGAAGGCCCAAGTGTCGGGCAAGAGCATCAACCAGTGGGTAGCAGACCTACTCAGCCGTGAAGCCTACGCCTGACACCTCAATGCCCCATCCCCCCCATCAACACATGCTGATGCGCCCCCGGCAGACTCCACAGCCCAAACCCCAACACCAGCAGCCCCGCCGCGACCCGCACCCGGCGCCGGCGCAGCAGCGCCAGCAGGCCTTGGCTGGCGGCGCCGGTGGCGAGCATCAGCGGCCAGGTGCCCAGGCCGAAGGCGAGCATCAGCGCCGCGCTTTTCAGCGCGTCGCCCTGGGCGGCGCTCCATAGCAGGGCGCTGTACACCAGCCCGCACGGCAGCCAGCCCCAGAGGGCGCCCAGTAGCAGCGCCTGGCCCGTGGTGCGCACCGGCAGCAGGGGCCGGCTGAGCGGTTGCAGGCGGCGCCAGAGGCCGCGGCCTAGCGCTTCGATGCGGGTCAGGCCGTGCCACCAGCCGGCCAGGTACAGGCCCATGGCAATCAGCAGCAGCGCGGCGAGGGTGCGCAGCACGTTCAGCGCGGGGGTATGGGCCACGGCCAGGCCGAGGCTGCCGAACAGCAGGCCGGCCAGCGCATAGCTGAGGATGCGCCCAAGGTTATAGCCCAGCAGCCGCGGCCAGCGGCGCGTGGCGTCGGCCGGCCCGGCCAGGCTTAGGGCGCCCATCAGGCCGCCGCACATGCCCAGGCAGTGGCCGCCGCCGAGCAGGCCGAGCAGCCAGGCACTGGCCAGGGCCGGCAGCCAGTCAGGGCTCATCATGGCGGCGCTCGGCGGGTTTGGCGGCGGCGTGGTGGGCCGGGTCGTCGTCGTCGAAGAGAATGCGCCGGGCGGGGCTGTCGAGGTCGTCGTACTGGCCGCTGCCGACCGCCCAGAAAAACAGCCACAGCGCCATGCCCACAATCAGCACGGCGGCGGGGATCAGCCAGTAGAGGGCTGCCATGCGGGCACCTCCGAGGGCGTGGCGCGCGGCGCGCGGGCCAGGCGCAGGGCGTTGAGCAGCACCAGTAGCGAGCTGCTGGCCATGCCCAGCGCGGCCCAGGCGGGGGTGATCAGGTCGAGTGCGGCGAAGGGCAGCACCAGGGCGTTGTAGGCGGCGGCCCAGGCCAGGTTTTGCAGCACGATACGCCGCCCGCGCGCGGCCAGGGCGAAGGCTTGCGGCAGGCTGGCGAGGTCGTTGTTCAGCAGCACCGCGTCGCTGCGGGCTTTTGACAGGTCAGTGCCGGCGCCCATGGCGATGCCAAGGTCCGCCGCGGCGAGCATCGGTGCGTCGTTGGCGCCGTCGCCCAGCACCAGGGTGCGCCGGCCCTCGCTGCGTAGCTGGGCCAACGCCTGCAGCTTGGCTTCGGGGCTGAGGCCGCCGCGGGCCTCCACGCCGAGCGCCTGGGCGATTTCGCCCAGCGCCGGCGAGGTGTCGCCGGAGAGCACCAGCACCCGCCAGCCGCGTGCGCGGGCGAAGGCCACCAGGGTGTGCGCCTGCGGCCGTAGGCGGTCGTGCAGGGCCAGCCAGGCAAGTGGGCCTTCGCTATCCGCCAGCAGCAGCCATTGCCCTTGATCGGACGGCAACCGCGGTGCCGCGTGCCCGGCCAGGGCGCTGGCGTACGCCGGCGTGCCCAAGCGCAGGCGCTGGCCGCCGACCTGGCCTTCAAGGCCCTGGCCGGGGCTGTGGCGCACGCCCTCGGCCAACAGCGGCGACGGCCCAAAGGCTCGCGCCAGGGGGTGGTCGATGCCTACCTGCAGGGCGCTGGCGAGGTCCAGCGCTTCGGCGGCGCTGAGCTCGCCCAGCGGCAGCACCTGCTGCAAGGCGGGGCGGCCTTCGCTGAGGGTGCCGGTTTTATCCAGCACCAGCGTGTCGATGCGGTTCAACCCTTCGAGCACATGCCCGCGCAGCACCAGCAGGCCCATGCGCTGGAGGCTGGCGGTGGCGGCGGTGAGCGCGGTGGGGATGGCCAGCGATAGCGCGCACGGGCAGGTGGCAACCAACAGCGCCAGCACCACCCAGAACGCCTGGCTGGCGTCCAGCCAGCACCACACCGCGCCGAACAGCGCCGCCAGCACCAGGCTCACGGCGAGAAACACTTGCGCGGCGCGGTCGGCCCAGCGCGCCAGCGGCGGTTTGTGCGCCTGGGCGTGGTCAAGCAAGCGCTGGATCGCCGACAGCCGCGTGGCGCTGCCGGTGGCGCGCACCTCCAGGCACAGCGCCGCGCCCACGTTGAGGGTGCCGGCGCTGACCGGCTCGCCGGGCCCGCGCGGCCGCGGGTGGGATTCACCGGTGAGCAGGGCTTCGTCTAGCAGCGCCTCACCGTGGCTGATCACCCCATCGGCCGGCACCTGGGCGCCACTGGGCACGCGCACCTGGTCACCGGGGCGCAGTTCGCTGAGCAGCACCCGTTGGTCTTCGCCGCCGGCGACGCAGCGCAACGCCGAGGCCGGCAGCATCCGCGCCAGGCCTTGGCTGCCCACCAGCATGCGCTCGCGGGCGCGGCGCTCGAGGTAGCGGCCGCCGAGCAGAAACAACGCAAACATGCCCACCGTGTCGAAGTACAGCTCGCCATGGCCGCTGCTGGCGGTGTATATGCCCGCGCCATAGGCCAGGCCGATCGCCAGCGCGGCCGGTACGTCCATGCTCAGGTGGCGCGCGCGCAACGTCCGCCAGGCCGCCTTGAACAAGGGCCCGCAACTGTAGAACACGATCGGCGTGGTGAGCAGGAACGCCACCCAGCCGAGGATGCGCTGCAGCGCGGGGGTGAGGTCGAGGTTGAATTCCGGCCAGGTGGCCATGGTCGCCATCATCACCTGGAACCACAGCAGCCCGGCCACCCCGAGCCGGCGCAGGGCGCCGCGGTTTTCATCGCTCAGTGCCTGGCTGGCGGCGCTGGCCTGCCAGGGCTCGGCGCGGTAGCCCAGCGCCTGCAGCGCGCCGACCAGGGTGCTGAGGGGCGCCTGCGCCGGGGCCCAGCGCAGGCTGAGCCGGTGGGTGGCCAGGTTAAGGCTGGCCTCGGGCGCGCCGGGCAGTTGCCCCAGGCGCTGTTCGATCAACCAGGCGCAGGCCGCGCAGGTAATGCCCCGCACCCGCAAGCTGGCCTCGCTGTGTTCACCGTCGGTGCGCACAAAGCTGGCCTGCACCTCGGGCCGGTCGAACAACGCCAGCGCCTCGGCGGCGCCGCCGGGCAGCTCGCGGGGGTTGGCCGAGGCGCCTTCGCGGTAGTGATAGAACTGCCCCAGGCCGGCGCTGCTGATCGCCTCGGTCACCGCCTGGCAACCGGGGCAGCAGCACTCGCGGGCCTCGCCCTGGGCCTGGGCGAGGTAGCGCCCCGGGTAGGGCACCGGCAACTGGCAGTGGTAGCAGTTGATCATGGCGCCTTCAGCTCGCCGGGCAGCGGCTCATCGCCCAACCGCGCGGGCTGGCCCGGGCGCAGCCATTCTTCTTCGAACAGCCGCCAGGGCTGGCCGTGTTGCTCGCCCAGCAGTTCGATAAAGCGCCGGCCGCTGACGGCGGCTTCCAGGTGCCCCAGGTAGTGCCCGGGCTGGCCGCTGAAGTGCAGCACCAGGTGCGCGTCGCGCTCGGGCTGGGTGGGGGAGAGCAGGTTCAGCGCCAGCTCGGTGGGCTGGCTGTTGCCGCGCAGTTGCAGGTCGACCTGGCCGGTCAGGGCGTCGAGCGTGAGCACCGCCTGCTGGCCCAGGGCGCGGGCGCGTTGTTCGCGTTCCAGGCTGCGGTCGATGCCCAGCCCGGCGGCGTAGTAGTGGTCGTTGACCAGGCCATCGGGCCGCTGCAACGAGATCATCACCATCAGCACAGTGGTGCCGATGCAGGCGGCCATCAAGCCGAAAATCAGCCACGGCCAGCGGTGCCGGTACCAGGCGCCGCTGTTCATTGGCCGGGCCCGGTAAAGCGGCTGGCGGCGCTGGCTTCAACCCCTTCGCCGCTGAGCATGAAGCGCACCGTGGCGGTGCTGCCGGGCCACTGCTGCGGGGCCAGCGACAGCGCCACCACCACGCTGGCCTGGCCACGCGCGGGCACCTCGAGGCGGGTGTTGCCCTGCAGGCGCAGGCCCGGCAGGCCGCTGGCGCTGAGCTGGTAGGTGTGGGCGCGGTCGGTTTTGTTCATGGCGGTTAAACGGTACACGTTTTCCAGGCGGCCTTCGGCGTTTTCACGGTAGAGCAGGCGGTCTTTGGCCACCTCCAGCACCAGCGGCGCGCGCAGCACCAGCGCCATGCCCAGGGCCAGCAGCATGGCCACCAGCATGGCGCCGTAGCCGAGCAGGCGGGGGCGCAGTGTAGAGGGTTTTTCTCCGGCCAGGGCGCGTTCGCTGGTGTAGCTGATCAGCCCTTTCGCATCGTTCATCTTCACCATTACCGCGTCGCAGGCATCGATGCAGGCGGCGCAGCTGATGCAGGCCACTTGCAGGCCGTCGCGGATGTCGATGCCGGTAGGGCACACCTGCACGCACAGGGTGCAGTCGATGCACGCGCCCAGCCCTTGCGCCGCCGCGTCGCTGCCAGGCTTGCGCGGGCCGCGGGGCTCGCCACGGCCGGGGTTGTAGGCCACGCTCAGGGTGTCGCGGTCGAGCATCACGCTTTGAAAGCGCGCGTAGGGGCACATGTGCACGCACACCTGCTCGCGCAGCCAGCCGGCGTTGAGGTAGGTGCCGGCCGCCACCAGCGCCACCCAGAAGTACGCCCAGCCGGCGGCTTGGCCGGCCAGCAGTTCAGCGGGCAGCGCGCGCATCGGGCTGAAGTAGCCCACGAACGCCAGCCCGGTGGCCAGCGCCAGCGCCAGCCACAACCCGTGCTTGGCCAGCCGCCGCAGCAGCTTGGCCGCCGACCAGGCCGCGGCGTCGAGGCGCAGGCGCTGGCGGCGCTCGCCTTCGGTGAGCTTCTCGCACCAGAGGAACAGCCAGGTCCATACGCTTTGCGGGCAGGCGTAGCCACACCACAGGCGGCCGGCGTACACGGTGGCGAAGAACAGGCCAAAGGCGGCGATGATCAGCAGCCCGGCCAGGAGGATGAAATCCTGCGGCCAGAAGGTGCTGCCCAGCACGTGAAACTGCCGCTGCGGCAGGTCGAACCACACGGCCTGGCGGCCGTTCAGGTTGAGCCAGGGCAGGCCGAAGAACAGCCCCAGCAGCACGCCACCCACCCCCATGCGCAGGCGCCGAAAGCGCCCCGGCGCGGCACGCGGCTGCACTTTGCGCCGCGCCGCGTACAGCGGCGCCGGCTCAACGGCCGGGATGCGCTCAGGGCTGGGTGGCGTCGCCATGGGCGAGGTTCCACACGTAGGCGGCCAGCACGTGCACGCGCTCATCGCCTTGCAGCAGTTGTTGCGCCGGCATTTGCCCCTGGCGGCCCTTGGTGATCGATTCGCTGATCTGCGCGAAGCTCGAACCGTAGATGAACGCACCGGGGTGAACCAGGCTGGGCGCGCCCATCAACGGGTTGCCCTGGCCGGTGGGGCCGTGGCATAGCGCGCAGGTTTGGCCGAATTGCGCCTGGCCGTTCTCGAGGTTGGCCCGCACCCCGTCGGGCAGCGGGCGCTGGCCCAGTTGCAGCACGTAGGCGGTCACATCGATCACGCCCTGGGCGCCGAGCACCTGGCCCCAGGGCGGCATCACGCCCATGCGGCCCTTGAGGATGCTGGTTTTGATCTGCTCCGGGCTGCCGCCCCAGCGCCAATCCTGGTCGGTGAGGTTGGGGAAGCCGAACGCGCCGCGGGCGTCGAGGCCATGGCACAGCGCGCAGTTGGAGGCGAACAGGCGCTCGCCCATCTGCATGGCCTGGCGGTCTTTGGCCAGTTGTTCGATGGGGGTGGCGGCGAAGCGTGCCAGCAGCGGGCCGTATTGCTGCTGGGCCTGGGCCTCTTCGCGTTCCCACTCGTGCACCGAGCTCCAGCCCTGCTTGCCGTTGGCGAACTCGAGGCGTTTGCTGGCGTCGAGGTAGTCATACCCCGGCAGCAGCCCCCGCCAGTTGCCCAGCCCGGGGTACAGCGCCAGGTAGCCCAGGGCGAACAGCAAGGTGGCGACGAACAACCACAGCCACCAGCGCGGCAGCGGCGCGTCGTACTCCTCGATGCCGTCCCAGCGGTGGCCGAGGGTGTGCTCGGGCTTGTTCTGTGGTTGGCCGCGGCGGGTGGCCCACAGCAGCCAGGCCATGGCCACCAGGGTGCCGAGGGTGAGCAGGGTGACGTACACGCTCCAGAAGCCGCTCATGGGCGTGGCTCCGGGTCGTCGTCGGCGAACGGCAGGCGCGCCGCTTCACCGAAGCTGGCCTTGCGCTTGCCGCTGTAGGCCCAGGCGAACAAGCCGATGAACGCCAGGAACACGATCAGGGTGCCGATACCGCGCAAGGTGCCGATGTCCATGGGTTCACCGTTTGCTCTTGATCAGGGTGCCGAGGCCTTGCAGGTAGGCGATCAGCGCGTCCATTTCGGTCTTGCCCCTGACCGCCGCCGCGGCGCCGGCGATGTCGGCGTCGGTGTAGGGCACGCCCAGCTCGCGCTGCACTTGCAGTTTGTAGGCGGTCTGGGTGTCGTCGATCAGGGTGTGTTCGAGAAAACCATAGGCCGGCATCACCGATTCCGGCACCAGCGCCCGCGGGTCACGCAGGTGCACCCGGTGCCAGTCGTTCGAATAGCGCCCCCCGACCCGGGCGAGGTCTGGCCCGGTACGCTTGGAGCCCCACAGGAAGGGGTGGTCCCAAACGCTTTCGCCGGCCACCGAGTAGTGCCCGTAGCGTTCGGTTTCGGCGCGCAGCGGGCGGATCATCTGCGAGTGGCAACCCACGCAGCCATTGGCGATGTACACGTCGCGGCCTTCGAGCTCGAGCGCGCTGCGCGGCTTCATGCCGATGATCGGCTGGGTGGTCACGTCCTGGAAGAACAGCGGCACGATCTGCGTCAGCCCGCCCACGCTGATCGCCAGCACCATCACCAGCACCAGCAGGCCCAGGTGTTTTTCCAGCGCTTCGTGCTTGATCATGCCTGTGCCTCCGGGCCGGGGATGCGCGCGGCCTGCTCGGCGCTGGCCAAGTCCGCGGCGCGCACGGTGCGCCAGGTGTTCCAGGCCATCACCAGCATGCCGCTGGCGAAGCAGCTACCGCCGAGCAGGCGCACTGCGTAGCCGGCATGGCTGGCCTGCACCGCCTCGACGAACGAGTACATCAGCGTGCCGTCGTCGTTCACCGCTCGCCACATCAGGCCCTGGATGAGGCCATTGACCCACATCGCGGTGATGTACAACACAGTGCCCACGGTGGCCAGCCAGAAGTGCAGGTTGATCGCTCGCATGCTGTGCATCTGCGCGCGGCCGAACACCCGCGGCAGCATGTGGTAGGTACTGCCGAGGGTGATCATCGCCACCCAGCCCAGCGCCCCGGAGTGCACATGGCCGATGGTCCAGTCGGTGTAGTGCGACAGCGCATTCACGGTTTTGATGGCCATCATCGGGCCTTCGAAGGTGCTCATGCCGTAGAACGCCAGGGCCACCACCAGAAAGCGCAGGATCGGGTCTGTGCGCAGCTTATGCCAGGCGCCGGAGAGGGTCATCATGCCGTTGATCATGCCACCCCAGCTCGGTACCAAGAGGATGATCGACATCACCATGCCCAGGCTCTGCGCCCAGTCGGGCAGGGCGGTGTAGTGCAGGTGGTGAGGGCCGGCCCAGATGTAAAGGGTGATCAGCGCCCAGAAGTGCACGATAGACAGCCGGTAGGAGTAGATCGGCCGCTCGGCCTGCTTGGGCACGAAGTAGTACATCATCCCCAAAAAGCCGGTGGTGAGGAAAAACCCCACCGCGTTGTGCCCGTACCACCACTGGATCATCGCGTCGGTGGCGCCGGCGTAGGCCGAATACGACTTGAACAACCCGGCCGGCAGCGACAGGTGGTTGACCACGTGGAGGATCAGCATGACCACGATGAACGCGCCATAGAACCAGTTGCCCACGTAGATGTGGCGCGTTTTGCGCCGGGCGATGGTGCCGAAGAACAGCCAGGCGTAGGCCACCCACACCACCGCCAGCAAGAGTGCGATAGGCCACTCGAGCTCGGCGTATTCCTTGCTGGTGGTGTAGCCCAGCGGCAGGCTGACCAGCGCCGACACCAGCACCGCCTGCCAGCCCCAGAACACGAACGCGGCCAGGCGGTCGGAAATCAACCGCGCCTGGCAGGTGCGCTGCACCACGTACAGCGAAGTGCCGAACAGCGCGCAGCCACCGAAAGCGAAGATCACCAGGTTGGTGTGCAGCGGGCGCAGGCGGCCGAAGCTGGTCCAGCCGAGGTCGAAGTTCAGTTGCGGCCACACCAGTTGGGCGGCGATGAACACCCCCACGGCCATCCCGAGGATGCCCCAGGCCACCGTCATCACGGCGAACTGGCGCACCACGGTGTAGTTGTAGGCCACGGGGCTACGGGGTGAAGGCATGGCACGGGTTCCACGGCGAGGGGACTGGAAACGGGCAGCAGTATGGGTAAAGCACCCCGGCGGCGCAACGCGGCGTAGGGCCACTGCGGGCAGGGGTTGGGTCCCGGCTGGGTTGTTATGAAGGGCCGTGGTGGTTGAAGTACCCGAGGCACGTGGCTGAACTGTAGAATTTCCTGATCGAGCGGTCAACAATTGATACAAAAAAAACTGGCCCGGTACCGCCACGGCGTGCACAGTGCCGGCTTTTACGTGGGGTGTGAGCATGGCCGAGCAGTGGCTTGAACGGGTACGCGAGAACGGCTGGCTGTGGGACAGCCCGCCTGGCCAGCCGGCGGGTGAAGCACGCAGTTGCCTGATATTGGCCCACGGTGCCGGCGCACCGATGGACAGCCCGTTCATGAACAGCATGGCCCGCCAGCTCGCGCAGTTGGGGGTGGAGGTGTTGCGCTTCGAGTTCGACTACATGGCCCAGCGCCGCCTCGATGGCGGCAAGCGCCCGCCCAACCCCCAGGCGCGGCTGCTGGAGAAGTGGCGCGAGGTGTATGCGCTGGTGCGCACCCAGGTCAGCGGTACCCTCGCCATCGGCGGCAAATCGATGGGCGGGCGCATGGCCAGCCTGCTCGCCGACGAGCTGGGCGCCGATGCGCTGGTGTGCCTGGGCTACCCGTTCTACGCCGCTGGCAAGCCGGAAAAACCGCGCGTCGCGCACTTGGCCGAGTTGCGCACGCGCAGCTTGATCATCCAGGGCGAGCGCGATGCGCTGGGCAATCGGGCGACGGTGGAGGGGTATGGGTTGTCTGGCGAGATCGAGGTGTACTGGTTGCCGGCGGCGGACCATGACTTGAAGCCCTTGAAGAGCTCGGGCTTCAGCCATGAAGACCACCTGCTGACGGCGGCGGATCGGATTGCGGCGTTTTTGTAGTTGAGGGCCCTTCGCCCGGCACAGCCGGAGTGCCGGACCACGGCCTCCCACCAGTTCTGTGTTGCCGCGTAAATCAAGCACTTACACAAATCTGGTGGGAGGCCGGCTGTGCCGGGCGATGGGCCCTGAAGCTCATGCACGAAATCAGCAGAGCTCACAGATTGCTCCCCTCCTTAAAGCCGCGAAATGGCTTAAGTGAACAGCATTACGGCTGTGCCGGGCGAGAGGCCCTTAGCGGTTGAACCGCTCCACCAGCGAATACTGGCTGTTGGCGGTGCCGGCCAGCTCCTCGCTGAGCAACGCCGAGCGCTGCGCCTGCCCGGTGGTTTCATCGGCCAGGCTGGCGATGGTCGCCACGTTGCGGCTCACCTCATCGGCCACCGCGCTTTGCTCTTCGGTGGCGGCGGCAATTTGCGTGGTCATTTCGGTGATGTTGGCCACCGCTTCGCTGATGCCCACCAGCGCCTCGTCGGCCTGCTGCACGCGGGCCACGCCTTCTTCGGCCTGGCGGCGGCCGTTGTCCATGGTCTGCACGGCGTCGTTGGCGGTTTGCTGCAAGCGCGCGATCAACCCGTGAATCTGCCCGGTGGACTCGGCCGTGCGCTGGGCCAGTTGGCGCACCTCGTCGGCCACCACCGCGAAGCCCCGGCCCATCTCGCCGGCGCGGGCGGCTTCGATGGCGGCGTTGAGCGCCAGCAGGTTGGTCTGGTCGGCGATGCCCTTGATCACGTCGACCACGCCGCCGATTTCATCGCTGTCCTTGGCCAGTTGGGTGACGGTCAAGCCGGTTTCGCCCACCGCCCGCGACAGGCGCTGGATCGCTTCGCGGGTTTCTCCGGCAATGCCGCGGCCTTCGCGGGTCAGGCGGTTGGCCTGCTGGGTGGCGTCGGCGGTGCGCTGCACATGGCGCGCCACCTCTTGGGTGGTGGCGGCCATCTGGTTGATCGCGGTGGCCACCTGGTCGGTCTCGGCCTTCTGCCGGTCCAGGCCGTCGGCGCTGGCGTGGGCCAGGTGGTCGCTCTGCCGGGCTTGGTCGGTGAGGCGCTCGGCGCTGTCCTGCAGGCGCGTCAGGCAGGTTTGCAGGCGCGCCTGCTGGCTCAGCATGGCCAGTTCCAGGCGGCCCTGGGCGCCGCGGCTGTCGGTGTACATCTGCGCGATCAGCGGGTCGCTGGTGCTTTGTTCGGCCAGTTGCAACAGGCGCTTCATGCCGCGCCGCTGCCAGCTCAGCCCGAGCAGGCCCAGTGGCACCGAGCACAGCGCCGCCAGGGCGAAGCCCCAGCCGCTGCCCAGGTAATAGCCGATCAAGAACGCCAGTTGGCTGACCACGATGAACGGCAGCCAGTCGAGCAGTACCGGCAGCCATTGGTCCCGCGCCGGCACCGCCGCCTTGCCGGCGTTCAGCCGCGCGTACAGCGCCTTGGCCCGCGCCACCTGCTCGGGGGTGGGCTTGACCCGCACCGATTCGTAGCCCACCACCCGCTCGCCTTCGAAGATCGGCGTCACGTAGGCATTGACCCAGTAGTGGTCGCCGTTCTTGCAGCGGTTCTTCACCACGCCCATCCACGGCGCGCCGCGTTTAAGGGTGTGCCACATGTGCTCGAACACCGCGGCGGGTACGTCGGGGTGGCGCACGGTGTTGTGTGGCGCGCCAATCAGCTCGCTCTCAGCGTAGCCGCTGATGTCGATGAAGGCCGCGTTGCAGTAGCTGATCACGCCGCGGTGGTCGGTGGTGGAGATCAACCGTTGCTGGGCGGGGAAGGTGCGTTCGCGATCGGTGACGGGCTGGTTGTTGCGCATGGCGGGTTCGCTTGTATGAGGCTTATGCGAGGCTATCGGCCGGCTGCCTCGAAACTGTAATAACGCTGGCGCGGTTATCACGGGGCGCCGCGCAACCGGTGGCGGTTTGCCCGGCGGTTTTGCCGCCTGGGCCCTTCAGCGGCCCCACAACGGCCTTGGTGGCAAAGTCAATAGGCAACCAAGGGGGATTGGGTGTAGGCCCTTGGCGGGCGCTGTGGTAAGATCCGGCGGTTTACAGTGGGGCCGTTGGCAACGGGCCTCGCTCGCGCTATTCGAGACGAAACCTTGCCGGTTTCACCAGAAAAAGGAATCAGGCTTCTCATGGGCGAACTGGCCAAAGAAATCCTGCCGGTCAATATCGAAGACGAGCTGCGGCAGTCCTACCTTGACTATGCGATGAGCGTGATCGTCGGCCGGGCACTGCCCGATGCCCGCGACGGCTTGAAGCCCGTGCACCGCCGGGTGCTCTACGCGATGAGCGAACTGGGCAACGACTGGAACAAACCCTACAAGAAATCGGCCCGTGTGGTCGGTGACGTGATCGGTAAATACCACCCGCACGGCGACACCGCGGTGTACGACACCATCGTGCGCATGGCCCAGCCGTTCTCCCTGCGTTACCTGCTGGTCGACGGCCAGGGCAACTTCGGTTCGGTCGACGGCGACAACGCCGCGGCGATGCGATACACCGAAGTGCGCATGACCAAGCTCGCCCACGAGCTGCTCGCCGACCTGCACAAGGAAACCGTCGACTGGGTGCCCAACTACGACGGCACCGAGCAAATCCCCGCGGTACTGCCGACCAAGGTGCCGAACCTGCTGGTCAACGGCTCCAGCGGCATCGCCGTGGGCATGGCCACCAACATCCCGCCGCACAACCTGGGCGAGGTGATCGACGGCTGCCTGGCGCTGATCGACAACGCCGACATCAGCATCGACGAGCTGATGCAGCACATTCCCGGCCCCGACTTCCCCACCGCCGGCCTGATCAACGGCCGCCAGGGCATCATCGAGGCCTACCGCACCGGCCGTGGCCGCATCTACATGCGCGCCCGCTCGATGGTCGAAGACATCGACAAGGGCGGCCGCCAGCAGATCGTCATCACCGAGCTGCCGTACCAGCTCAACAAGGCCCGGCTGATCGAGAAAATCGCCGAGCTGGTCAAGGAGAAGAAGCTCGAAGGCATCACCGAGCTGCGCGATGAGTCCGACAAAGACGGCATGCGCGTGGTCATCGAGCTGCGCCGTGGCGAAGTGCCGGAGGTGATCCTCAACAACCTCTACGCGCAAACCCAGCTGCAGAGCGTGTTCGGTATCAACATCGTGGCGCTGATCGACGGCCGCCCACGCCTGCTGAACCTCAAGGACCTGCTCGAAGCCTTCGTGCGCCACCGCCGCGAAGTGGTCACCCGGCGTACCGTGTTCGAACTGCGCAAGGCGCGTGAGCGCGGGCACATCCTCGAAGGCCAGGCCGTCGCCCTGTCGAACATCGACCCGGTGATCGCCCTGATCAAGGCGTCGCCAACGCCGTCCGAAGCGAAAGAAGCGCTCATCACCATGCCGTGGGAGTCCTCCGCGGTGCAGGTGATGGTCGAGCGCGCCGGCGCCGACGCCTGCCGCCCGGAAACCCTCGACCCGCAGTACGGCATGCGCGACGGCAAGTACTTCCTGTCGCCGGAACAGGCCCAGGCCATCCTCGACCTGCGCCTGCACCGCCTCACCGGCCTCGAGCACGAAAAACTGCTGGCCGAGTACCAGGAAATCCTCAACCAGATCGGCGAACTGATCCGCATCCTCGGCAGCGCCGAGCGGTTGATGGAAGTGATCCGCGAAGAACTCGAAGCGATCCGCGCCGAATACGGCGACGTGCGCCGCACCGAGATCATCGACGCGCGCCTTGACCTGACCCTGGGCGACATGATTCCCGAAGAAGACCGCGTGGTGACCATCTCCCACGGCGGCTACGCCAAGACCCAACCGCTGGCCGCCTACCAGGCCCAGCGCCGCGGTGGCCGTGGCAAGTCGGCCACTGGCGTGAAAGACGAAGACTACATTTCGCACCTGTTGGTGGCCAACAGCCACACCACCCTGTTGCTGTTCTCCAGCAAGGGCAAGGTGTACTGGCTGAAAACCTACGAAATCCCCGAAGCCTCGCGCGCCGCGCGCGGCCGGCCGCTGGTCAACCTGCTGCCGCTGGGCGAGGGCGAGTACATCACCACCATGTTGCCGGTGGAGGAGTACACCGAAGGCCACTTCATCTTCATGGCCACCGCCAACGGTACCGTGAAAAAAACCCCGCTCGAGCAATTCAGCCGCCAGCGCAGCGTGGGCCTGATCGCCCTCGAGCTCGACGAAGGCGATGTGCTGATCAGCGCCTCGATCACCGACGGCGCCCGTGAAGTGATGCTGTTCTCCGACGGTGGCAAGGTCACCCGCTTCAACGAAACCGACGTGCGCCCGATGGGCCGTACCGCCCGCGGCGTGCGCGGCATGCGCCTGGCCGAAGGGCAGAAGCTGATCTCCATGATCATCCCGGAAGAAGGCAGCCAGATCCTCACCGCCTCCGAGCGCGGCTACGGCAAGCGCACCGCGATCGCCGAGTTCCCGCAGTACAACCGTGGCGGCCAGGGCGTGATCGCCATGGTCAGCAACGAGCGTAACGGCCGCCTGGTCGGCGCCGTGCAGGTGCTCGAAGGCGAGGAGATCATGCTCATCTCCGACCAGGGCACGCTGGTGCGTACCCGCGTGGGTGAAGTGTCCAGCCTGGGCCGTAACACCCAGGGCGTGACGCTGATCAAGCTGGCCAGCGACGAGAAGCTGGTGGGCCTGGAGCGTGTGCAGGAGCCTTCGGAAGAAGAGCTGCTCGAGGCCGAGGCGCGGGCGCTGGAAGCGGGCGAGGGCGAACTGGCCGACGCCGCCGATGCGCTGGGCGACGACGCCGAGGGCGAACAGGCGCCTGACGACGGCGACACTCCGGCCTAAAATCAACCGGCGCCCCGCAACGCGGGGCGTCGTGTTTTTGTGTATGAATTTGTACCCAGTACCCGTACTTCTAGAGCGAGAGTGGATGTGAGCAACCGAGCCTTTAACTTCTGCGCGGGCCCTGCCGCGCTTCCTGAAGCCGTTCTCAAGCGCGCCCAGGCAGAAATGCTCGACTGGCGTGGCAAGGGCTTGTCCGTCATGGAAATGAGCCACCGCAGCGATGACTACACCGCCATCGCCGAAAAGGCCGAGCAGGACGTGCGCGACCTGTTGTCCATCCCCTCCCACTATAAAGTGCTGTTCCTGCAGGGCGGCGCCAGCCAGCAGTTCGCCGAAATCCCGCTGAACCTGTTGCCCGAAGGCGGCACCGCCGACTACGTCGACACCGGCATCTGGTCGCGCAAGGCCATCGACGAAGCGCGCCGCTACGGCAACGTGAACGTCGCCGCCAGTGGTAAGGCCCACGATTACCTGGCCATCCCCGCCGAGGCCGAGTGGAAGCTCACCCCGGGCGCGGCCTACCTGCACTACGCCAGCAACGAAACCATCGGCGGCCTGGAATTCGACTGGGTGCCGAAGGCCAACGCGCCGCTGGTGGTCGATATGTCCTCCGACATCCTCTCGCGGCCATTGGACGTGAGCCAGTTCGGCATGATCTACGCCGGCGCGCAGAAGAACATCGGCCCCAGCGGGCTGGTGCTGGTGATCATCCGCGAAGACCTCCTCGGCAAGGCCCGCGCGGTGTGCCCGACCATGCTCAACTACACCGTGGCCGCTGAAAACGGCTCGATGTACAACACCCCGGCCAGCTATTCCTGGTACCTGGCCGGCCTGGTGTTCGAGTGGCTCAAGGAGCAGGGCGGGGTGGCCGCGATGGAAGCGCGCAACCGCGCGAAAAAAGACCGCCTCTACGGCTTCATCGACGCCAGCAGCTTCTACCACAACCCGATCGCCCCGGCGGCGCGCTCGTGGATGAACGTGCCGTTCCGCCTGGCCGACGAAAAACTCGACAAGGCCTTCCTGGCCGGCGCCGACGCCCGCGGCCTGCTCAACCTCAAGGGCCACCGCAGCGTGGGCGGCATGCGCGCCTCGATCTACAACGCCCTGGGCCTGGACGCGATCGAAGCCCTGGTGGGCTACATGGCCGAATTCGAGAAGGAGCATGGCTAATGGCTGAGCAGGAGCTGAAGGCACTGCGGCTGCGCATCGACAGCCTCGACGAAAAAATCCTCGAACTGATCAGCGAGCGCGCGCGCTGCGCCGAAGAAGTGGCGCGGGTCAAGACCGCCGCCCTGCCAGTGGGCGAAGTGCCGGTGTTCTACCGGCCCGAGCGCGAAGCCCAGGTGCTCAAGCGGGTGATGGAGCGCAACCGCGGCCCGCTGCCCAACGAAGAAATGGCGCGGCTGTTCCGCGAGATCATGTCGTCGTGCCTGGCCCTGGAAAACCCCCTCAAGGTGGCTTACCTGGGCCCGGAAGGCACCTTCACCCAGGCCGCGGCGGTCAAGCACTTCGGCAACGCGGTGATCAGCCAGCCGATGGCGGCCATCGACGAGGTGTTCCGCGAGGTGGTCGCGGGCGCGGTGAATTTCGGCGTGGTCCCGGTGGAAAACTCCACCGAGGGCGCGGTGAACCACACCCTCGACAGCTTCCTCGAGCACGACATGGTGATCTGCGGCGAGGTGGAGCTGCGCATCCACCACCACCTGCTGATCGGCGAGAGCACCAAGACCGACTCGATCACCCGCATCTACTCCCATGCCCAGAGCCTGGCCCAGTGCCGCAAATGGCTCGACGCGCACTACCCGAACGTTGAGCGGGTGGCGGTCTCGAGCAACGCCGAGGCCGCCAAGCGGGTCAAGGGCGAGTGGAACAGCGCGGCGATCGCCGGCGACATGGCCGCCAGCCTCTACGGGCTGACCCGCCTGGCCGAGAAAATCGAAGACCGCCCAGACAACTCCACGCGCTTTTTGATCATCGGCAACCAGGAAGTCCCGCCCACCGGCGACGACAAAACCTCGATCATCGTCTCGATGCGCAACAAGCCCGGCGCCCTGCATGACCTGCTGATGCCGTTCCATGAGAACAACATCGACCTGACCCGCATCGAAACCCGCCCCTCGCGCAGCGGCAAGTGGACGTACGTGTTCTTCATCGACTTCGTCGGCCACCTGCGTGACCCGCTGATCAAGGCGGTGCTCGAGCGCATCAACCAGGACGCGGTGGCGCTGAAGGTCTTGGGGTCTTACCCCAAGGCTGTGCTCTGAAGCGGGCGCGCGCATGAGTGACTGCAAGCAAGCACCGGTGCTCGGCCGCCTGGTGGTGGTGGGGCTGGGCCTGATCGGCGGCTCGTTCGCCAAAGGCGTGCGCCAGAGTGGTCTGTGCCGTGAAGTGGTGGGTGTCGACCTCGACGCCTCGTCGCGCGAGCGCGCGGTCGCGCTGGGCGTGGTCGACCGCTGCGAGGCGGACCTCGCCGCGGCCTGCGTGGGCGCCGAGGTGATCCAACTGGCGGTGCCGATCCTCGGCATGGAAAAGGTTCTTGGCCTGCTGGCCGGGCTTGACCTGGGCGATGCGGTGATCACTGACGTCGGCAGCGCCAAGGGCAACATCGCCCGCGCCGCCCGCGCCGTGTTCGGCCCGGCGCGGCTGGCGCGGTTCGTGCCCGGCCACCCGATTGCCGGCTCGGAAAAAAGCGGCGTAGAGGCCGCCAACGCCGAGCTGTTCAACCGCCACAAGGTGATCCTCACCCCCTTCGAGGAAACCGAGCCCAGCGCCCTGGCGCTGGTCGACCGGCTGTGGCGCGCGCTGGGCGCGAGCGTCGAGCACATGAACATCGAGCGCCACGACGAGGTGCTCGCCGCCACCAGCCACCTGCCACACCTGCTGGCGTTCAACCTGGTGGATTCGCTGGCGCGGCGCAACGAAAACCTCGAAATCTTCCGCTACGCCGCCGGCGGCTTTCGCGACTTCACCCGCATCGCCGGCAGCGACCCGCTGATGTGGCATGACATCTTCCTGGCCAACCGCGAAGCGGTGCTGCGCCAGCTCGACGTATTCCGCGAAGACCTCGCCACCCTGCGCGACGCCGTCGCCGAGGGCGATGGCCATCACCTGCTGGGGGTGTTCACCCGCGCCCGCGCGGCCCGCGAACACTTCGGCAAGATCCTCGCCCGCCGGGCCTACGTAGAGCCGCCGCGGCGCGGTGAGGTCACCTACATCGGCCAGCCGGGCGGCCAGTTGCATGGCAGCGTGCGGGTGCCGGGAGACAAATCCATCTCCCACCGCGCGGTGATGCTCGGCTCCCTCGCCGAGGGCACCACCCACATCGACGGCTTTCTCGAAGGCGAGGACTCCCTGGCCACCCTGCAGGCCTTCCGAGACATGGGCGTGGTGATCGAAGGCCCGCAGCAGGGCCGGGTGACCCTCCATGGCGTGGGCTTGCGTGGCTTGCAGGCGCCGCCAGGCAGCCTGTACCTGGGCAACTCCGGCACCTCGATGCGCTTGCTCGCCGGGGTGCTGGCCGGGCAAGGCTTCAGCAGCGAACTCGAAGGCGACGCGTCGTTGTCGCGCCGGCCGATGGCCCGCGTGGCCGGGCCGCTGCAGCAGATGGGCGCGAAGGTGGCCACCGCCGACCAGGGCCGCCCGCCGCTGCGCCTGCAGGGCGGGCAGGCGCTGCACGGTATCGATTACACCCTGCCGGTGGCCAGTGCCCAGGTGAAGTCCGCGGTACTGCTGGCGGGGCTGTACGCCAGCGGCACCACCACGGTGCGCGAAACCGTGCCAACCCGCGACCACACCGAGCGCATGCTGCGCACCTTTGGCTACCCGCTGGCCGCCAGCGGCGACGGCGTGCTCAGCCTGGCGGGTGGCGGGCGCCTGCAAGGGGCCCGGGTACAGGTGCCCGGAGACCTTTCCAGCGCGGCGTTCCTGCTGGTGGCGGCGACCATCGCCGAAGGCTCCGACCTGCTGCTGCAGGGCGTGGGCGTGAACCCCACTCGCACCGGGGTGATCACCCTGCTCAAGCTGATGGGCGCCGACATCGAACTGCTCAACCCGCGCGAGCTGGGCAACGAGCCAGTGGCAGACATCCGCGTGCGCAGCGCTAAACTGACTGCCATCGACATCCCCGATGCCCTGGTGCCGCTGGCCATGGACGAATTCCCGGCGCTGTTCATCGCCGCCGCCTGCGCCGAAGGCCGCACCGTGTTGCGCGGTGCCCACGAGCTGCAGGTCAAGGAAACCGACCGCCTGCAGGCGATGGCCGAAGGCTTGCAAGCACTGGGCATCACCTGCCAGACACAACCCGGTGGCATCATCATCGACGGTGGCCTGTTGCAGGGCGGTGAAGTAAACAGCCAGGGCGACCACCGGGTGGCGATGGCGTTCTGCGTGGCCGCCCTGCGTGCGCAAGGCCCGGTGCGGGTGCGCGATTGCGCCAATGTGGCTACATCCTTTCCAAATTTCATCGGCCTGTGCACGCAGGCCGGTTTGCACGTGGTAGAAGAGGGACAGCTGTGAACTTTCATGCACCGGTCATCACCATCGACGGGCCCAGCGGCTCGGGTAAAGGCACTGTCGCCGGCAAGCTGGCCGAGAAACTGGGCTGGAACCTGCTCGACTCCGGCGCGCTGTATCGCCTGCTAGCCTTCAACGCGGGCAACCACGGCGTGGCGCTGGGCAACGAGGCCTCGCTGGTGCTGCTGGCCGAACACCTCGACGTGCAGTTCATCGCCGCGACCGCCCAGCAACTGGACCGCATCGTCCTTGAAGGGGAAGATGTGACCCAGCTGATCCGCAACGAGCGGGTCGGCGCCGGCGCTTCCCAGGTCGCCGCGCTGCCGGCGGTGCGCGAAGCACTGCTCAAGCGCCAGCGCGCCTTCCAGGAAAACCCGGGCCTGGTCGCCGACGGCCGCGACATGGGCACCGTGGTCTTCCCAGATGCGCCATTGAAGGTTTACCTCACCGCCAGCGCCGAGGAACGGGCACGCCGCCGTTACCTGCAGTTGAAGGCGAAGGGCGATGATGTTAATCTCGCGAGTCTACTCGATGAGATCCGTGCGCGTGACGAACGCGACATGCAACGCGCGGTGGCGCCGCTCAAGCCGGCCCCCGACGCGATCCAGCTCGACTCCACCGAGCTGTCCATCGAGCAGGTGCTTGATCGAATCATGAGCGAGGCCGAATTGCGCGGCCTGGCTTAACGCAAGAACGCCAGCGGGGGACCAGCCGAGGTAGCCAAGGCTACTGCCCCTCGCAGGCTTTCTTTTACTTGAACGAAACCCACGTTGGCTGGAACGTGGCGAATGGGTAACAGGTGGGGCGCATCCTGCATCTACGCCTGGCCCAACTACAGGAATCAAAATGAGCGAAAGCTTTGCAGAACTGTTTGAAGAAAGCCTGAAGACCCTCAACCTTCAGCCTGGCGCCATCATCACCGGTACCGTTGTCGACATCGACGGCGACTGGGTGACCGTTCACGCCGGCCTGAAATCCGAGGGCGTCATCCCGCTCGAGCAATTTTTCAACGAAGCGGGCGAGCTGACCATCAAGGTCGGTGACGAAGTTCACGTCGCGCTGGACGCTGTCGAAGACGGCTTTGGCGAAACCAAGCTGTCCCGTGAAAAAGCCAAGCGCGCCGAGTGCTGGATCGTTCTGGAAGCTGCCTTCGCTGCCGAAGAAGTGGTCAAGGGTGTTATCAACGGCAAGGTCAAAGGCGGTTTCACCGTCGACGTCAACGGCATCCGCGCGTTCCTGCCGGGTTCGCTGGTCGACGTTCGCCCTGTGCGCGACACCACTCACCTCGAAGGCAAAGAGCTCGAGTTCAAGGTCATCAAGCTGGACCAGAAGCGCAACAACGTTGTCGTTTCCCGCCGTTCCGTGCTCGAAGCCGAGAACAGCGCAGAGCGTGAAGCCCTGCTCGAGTCCCTGCAGGAAGGCCAGCAAGTCAAAGGTATCGTCAAGAACCTCACCGACTACGGTGCGTTCGTCGACCTGGGCGGCGTAGACGGCCTGCTGCACATCACCGACATGGCCTGGAAGCGCATCAAGCATCCTTCCGAGATCGTCAACGTTGGCGACGAGATCGACGTCAAGGTTCTGAAGTACGATCGCGAGCGCAACCGCGTTTCGCTGGGCCTGAAGCAACTGGGCGAAGACCCATGGGTTGCTATCAAGGCGCGTTACCCAGAAAGCACCCGCGTACAAGCGCGCGTCACCAACCTCACCGACTACGGCTGCTTCGCCGAGCTGGAAGAGGGTGTTGAAGGCCTGGTACACGTGTCCGAAATGGACTGGACCAACAAGAACATCCACCCGTCGAAAGTCGTTCAGGTTGGCGACGAAGTGGAAGTCATGGTTCTGGACATCGACGAAGAGCGCCGTCGTATCTCCCTGGGCATCAAACAGTGCAAGTCGAACCCATGGGAAGACTTCTCTGGCCAGTTCAACAAGGGCGACAAGATCTCCGGCACCATCAAGTCGATCACCGACTTCGGTATCTTCATCGGCCTGGACGGCGGCATCGACGGCCTGGTTCACCTGTCCGACATCTCCTGGAACGAAACCGGCGAAGAAGCTGTACGCCGCTTCAAGAAGGGCGATGAGCTGGAAACCGTTATCCTGTCGGTTGACCCAGAGCGTGAGCGCATCTCGCTGGGTATCAAGCAACTGGAAGACGATCCGTTCAGCAACTTCGTTGCCCTGAACGACAAAGGCGCGATCGTTCGCGGCACCGTGAAAGAAGTCGACGCCAAAGGCGCCGTCATCACCCTGGCCGACGACATCGAAGCGACTCTGAAAGCCTCCGAAATCAGCCGTGACCGCGTTGAAGACGCGCGCAACGTGCTGAAAGAAGGCGACGAAGTCGAAGCCAAGATCATCAGCGTTGACCGCAAGTCGCGCGTGATCAGCCTGTCGATCAAGTCGAAAGACGTGGAAGACGAGAAAGAAGCGATCCAGACCCTGCGTGCCAAGGCCGACAGCGAAAGCGCTGGCCCGACCACCATCGGTGATCTGATTCGCGCTCAGATGGAAAACCAGAACTAAGTTCTCGGGTTTCTGTTTGAAAAAGGGGGTGGCTTAGGCCACCCCCTTTTTTTGTGCCCGGGTTTCAGGGCGCTTCGCCCGGCACACGCAGCTGGAGTGGGGGAACACCGCCTCCCACGGGTTGTGTATTGCCCAGTCAATCTAGGGCTCACACACGTCTGGTGGGGGGGCGGCTGTGCCGTAATGCTGTTCACTTAAGCAATCAGAGCGCTAAATTGAGGGTGTAAGGCCCTGATTTCTTCAAATGGTTTTACTTAGCGCATGATCTGACTGGCCCATCGCCCGGCACAGCCGGCCTCCCACCAGTTCTGTGTTGCCCGGTAAATCAAGTACTTACACAAATCGGGTGGGAGGCCGGCTGTGCCGGGCGATAGGCCCTGAAGCTCATGCACACAATCAGCAGAGCTCACAGATTGATCCCTCCATGAAGCCCTGCAATGGCTTGGATGAACAGCATCCCAACCGCGCCAAGCAAAGGCCCAACCAGGCCATGCACCCAGCCAAACCACTCAGGCCGACCAGCCTCTCCCCCCCAAAAAAAACGGCGCCCAAAGGCGCCGTTTCTCTAACCCAACAAACCCATCACTGCGGCAGCGCGAACGCCATCACGTAATCGCCTTGCTTGGTGCCCAGCGAGCCATGCCCGCCCGCCACCACCAGCACATACTGCTTGCCGTCTTTACCGGTGTAGGTCATCGGCGTGGTCTGTGCGCCGGCCGGCAGGCGGCCTTCCCACAGTTGTTTGCCGTTGCTCACGTCGTAGGCGCGCAGGTATTGGTCCAGGGTGCCGCTGAGGAAGCCCAGGCCCCCGGCGGTGACGAAGCTGCCGCCCAGGCTAGGCACGCCCATTTTCAGCGGGATCGGAACCGGCGAGCTGTCGCGCACGGTGCCGTTCTTGTGCTTCCACAGGGTTTTGTTCGTGGTCAGGTCCACCGCGGCCACGTAGCCCCAGGCCGGGGCCTGGCAGGGCAGGCCGATCTTCGACAGGAACGGCTCGAGGATCACGCCATAAGGGGCGCCCTTGTTCGGCTGCACGCCCTCGGTTTCGCTTTTGCGGGCAGGGCCGCCTTCGACTTGCTCACGCGGCACCAGGCGCGATTTGAACGCCATGTAGTCCGGGTTGACGAAGGCGATCTGGCGTACCGGGTCGACCGAGATACCGCCCCAGTCGAACACGCCGAAGTTACCCGGGTACACCAGCGAGCCTTTCAGCGACGGCGGGGTGTAGATGCCCTCGTAGCGCATCGAGCGGAAGTCGATACGGCAGAGCATCTGGTCGAACGGCGTCACGCCCCACATGTCCTTCTCTTGAAGGGTCGGCGGCATGAAGTTCAGCTCGGACATCGGTTGGGTTGGCGAGGTATGGTCGCCTTCCACCGCACCTTGCGGCACCGGGGTTTCGTTGATCGGCACGATGGGCTGGCCGGTGGTGCGGTCCAGCACGTAGATGCTGCCTTGCTTGGTCGAGGCCATCAGCGCGGGCTTGATGCCGTCTTTGGTCTTGATGTCGACCAGGCTAGGTTGGCCGCCAACGTCCATGTCCCACAGGTCGTGGTGGGTGAACTGGTAGGTCCAGCGCACCTGGCCGCTGCTGATGTCCAGCGCGGTGACGCCGGCGCTGTATTTTTCCGATTCCGGGGTGCGGTTGCCGCCCCACTGGTCGGGCATCTGGTTGCCCATCGGCAGGTACAGCATGCCGTTTTTCTCGTCCACGGCCATCAGCGACCACATGTTCGGCGAGTTGCGGGTGTAGTGCTCACCCGGGCCGATCGGCGTGGTTTTTTCAGGGTTGCCGCTGTCCCAGTTCCACACTAGGTGGCCGTCGTGGGCGTCGAAGGCGCGGATCACGCCGCTCGGCTCGTCGGTCGAGACGTTGTCGGTGACGTGGCCGCCGATGATCACCAAGCCCTTGGCGATGGCCGGTGGCGAGGTGGAGTAGTAACCGCCTGGGGCGAAGGTGCCGATGTTGGCGGAGAGGTCGACCGAGCCTTTGTTGCCGAAGTCTTCGCACATCTTGCCGGTGTCGGCGTTGAGGGCGATCAGGCGGGTGTCGGCGGTCGGCACGAAGATGCGTTTCGGGCAGGCGCTGGCGGCCACCGGGCTGGCGGCCGGCGCGTTGGCGTCGGTGCTGGCCTGGGCGGGGGCGTAGGCGGCGTCGTCATAGTAAGACACGCCACGGCAGGTCATGTGTGCCCAGCCCTTGAAGTTCTGCGCACCCTGGGTGCTGATCTTCGGGTCGAAGCGCCAGATTTCCTTGCCGGTGTCTGGGTCAAGGGCGATCACCTGGCTGTGCGGGGTGCACACGTAGAGCATGCCGTTGACCTTCAGCGGGGTGTTTTCCGCGGTGGTCTCGCCTGGGTCATTGGCCGAGGGGATGTCTCCGGTGCGGAAGGTCCAGGCCGGCTGCAGGTTAGCCACGTTGCTGGTGTTGATCTGGTTCAGCGGCGAGTAGCGGTCACCGAACGGGCTGCGCCCGTACGAAGCCCAGTCACCGTCGGCCTGGGCCGGCGCGGCGCTGGCGGTGCCGGCGCTCTGGCGGTCGAGTTGGCCGTTGATCTCGTGAGGGCTTTCGGTGAACTGGCTGGCCAGCGCGGTCAGGCCGGCGAGCACCACGGCCACGCCGAGGCTGCCGCTGCCCAGCGCGTAGGGCTGGCCGAGGGTCAGCGGTTTGCGGAACCACGGCAGCCACAGCACGATGCCGAGGGCGAACCACAGGGCCAGGCGCGGTACCAGTTCCCACCAGCTCAGGCCCACTTCCCACAGGGCCCAGAGGTTGCTGGCGAACAGCACCAGCGCGTACAGCGGCAGGGCGCTGCGCTTGCCGGCCAGCACCAGGATGCCGGTCAGCAGGATGCCGAGGCCGGCGATCAGGTAATAAAGCGAGCCGCTCGTCTTGGCCAGCATCACGCCGCCAGCCACGAGCGCCAGGCCCATCAGCACAAAGAGCAGGCCGAGCAGGCTCGGCAGTATGCGCTTCGAGCCCCAGGCACTTTCAGTGCTCATAAGGTTTCTCCGTTTGAATGATAAAGGTCAGAGCGTCGTTCAGAAAAATCTTGCAACCTTTTGCTCAGGTTGCTTGGAAAACGAATAGTTCGTCGGCAAATACAACAGAACGCTCACGATTCGAGCTGAATTGTTTCAGCCCAAGGCGGCGAGGAGGATATAAGGCTTGGGCCAGTGGACCAAGCCCTTGATGGGGAAGGGTATTTTTCGCTGAAGGTAACAATCCGAACACGGGGCCGGCGCAACGCCAGGCCCCGAGTGAGCCACGCAAGCCTCTAGAACGTGGTTTTCAGCCCCACTTCAACGCTGCGCCCCGGCGCCGGGGCGATGTCGCGGAGGATCGAGCTGGCGTAACGTACCGTCTGGTTAGTCAGGTTTTCACCGTTGACGAACGCCAGCCACTGGCTTTTGCCGATGCCGAAGCGGTAACCCAGGCTGGCGCCCAGGGTGGTATAGCCGTCGGTGTCGGTTTCGTTCTCCGGCACCTTGTGCTGGGCGCTGGCGTGTTCCACGGCGACCCGCGCCTGCCAGGCGTTGCGTTCCCAGGCCAGCGCGGCGTTGACCCGCAGCGGCGCGATGCGTGGCAGCGCCTCGCCGGTGTCGAGGTTTTTCGCCCGGGTGTAGTCGGCGGAGGTTTCCAGCGCCCAGGTGCCGTAGGCGTTTTTCAGGAAGGTCCAGCGGTCTTGCGCCTCGAACCCGGCGAAGCGCGCGCGCACGCCGGAATAGGTGTATTCCGGGATGCCGTCTGGGGCTTCCACGCCATCGTCGTTGAGCAGGCGGCCGCTGCCGAGCAACCCGATGTAGTTGGAGAAGTGGCTGTAGAACACCCCTACGCTGCCTTTGTGGGTGCCGTTGTCAAAGCGCAGGGCAAGGTCGCTGGAGGTGGCTTTTTCCTTCGACAGCCCCGCGTCGCCCACCTCATAGGTGCCGGTGGCGACGTGGGCGCCGTTGGCGTACAGCTCGTAGAAGGTCGGCGCGCGCTCGGTGTAGCTGAGGTTGGCGGCCAGCGACCACACCGGGGTGAGGGTGTACACCGCGCCGGTCGAGAGGCTGCCAGCGGTGAAGCTCGCGGACCGGTCCGCCGCTTCGAAGCGCTCGTTGCCGCCGGCGTCGGGGTTTACCTGAGTGTGCTCCAGGCGCCCACCCAGGCTCAGTTGCAGGCGCTCGGTGGCTTGCAGTTGCTCGAGGAAGAACAACGCCGCGGCGTCGGTGTCGGTTTTCGGCACGAAGGCTTCTTCGCCCAAGGCCTGGAACTCGCTGCGGTTCACCTGTACGCCGACCACGCCTTCGAGCGGGCCCAACGGCTGGTGGCGGGCCTGGATGCGCGCCTCGTAGCCTTTGTTCTTGAAGGTGGTGCCGGTTTCGCCGCCTTCGATTTCGCGGTGTTCGTAGTCGGTGTAGGCGGCATCGAGCTTGACCTCGCTGAACGGCCCGGCCAGGTTGCGAACCTCCGAGGCGAAGGCGTAGCGCTCTTGCTGCATGCGGATGCGCACGTCGTCTTCGGCTGGCGAGCCGTAGTTGCTGTCGTAGTTGCTGTAGGCCAGCCCTGCGTAGCCGTCATCCCAGGTGTACGAACCGCCCACCGCGCCGCCGTCCTGGCGCCCGTCGCTGTTGCCCAGGCGGTGTTTGCCGCCGTTGTCGTCGGCGCTTTCGCCGGCGCGCTGGGTTTCGCTGTGGGCGTAGCCGGGAATGCGCAGGTCGTTGAACTGCCGGCTGTTGGCGTCCAGGTGCAGGGCGAAGGTGCCGTTGCCGGCCTCGAGCTTGCCAGCGCTGCTGCGGGTGGTGTCGGCGCCGCCGTAGCGCAGTTCACCGGCGCCGTGAATGCCGTCGATGGCCTCGGTGGGGATGCGGTTGTCGAAGGTGTTCACCACCCCGCCAATGGCGCTGCCGCCGTACAGCAAGGCGGCCGGGCCACGGACCACCTCGATGCGCTCGACGTTGACCGGGTCCAGCGGGACCGCGTGGTCATAGGACAGCGACGAGGCATCGAGGGCGCCCATGCCGTTTTGCAGCAGGCGGATGCGGTCGCCGTCCTGGCCGCGGATGATCGGCCGGCTGGCACCCGGGCCGAAGTAGCTGGAGGCCACGCCGGGCTGGTTCTTCAGGGTTTCGCCCAGGCTGCCTTTTTGTTCGAGGGTCAGCGCGTCGCCTTCGAGCACCGTGGTCGGCGCGGCCACTTGCTGGCTGCCCAGCGGGTTGGCGGTGATTACCTGCGGGTTGAGTTCCAGGGCATCGGCGGCGTGGGCGTTGTGCGCGAGCAGCAGGGCGAGCGGCAGCGGCGCCAGCCGCCAGGCAGAGAGGAGGGGTTGCATCGGGGGAAGGTCCTTGCGTTGTGTGGCAGTACGAGGCCGTCCGTGTGCGGCCTGTACATTGTTATAACATAACAAATACAAAATCCCACTCGGCTTTTTAACTCTGTTTTTGCGCGCCAAGGCGTTACCCTGCCGCCTTGGGCAATCAGGCGGGCTAGAACGGTTATGGGAAGGCGATCGGTGATCGCGGGGTGTGCGCTGTTGGGCTGGTTCGCCCTGGCGCTGCAGATGTACCTGGTGCTGCTGTCGCGCTACCAGCTCGATGCCAGCCTGCTGGGCGGGCTGGTGCATTTTTTCAGTTACTTCACGGTGCTCTCGAACACCCTGGCCGCCGCCGTGCTCACCGCCGCCGCCGGCGACCACCCAGGCCGCCCGGCGCGCTGGCTGCGGCAACCGGCGGTGGCGGGGTTGGCGACCGCCAGCATCGTGCTGGTGGGCCTGGCCTACAGCCTGCTGCTGCGCAGCCTGTGGCAGCCTGAGGGCTGGCAATGGCTGGCCAATGAATTGCTACACGACGTGATGCCGCTGCTGTGCTTGGGGTTCTGGTGGTGGGCGGTGCCGCGCGGGCACTTGCGGCTGTGGCATGGGCTGGCCTGGGCGCTGTACCCGCTGGGCTATTTTGCCTTCACCTTGCTGCGCGGCGCGCAGATCGGCGTGTGGCCGTACCCGTTCGTCGACGTCAGCACGTTGGGGTACGGCCGGGTACTGCTCAATGCCTTGGGCATCCTCGCCGGCTTCTGGGCGGTGGCCGCGGCGATGCTGGTGGCCGACCGTTATGCGTCTTCGGCGGTGCCGTCGGCGCGCCAGTAACCGGCGGCCTTGATCTGCTCGTCAGCCAGCGAGTGGTGCTCCAGCAGCAGCGCGCGCAGTTGCCGCGCCAGGCCTTTTTCCGTGGCCACCCACGCCCACAGCTCACCGGCGGGCAGTTGCAGGCCCTTCACCACTTCGGCCAGGTCGGCCTGGTGCCGTTCCACCCACACCACCTGCAGGCTGGCGGCGCTGTGCAGCGGCTGGCGTTCGGCGGCGTCTTCGATCTGCACCACCACCAGCGCCTCGCGGTGCGCCGGCAGCTCTTCAAGGCGGCGGGCGATGGCCGGCAGGGCGGTTTCGTCGCCAATCAGCAGGTAGCTGTCAAACAGGTCGGGCACGATCAGCGAGCTGCGCGGGCCGCCCAGGTGTAGGTGGTCGCCCGGCTTGGCGTGCTCAGCCCAGGTGGAGGCCGGGCCGTCGCCGTGGATCACGAAGTCGATGTCCAGTTCGCCGCGTTCCAGGTCGATGCGCCGTGGGGTGTAGTCGCGCATCGCCGGCTTCGGCCCGGTGTGGTCACGGCCGAGCACCAGGCTGCCAAGGGCGGCTTCTTCCTCGGCGTTGCGGGCAAAAAATAGCTTGATGTGGTCATCCGCGCCCAGGCTGAGGAAGCCGGCCAGTTCCGGCCCGCCCAGGGTGATGCGGCGCATGCGCGGGGTGAGTTGCTCTACCCGCAGTACCTCGAGGCGGCGGCGTTTGATCTCGTGCATCACGCGGTGGATGGCTTGCGCTTGGTTCATGTTCAGTGTTCCTCGGCAGTGGCGCCGCCGGCGACGGCGCGGGCGGTGGCGTTGAGCAGGTCGCGAACGCGGGTGATTTCTTCGGGTGTCCAGCGGCCATGGTGCATTTGCAGGGCGTGGCGCAGGTTGTGCACCGCTTCGTGGATTTCTTGCGGGCGGTCGTGGCCGCGCAGCGAACGGCGGCTCACGGCGATGCGCTCGCGGGCGCCTTCGAGGGCCACGTGTTCCTCGGCGAGGAACTGCCGGCCGGCCTCGCTCAGGCTGTAGCGTTTTTTTCCGCCGGCGCTGTCGGCGCTGATCAGGTCGCTTTCTTCGAGAAAGGTCAGGGTGGGGTAGATCACCCCGGGGCTGGGGCTGTAGCGCCCGTCGAACATGGCTTCGATCTTGCGGATCAGGTCATAGCCGTGGCAGGGCTCGCTGCCGAGCATGTCGAGCAGCAGCAGTTTCAGGTCGCCCGGGGCAAATACTCGCGGGCCTCGGCCGCCGCCGGGGCGGCCGGCGCGATCGCCGAGCGGGTCGTGATCGCGGCGGGGGTGATGGTGGTCTCGCATCGTGCTTCTCTGTCGTTGGGGTTCTTAAGATATAGATTAAGATATATCTTAATGGAGGGGCAAGTGGTAAGTGGTAAGTGGCAAGCGGCAAGCGGCAAGTGGTAAGTGGTAAGACAAGAGACAAGAGGCAAGTGGTGAGCGGTAAGCGGCAAGACAAGAGGCAAGCAGTCGGTCAACTGGGGGGTTGGCAGGCTTGTGGGCCGAGGTAGGGTTGCAGGATTGGCGCCATGCCTTTGAGCACTTGCACCGGCAGCGCCGAGGTGAAGGTGAAGTTGGCTGATGCCTTGCCCGGCACGAAGGCGGTGAGGGTGCCGAAGTAGCGGTCGCCCAGGTAGAACACGAAGGTGCCGGTGCGGTTGATGGCCTTCGAGCCGATCAGCCGGCCGCCGCTGCCGAAGCTTTCGATGCGGTTGTCGCCGGTGCCGGTTTTGCCGCCCATGGCCATCGGCGTGCCGTCGGCCTGGGTGAACACGTTGGCCACCCGCCGCGCGGTGCCGTCGGCGACCACCGCGCCTAGTGCTTCGCGCAGGGCTTGGGCCTCTTCCACCGGCATCACCCGCTCGCCTTCGGCCTGCTTGCCGGCCAGGCGGGTTTCGTAGGGCGTGCCCTGGGCGAACTGCAGTTGGTCGATGCGCAGGGTGGGCAGGCGCACGCCGTCGTTGAGGATGATCCCGATCAGCTCGGCGAGTGCCGCCGGGCGGTCGCCCGAGCTGCCCAGGGCGGTGGCCAGCGACGGCACCAGGTGGTCGAAGGGGTAGCCCAGTTGCTGCCAGCGGCGGTGGATGTCAGTGAACGCTTCGATTTCGATCATGGTGCGGATACGGCTATCGCGGGCGCTTTTGTGCTTGCTGTTGAACAGCCAGCCGTACACCTCCTGGCGCTCGTGCTCGCTGGCGGCGATGGCCTGCTCCTGAGTCGCGTCGGGGTGCTGCAGCAGGTAGCCGAGCAACCACAGGTCGAGGGGGTGCACGCGGGCGATGTAGCCCTGGTCGGGCAGGTCGTAGGCGCCAGGGCCGTATTGCTCGTACAGTTGGCCGAAGCGTTTGGCGGTCAACGGGGTGGCCTTCCACTGCTCGGCGAGGAACGCGTTGAACTGCGCCGCCGGCGCGTTGGGGAACAAGTAGCGGTACACCGCGGCCAGGCGCACCGGGGTGGCATGCAGGCTGTCAAGGAAGGTCGCTAGGCGCTCGCCGCTGCTCTTGCCGTCGTATTTGCGCCAAAACCTGCGCAGGTACTCGGTGCCCTCGCGGTCGGCAAAGCGCGCCAGGTACTCCTGGCGGCGCGGGTTGCGGTCGTCCTTGAGCAGCTCGGCGCTGTTGTTGGGGGCGTTGTAGATCGTGTAGCGCACCACGTCGCGCATCAGCCGCACGAACGGCAGGTTGATCGACTCGCGCAGGGCCTCTTTGAGGGTGGGGGTGCGGCCGTTGTCCTGGTTGCGGAAGTTGCCGAACACGTGCACGCCGCCGCCGGTAAAGAAGCGCTCGCCGGGGTTGGCCGAGTATTTGCGCTCGAGCGCCGCGTCGAGCATGCCGCGCAGGTTTTGCTCGCGGTGGCTGTCCAGGTACTCCAGCGCCCACAGGGTGAGGCGGTCTTGCGGGTCGGCCTGGCTGGCGGCGCGGTGCAGTTGCGCCGGAGTTTTGCCGGCGTACTGGGTGTGCAGTTCGGTGATGATCTGCAGGTAGCTGGCCATCACCCGCAGCTTGGCGGTCGAGCCCAGTTCCAGCTTGCTGCCCTCGTTGATGTCGAACGGCTGGTCGGTGCTGTCGGTTTGCACCCGCACCCGCGCCGCGCCGCCGCTGTTCTCGAACAGGGTGAAGGCGTACTTCACCTCGCCGGTGCTGTTCGGGGCCAGCAGGCTGTCGCCGATCAACCCGGTCTGGCGGGCGAAGGCGGGGTCTGCCAGGTGCTTGAGGTAGTCGGTGGCCTGGCGTTGCAGCGGCGCGTTGAGGGTGGTGCTGGCGTTCAGGTCGAGGCGGTCGAGGTCGTACAGCGGCTCGTCGAGCAGCCCGGCCAGGCGCGCGCGGCTGATCACCGTGGCCTTGTCGTTGCTGTAGGGTTCCCAGGTCGGCTCTTTGGCCCAGTCGCGCCAGTGCAGTTGGCTTTGCAGGGCGTAGGTGGTCAGTTCGTTGCTGATCAGCCCCTGGCGGCTGAGCAGGCGGATGTGGGCGTCGGTGAGCTGGTTCAGCTCCTGGTGGCCGCGGCTCAGGAAGTGTGAAGGGCGGCGCTGGGCGATCATCAGCGACAGCACCTGGCGCAACGCCAGCCCCCGGGCTTGCAGGGTGCTGTCGTCATCGCCAGTGCTGGCCAGAATGGTATTGGTTTTATCGAAGTCGGCGCCGTACCACACCCGCAGGCCCTCGGCCAGGCCGTGCACCTCACCGTGGCCGGGCACCGCGGACAGCGGTACGCTGTTGAGGTAATCGCGCACGATATTCTGCCGCGCGCCGAGGGTGTTTTCCCCACCCTGATAGGCGCGCACGCTGGCGGAGAACATCTGCCGGAGTTTTTCCGGCCCGGAATCGGTCAGCCCGCCGGGGGAGTGGCGGTATTTTTCCAGTTGGGTAGCCAGGGTGCTGCCCCCCGCCGATTGCCCCGGCAGGCCCAGGGCGTGGGCCACCTGGCTCCAGGCGGCCTTGGCGAAGCGCGGCCAGTCCACCGCCGGGTTGACCTCGGGGTAACGCTCGCTGAGCAGGTTGCGGTCTTCGATGAACAGCAGGCTGCTGACCACCAACGGTGGGATGTCGCTGAACTGCTTGTACAACTGCAGGGGGTACTTGAAGTCGTAGATCGGCGCGCCGCGGCAATCGGCGATGCTCAGCCCGGCCTGGGGTTTTTCCGCGTAGGGCACGAACAGCTCACGCCCGGCGTAGCGCATCAGCGCCGGAGAAAACCGCACCTGCTCCAGCACTTGGTAATTGCGCTGCTCAAGGCGTTTGACGAACTCGCCCAGGTGGCTGTAGCCCGACCGTTCGTCGAACGGGCCGTTGCCGGGGTAGAGGATGCTATCACTGGGGCCGGGCTGCAGGTGCCAGGTCAGGCCTTTGGCCAGCGCGCTCAGCTCTCGCGCCTGCAGGCGCGAGCTGAGCATTTCCTGGCGCGCCGCGTAGCCACCACCGGCCACCACGACCACCCCCACCAGCGCCAGCACACGCCAGGCGTGGCGGGGCTTGCGTGGGGGAGCGTCGCTGCTGGCCGAGGCTGCGGCCTCGGTCTCGATCCGTGGCTTGCCGCTAGGCTTGTTCCACAGTACACCCATAGTCAGGTCCGCTCGCTTGTACCGCACTGTCCCTGATTTAGAGCGTAGGTGGCCTGTAGAGTGCCGCTTGGTTTTAACTGGAGCGCGTGGAGGGCCTTTAAGCCAAGCGCCGCAGCCGCGCGGCCAACAGCTCGAAAAAACCTTCGGCGTCGCCCCGCTCGACCCAGTGCACATTCGCCGGCTGCCCCAGCACCCCGTGGTAATCGGCCACCGATTGGCCAAAGCCCATGCCCTCGCGGGCGTCGACCTGCAGGTACAGGTCGCGCCCGCTGAACAGCTCGGGCGCCAGCAGGTAGGCGATCACCGTGGCGTCGTGCACCGGCCCGCCGGCCATGCCATAGCGGGCGATGTCGTGCTGGGCGTAATGGCGGATGATCGCTTCGACCCGCGCCCCGGCCTGGTTGCCCAGCGCCGCCAGCCGCGCCAGGCGCTCGGGCAGGGCGAGCAGGGTGTGGGTGAGGTCCAGTGGCAGGTAGGTCAGCGGTACCCCGCTGGCCAGTACCGCCTCGGCGGCATGGGGGTCGGCGAACAGGTTGAATTCAGCCACCGGGGTGATGTTGCCGCCGTTGAAATGCGCCCCGGCCATGGCCACCACCTGCTTGATGCCGCGGCGGATCCCCGGCGCCCGCGCCAAGGCCAGCGCTAGGTTGGTCTGCGGGCCGAGCAGGGCAAGGGTGATGCTGGCCGGCGCGGCCGCCAGCAGGGTGTCGACCAGGTACTGCACCGCGTCGCCGCCGGCCAGCGGCGCGCGGGGTTCTTCGATGGCCACCCCAGGCATGCCCTGGTCGCCATGCACGTCGGTGGCGTACACCGGCGCGCGCCGCAGCGGGGTGGCGGCGCCCGCGTACACTGGAATCTGCTCGCACCCGGCCCACTGGCGAACCAGCCGGGCGTTGCGCGAGGTGGTGGTGACCGGCACGTTGCCGGCCACCGTGGTAATGGCGTGCAGCCTCAGGGCCTCGGGCGAGGCCATCGCCAGCAGCAACGCCACCGCGTCATCGGCGCCGGGGTCGGTGTCGATGATCAGCTCGATCACGCTCAGCTCACCACTCGGTAGCACGGCTCGTAGGCGGCGCCGCCGGGCAGTTTCATGCGGTGCTGCTCAACGAACGCCTGCAGCAGTTTATCCAGCGGCGCCATGATCTCGCGGTCGCCGTGGATCTCGTACGGGCCCTTGGCTTCGATCAGGCGGATGCCTTTGTCTTTCACGTTGCCCGCAACGATCCCGGAAAACGCCCGGCGCAGGTTGGCCGCCAGCTCATGGGGCGGCAAACCCTTGCGCAGGGCCAGCGCCGCCATGTTCTCGTGGGTGGGGTCGAACGGGTGCTGGAAGGTTTCTTCGATTTTCAGCAGCCAGTTGAAGTGGAAGGCGTCGGCGCGCTCGCGGCGGAAACGCTTGACCGCCAGCAGCCCCTCGGCCATTTGCCGGGCCACTTCGGAGGGGTTGTCGATGATGATCTGGTAATGCGCCCGCGCCGCCTCGCCGAGGGTGGCGGCGACGAACGCATCGAGCTGCTGCAGGTACGCCGCGGCGCTGCGCGGGCCGGTGAGGATCACCGGGAACGGCAGCTCGCGGTTGTCGGGGTGCATGAGGATGCCCAGCAGGTAAAGGAACTCCTCGGCGGTGCCGGCGCCGCCTGGGAAGATGATGATGCCGTGGCCCACGCGCACGAACGCCTCGAGGCGTTTTTCGATGTCTGGGAGGATCACCAGCTCGTTGACGATCGGGTTCGGCGCTTCGGCGGCAATGATCCCGGGTTCGGTCAGCCCCAGGTAGCGCCCGCCGCTCATGCGCTGCTTGGCGTGGGCGATGGTGGCGCCCTTCATCGGCCCCTTCATCACGCCCGGGCCGCAGCCGGTGCAGATGTCCAGCTTGCGCAGGCCGAGTTCGTGGCCGACCTTCTTGGTGTACTTGTATTCGTCGCTGTTGATCGAGTGGCCACCCCAGCACACGACCATTTTCGGCTCGACCCCGGCGCGCAGGGTGCGCGCGTTGCGCAGCAGGTGGAAAACGTAGTCAGTGATGCCGCTGGAGCTGTGCAGGTCGAACTGCAGGTTGCCCAGTTCGTTCTCGGTGTACACGATGTCGCGCAGGGCGCTGAAGAGCATTTCGCGGGTGGAGGCGATCATCTCGCCATCGACGAAGGCATCGGCGGGGGCGTTCAGCAGCTCCAGGCGCACGCCGCGATCTTGCTGGTGGATGCGCACCTCGAAGTCCTTGTAGGCATCGAGGATGGTCTTGGCGTTATCGACGTGGGCGCCAGTATTGAGAATGGCCAGGGCGCACTGGCGGAAAAGTTGGTAAACACTGCCGGAGCCGGCTTCGCTCAACTGTTGCACTTCGCGGTGGGAGAGCACTTCCAGGCTGCCCTTCGGGCTGACCTGGGCATTGATGACGTTACGTTTACTCATGCTGGAATCCTTATCAGCGATGCCCAGGCCCGCGAGCACGCGGGCGCGGCGCATCGAACGGCGCCACCACGTTGAGGCGCCTGTGGCTATTCTTGGCTGGGTGTGCCGGGGAATGCAAATGAGCCAATGATGCTCGCCGAAGGCCAGGCGGCCGGGTGGCTGTAGTAGGCGGTGGAAATATCCCGCAGCAGGCGCTGCTGGAAGAACCCCTGGGCCGGCAGCGGGCCCCAGGCGGGGTGGTTCAGCTCGCCGCAGCGCATGGCGTGCAGCAGCGCATCCTGTTCACTGCCGCGCAGCTCGGCGAAAGCCTTGCCGAAGCGCAGCTCGGCTTCGGCGTCGATCGCCCCCAGGGCCAGGCGCCAGCTGGTGCGCGGCGAGCCGAGCAGGTCGCTGGCGGCATCATCGAGGTTGGCGAAGCAACGCGCATCCAGCAGCGCCGCCAGGGGTACCGCTACCCGCGGCGTGGCCTGGGGCAGCACGCGGTCGCACAGCGCTTCGAGGGTACGGCTCTGCGCTTCGTCGAAAAACCGCGGCCCACGCCGCAGCGTGGCTTCCCGGTCCAGCAGGGGGGCGGGCATCGGGTACTGCTCGGCGTAATGCAGGGTCGCGTCCAGGGCCATGAAAACCTCGAAAACATGGCTGTTATTGAAAGTGTCCGGTACTAGACCAATTGCGAATTCCTAAGGTTCGTTTTTATTGCAAGGTTTTACAATGATGCCGAAATGGCATTACCGTTTTGCGGGAGAGGGTAATAGCAGAGGGCCCTTCGCCCGGCTGTGTCGTAATGCTGTTCACTCAAGCAATCAAAGCGCTAAATCTTAGGTACAAAGCCTTGATCTCTCCCTAGGGTTTTACCGAGCGCATGATCTGACTGGCCTATCGCCCGGCACAGCCGGCCTCCCACGGGTTCTATGTTGCCTCGTAAATCAAGTGCTTACACAAATCTGGTGGGAGGCCGGCTGTGCCGGGCGAGGGGCCAGTCAGATCATGCGCTCGGTTAAACCACCTAGAAAAATCAGGGCTTTTTACCCTCAATTAGCGCTTTGATTGCTTAAGTGAACAGCATTACGGCACCGCCGGCCTCCCGTACTCGGGCGGCCGGCCATGCCGGGCGAAGGGCCCTCAACCCGCCTCAAATCACGCCTGCTGCGGCGCCACCCCGGTGGCCAACACCTCGGCAGGTTGCGCCGGGACCTCGGCCACCTGCCGCGCCAGGCCGAGAATCACCAGCGCCGCGCCGATGTCGAGCACCGCCAGGGCCACGAACAGCGGGTTGTAGCCGATCTTGGTCACCAGCACGCCGAGCACCGCGGTGAACAAGGCCGCGCCGATGAAGCCGAACATCCCGCCCAGGCCGGTGGCGGTGGCCACTTCGTTCTTGCCGAACGAGTCCGAGGTGATCGAATACAGCGCGCCGGAGAGCATCTGGTGGGCAAAGCCGCCAATGCACAGCAGCGCGATCGCCGTGTACGGGCTGGCCGCCAGGCCGATGCAGCCGGGGCCGATCATGCACAGGCAGCCGCTGAGCATCACCAGCTTGCGCGAGGTGAACAGGCTCACCTTCAGGTGCTTGTGCAGCAGCGGCGAGAGGTAGCCGCCGAGCACGCAGCCGAGGTCCGCGGCGAGGAATGGCAACCAGGCGAACATCGCGATTTCCTTGATGTTCATGTGCCGCTCAGTCATCAGGTACAGCGGGATCCAGGCGTTGAAGGTCTGCCAGGCCGGCTCGGACATGAACCGCGCCAGCGCCACCGCGTAGAAGTTGCGCCGGCCGAACACCTTGCGCCACTGCGCGCGGGCTTTGGGCGCATCCTTGAGGTGGGCTTCCTGGCCGGCGAGGATGTACTCGCGCTCCTGGTCAGAGAGCAAGCGCTGCTGGTTGGGGTGCTTGTAGATCCACAGCCACAGCCCGCTCCATAGCAGGCCGAAGGTGCCCACCAGGATGAACGCCAACTGCCAGCCGCTGGTGAGGATGGCCCACACCACCAGCGGCGGGGCGATCAGCGCGCCGAGCGAGGAGCCGACGTTGAACCAGCCCAGCGCCACCGAGCGCTCCTTGGCCGGGAACCACTCCGTGGTGGCCTTGACCCCTGCCGGGAAGCCCGCCGCCTCGGTGATGCCGAGCAGGCCGCGGAGGAACGCCAGGCTTTGCCAGCCCGTGGCCAGCGCCGCCGAGGCGCACACCGCCGACCAGGCGATGGCAAAGCAGGCGAAGCCCATCTTGGTACCGATGGCATCGACGATGTAGCCGGCGATCGGTTGCATGAACGCATAGCCCATCTGCCAGGCCACGACGATGTGCGAGTACTGCTCGGTCGAGAGGTTGAGGTCGGTCATCATCGTCGGCGCGGCGACGGAGAGGGTGTTGCGTGCGAGGTAATTGATGACCAGGCCCGCGATCATCAAGGAGACCATCCACCAGCGGATGCCTTTGATCTTCATGGTTGCTCACTCAGCTGTTGTTTTTATTGGGCGAACTTGTATGGCGATGTAGGTCGTCATATGACCTTACTATATAGATATTGGGCCTTGGGCTGTCAACGAAAAAACCGGCCAAAATGGCCGGTTTTATTGGGTTTGATCAAAGTCTGGAAAAATTTGGTAATGATTGCGCTATCAGGTGTGATTCGGGTTGGCATGGTGCCATGTCGGACAACAACCCCCTATTCGCCGCCCTTCATCCGCCGCGCCAGCCACCAGATGCCCAGCCCTGCCAGCGCCGTGGCCGCGCCGATGTAACCGGTGCTGGTCCAGCCCAGCCCGGCGCTGATCGCCATGCCGCCGAACCACGGGCCCAGGGCATTGGCCAGGTTGAACGCGGCGTGGTTGGACGCCGCCGCCAGGCTCGGCGCGCTGGCGGCGAGGTCCATCAGGCGGATCTGCAGCGGTGCGGCGAGGGCCACCATGGTGCCAACCAGGGCGATGCCGAGCATCACGCCCCACAGCGAGCCGGCGGCGAACGGGAAGCACAACAGCACCGCGATCGACCACAGCAGTACCAGGCCTACCGCCTTGAAGCCGAAGGTGTCGAACAGCTTGCCGCCGGCAATGTTGCCGATGATCCCGCCCACGCCGAACGCGGCCAGGCCGAAGGGGATCCACTGCGGGCCCACGCGGGTCACGTCGAGCATGGTCGGGGCCAGGTAGCTGAACACGCAGAACATCCCGGCGAAGCCGATCGCGCCGATGGCCAGGGCCATCCAGATCTGCGGTTCGGCGAAGGCGCGCAGTTCCTTGCGCGGGTCGCTGCGGGCCTCGTCGTGGCGGTCGGGCACGTAGCGCCACACCAGGGCAATGGTGCACAGCGCGATGGCGCCCACCAGCACGAACGCCGAGCGCCAGCCGAACCACTGGCCGAGCAGGGTGGCGATGGGGTTGCCCAGTAGCATGGCCAGGGTGAGGCCGATCATCACCCGCGCCACCGCACCGGCGCGTTTGTTCGCCGGCACCATGCTCGAGGCCACCACTGCGGCAATCCCGAAGTAGGCACCATGGGGCAGCCCGGCGATGAACCGGCAGGCCACCAGGCTGGCGAAGCTGGGGGTAAACGCGGTGGCCAGGTTGCCCAGCGCGTACAGGGCCATCAGCAACAGCAGCATGTGCTTGCGCAGCAGCTTGGCGCCGAGGATCGCCAGCAGCGGCGCGCCGACCATCACCCCCAGCGCATAGGCGCTGATCGCATGGCCCACCTGCGGCTCGCTCAGGCCCAGGTTGCTGGCGATGTCGGGCATCAGGCCCATGATGGCGAACTCGCCGGTGCCGATGGCGAAACTGCCCACCGCCATGGCGGCTTCCATCTTGGCCGCCGCGCGGGCGGGCAGAACGGGCGAATGGGTTTGCTGGACGGACATGCGTCACTCCGCGGGGAAAGGGTGGGTAAAAGCACAGCCGGCGATGCTAAACATCGGCGGCGCAAGCGTCTAGGACAATGGTTTGGTGGTGGGCGTTCGGTCGCGGCCGATTACCAGCCCAATACCTCGGGCGCCTCGCTGAACAGCAGGGCAAGGCCCGCCGCTTGGGGCGTATGGGAAGGGTAGCGCTTCATGCGCTCCCACACGCCACGGTAGGAAAGGGCTTTAAAACTTTCGATGAAGCGCTGCTGCTCTTCGCCTGCCCAGCCGTGATGGTGCAAGTGCCAATCCTTGACCCATGCCAGGTAGGTGCGAAAGGCGGCGTGGCGGCCCCTCACCAATGCATCGCGTTCGTTGAGGCGCAGCACGTCCAGGGTATACCTGGCCCTGAGCCACAGCTCACTGGTTTGATCTTGGGTGTTGGGTGTGTAGCGAAAGGTTTGCCAGTCCAGGTACAGGAAATCAATTGGGTTTTCGAGCCGTGGGTCGATCAGGGCATGCCGGCCGGACGGCGGTGGGGCAGGGGGTGCAGCTCTGCGCCGGGATACATCTACCAGTTGGTTGCGCGCATCCAGAATGGCGAAGCGGTTGTTCTTGGGGCCATTGCACGGGCCGCAGGCCAGCACGTAGTTGGCCCATTGGAAGCATTGCTCCGGGTAGAGGTCCTTGGGCCGCATGTGTTCGATCTCATCGGCCATGGAGTCTTCGCAGTACACGCAACGGGTATTGCCGCTGCACAAGCGCGCCAACTGCTGTTTGATCGGTTGGAACACCCTGGCCGGCTTGCTCGCCCAGCGTGCTTTGGCCCGGGCGACCTGGCTGGGGTAGTCCGGCTGGTCATCGATCTCGGCCTGAAGCTGCTCCAACTGCGCCGAATGTTCGGGGGGGAGGGCTTCAGCCGAGAGGAGAATCACCGAAGGCCTCCATCACCGGGGCGAGCTGCTGGGCGAGGGTGTCCCGCTCTTCTCGTTGTATTGGCGATAAGGTGCCGAGGGCATTGGCTCGGTTCAATTGGGCCAAGCGGTCCAGTTTTTCGCCGGCCTCCGCCGAGCGCCCTGGCAAACCGCCAAAGGCCTCGCTGTTGAGCACGTGCAGAACATCCCCGAACAGCACCCGGGCCCGTTGCTCGCCCTCGATACGCTGAACCTGAGCAGCCGAGCCCGGCGCCGGCAGCGCCCAGATCGTTCCTTTGGTTGCGCTCTGGCACACGTAGGGTGAGTGGGTGGTGACAATGAACTGTATGGCTGGGAATAACCGGGTCAGCCAGGGGCCGATGTCGCGCTGCCAAGAGGGATGCAAGTGGGTATCCACTTCGTCAATCAGGACTACGCCCGGTATCGGTACGCTGAGCGAGCCGTTTGAGAATAATTGCTGCTCGTCGAACCGTTGTGCCATAAGGCGAAGCAATTCGAAGGTCATCGATAGCACTGCGCGATAGCCGTCGCTTAGCGCCTCGATAGGCACGGTTACACCGTTGCCATCTTCGAAGTTAACGCCTTTTGAACTGATGCTCTTCACCACCATGCCGTGGGGCAGGAAGCCGGGCTGGTTGATGAACCTCATGATGTGGCTCAACAGCCCTGCCGCCGCCGAGGCAGGCGGCTGCTCCAACTCTTGAAAGCGCAGCTTCTGCAACCATTCGATGGCCTCGGTGAGGGCAACACCCTCGTCAAACAGGCTCAGGTGCTGTGCCAGCCTCGGCCAGTCTTCGAATAACCGGGCATTTTCAGGGGCACCACCGCTGAAGCGGCGCAGGGGGCCGAACGCGGCCGAAAACCACCCGTGGTTTTCCGCCCAGGGAGGAAACGCCCCGCTGTCGGCTTGGGGCGATTTGATCACCCCGTTCAGCTCCAGGGTCAGCTCGCCGAGAACATCGCTCTGGCTCGGCATGCCGCCGTAACGATGGGAATAATCATAATGCTCATCGGGGCGTATCCATGCCTTGATCTGTGCCCGCTCGGTGCCTTTGCGGATGAACTCGTGGTTCGGGCGCCGCGCCGCCGCAAATTCCGTGGGGCCGGTCAGGGCAATCGCGGCCGCGCGGAGAAACCCCGATTTGCCTGACCCATTTGGCCCGATCAGCACGTGCCAGCCAGCTTCTTCACCCGCGGCCAGTTCCCAGGTCAACGCTTCATATGCGCGGAAGTCGGTGAGTTGCAGCTTGCGCAAATACATGAAGGTGTCTCCTGCGGTACGGGCCAGCGGGCAAGCGCTTCGGCTAAATGGCCGCTACTGTAGCAGAGCTGCCCCGGTTCACGGTCAGCCCCACACCCACCCCACCAGCAAATACCCATTCAACCCCACGATCAACCCGCTGATCCCCCACGCCAACGCGCTCAGCAGCGGCCCGGCCACCAGTGGCCCCATCAGCCGCCGGTCAGCCACGAACTTCACCAGCGGGATCACCGCCAGCGGCAGTTGCATCGACAGGATCACCTGGCTCAGCACCAGCAGCTTGGCCGTGCCGTGCTCGCCGTACCAGGCGGTGATCGCCACCACCGGGATCACCGCCAGCCCGCGGGTGAGCAGGCGCCGCGCCCAACTGGGCATGCGCAGGTCAAGGAAGCCCTCCATGATGATCTGCCCGGCGAGGGTGGCGGTGACCGTAGAGTTCACCCCCGAGGCCAGCAGCGCCACGGCAAACAGCAACGAGGCGGTGCCGACCCCGAGCATCGGGCTCAACAGCTGGTGGGCTTGCTCGATGTCTTCGACATCGGTGCGGCCGGCGGCGTGGAACACGGTGGCGGCGGTGATCAGGATCGCTGCATTGACGAACAGCGCCAAGGTCAGCGCCAGGGTGCTGTCGGTCACCGCCCAGCGCAGGCCCTCGCGCTTGCCGGCGTCCGTGCGCTCGTAGGCGCGGGTTTGCACGATCGAGGAGTGCAGGTAAAGGTTATGCGGCATCACCGTGGCGCCGATGATGCCGATCGCCAGGTACAGCGCGGCCGGGTCGGTGACCACCTGTGTGCGCGGGATGAACCCGGCCAGCACCGCCGCGATCGGTGGCTGGCTGAGGGCCATCTGCACCACGAAGCAGAGGAAAATCAGCCCCAGCAGGCTGGCGACGAACGCCTCCAGGGCGCGAAAGCCCCGGCGCATCAGCAGCAGGATCAGGAACACATCCAGCGCGCAGAGGATCGCCCCCCACAGCAGGGGGATGCCGAACAGCAGCTTCAGGGCGATGGCGGTGCCGATCACCTCGGCCAGGTCGCAGGCGACGATGGCGATCTCGCAGGCCAGCCACAGCACGACGTTGACCGGTTTCGGGCACTGCCGCCGGCAGGCCTGGGCGAGGTCCAGCCCGGTGGCGATGCCCAGCCGCGCGGCCAGCGCCTGCAGCACCACGGCCATCAAATTGGACAGCAGGATGACCGACAGCAGCAGGTAACCGAAGCGCGAACCGCCGGCGAGGTCCGTGGCCCAGTTGCCCGGGTCCATGTAGCCCACCGCGACCATGTAGCCCGGCCCGGCGAAAGCCAGCAGCCGGCGCAGCCAACTGCCGTGGCGCGGCACTGCCACGCTGGCGTTGAGCGCGCCGAGGCTCGGCGCGCCCAGCCCGGCGCGGCGCAGCAGTGCCGGTTCGCCGTCTTCGGCTTGGTAATGGGGTTGTGCGTCGTGTTCTGCCACGTGGGGGCACTCGAAGGTAGCGGGCTTTGAGATGAGAACGCTTTTCAGCTGCCAGTGTTCCCCGCCCGCGCCGCCCACGCAAGGGGGTGGGCCGCTGAATCCTGCCTGAACAACATGCAAAGAATGTGGAGGCGAAACGCCCGGCGACTATTCGTTTCCGGGTTTTTCACAAAAAATTACCCCTCGCCCCAATAGTTTCCGCTCCCAGTGCAAGGGGCGCGGCAGTCGGTGCCCAGAGTGATGAACGTATGAAGACCTCCTTACCCATGGCAAAACTCAAAGCGGTGCGGCCCGAGGGCGTGACACTGGTCGCCAGCGCGTTGCTCCTGGCGGTATTCAACCTTCCTTTGTTGCAGCACCTGCACGGGATTACCCAGGCCAGCGGCGGCTGGCTGCTGCGCGGGGTGTTCCTGGCGATCGTGCTGTTGATCTTCAACCTGGTGCTGAGCCTGCTGGCCAGCCGCTGGACGCTCAAGCCGCTGTTGATCGCGCTGTTCCTGATCAGCGCCGGGGTGGCCTACTTCATGAACGAATACGGCGTGATGATCGACGCCAGTATGTTCCGCAACGTCGCCGAGACCGACCCCGCCGAAGTGCGCGGGCTGCTGTCGCTCAAGCTCGGCGCCTATCTGCTGGGGCTGGGCGTGCTGCCCTCGTTGGTGCTGTGGAAGTGGCCGGTGCAGTACCGGCGGTTTTCCCGCGCGCTGCTGAGCAAGGTGCTGGTCGGCGTGGGCAGTGCCTGCCTGATCGGCGTGCTGGCGCTGGCCAACTACCAGGGGCTGTCGTCGTTGTTTCGCAACCACCACGAATTGCGCTTGATGGTGGTGCCGAGCAACGTGATCGGCGCCACCATCAGCTACCTGGGCGAGAAGGTCCAGGCCGCGCAGCGCCCGTTCGAGCCACTGGGCCTGGACGCCCACCTGGCGCCGGCCTGGCAGCAGCATGCGCGTAAATCCCTGACCGTGCTGGTGATCGGCGAAAGCGCCCGCGCCGAGAACTTCGGCCTGCTCGGCTATAACCGCGACACCACCCCGGAGCTGGCCGCCCAGGCCGGGCTGGTGGCCTTCCCCGACGTGCACTCGTGCGGCACTGAAACCGCGGTGTCGGTGCCGTGCATGTTCTCCAACATGGGCCGCAAGGACTACTCGGCGAGCATCGCCAGCAACCGTGAAGGCCTGCTCGATGTGCTCAAGCACGCCGGGCTCGATGTGGTCTGGCTCGACAACCAGTCTGGCTGCAAGGGCACCTGCGACCGCGTTGGCTTCCAGGACCTTGGCAAAGCCAATGACCCGGCCCTGTGCGCCAGCGGCGAATGCCATGACGAAATCCTCCTGCGCGACCTGCCGCAACTGCTCGATAACCTGCAGCGCGACCTCGTGCTGGTGCTGCACCAGATGGGCAGCCATGGGCCGGAGTACTACAAGCGTGTGCCGGCCGGCTACGACCACTTCCAGCCGGTGTGCCAGAGCAACGCGCTGAACAGTTGCAGCCAGGAGCAGATCGTCAACGCCTACGACAACACCATCCGCTACACCGATCACGTGCTGGCCAGCTTGATCAACACCCTGCGCAGCCACCAGGACAAGGTCGACACCGGCATGCTGTACCTCTCCGACCATGGCGAATCGTTGGGCGAGTACAACCTGTTCCTGCACGGCACGCCCTACATGCTGGCGCCCGAGCAACAAAAGCACGTGCCGATGCTGGCGTGGTTCTCGGCCGGCTACCAGCAGGACTTCGGCCTCGACAGCCAGTGCCTGCAAGCCTCGCGCAACCGGCCGTTGAGCCAGGACAACCTGTTCCACTCGATGCTCGGGTTGCTGCAGGTCAATACCCAGGTGTACGAGGGCGGCCTCGACCTGTTTGCCCAATGCCGGCGATGAGCCGGCACGGCGCGGGCCCGCATCGGATATACTGCGCACCATTGTTCAAGGGAGTGCGTTGTGTCCATCGATATTCACTGGGTCCGTGACGACGCCACGCTGGCCGCGCAGTGCCAGCAATGGCGCGCGTTGCCGTTCATTGCCGTCGACACCGAATTCATGCGGGTCGATACCTTTTACCCCCAGGCCGGCCTGGTGCAGGTCAGCGATGGCCGCAGCGCCTGGCTGATCGACCCGCTGTGCATCGACCAGTGGGCGCCGCTGGCCGAGCTGCTGGCCGACACCGCCGTGCTCAAGGTGCTGCACGCCTGCAGTGAAGACCTCGAAGTGCTGCTGCGCCTGACCGGCGCGGTGCCCTTGCCGCTGTTCGACACGCAACTGGCCGGCGCCTACCTGAACCTCGGCTTCTCGATGGGCTACTCGCGGCTGGTGCAAGAGGTGCTGGGCCTCGAGTTGCCCAAGGGCGAAACTCGCTCCGACTGGCTGCAGCGCCCGCTGGCCGACGCCCAGGTGGATTACGCCGCCCAGGACGCCCTGCACCTGGCCGAGCTGTACACCGCGCTGGCGCCGCGCCTGGGTGAGCAAAAGCACGCCTGGGTGCAGGCCGACGGCGAAGAACTGGTGCAGCAACTGACCCGTGAAGTCGACCCGCGTGAGTTGTACCGCGACGCCAAGCTGGCCTGGAAGCTGGCGCCCCGGCAACTGGCGGTGTTGCGCGAGTTGTGCGCCTGGCGCGAGCTCGAAGCGCGCCGCCGCGACGTGCCGCGCAACCGCATCCTCAAAGAGAGCACCCTGTGGCCACTGGCGCGCTTCCAGCCAGATAACCTCACGGCAATGGCCAAGATCGAAGACATGCACCCGCGCACCCTGCGCCACGACGGCGAAACCCTGCTGGAGCTGATCCAGCAGGCGTTGCTCACGCCCGAGGCCGAGCGCCCGGCGAGCCTGCCCGAGCCGCTGCCGATCGAGGCCGCGGGGTTGCTCAAGCGCCTGCGCGCGGTGGGCCAGGCCGAAGCCGAGCAGATGAACATCGCCCCCGAGCTGGCCACCCGGAAAAAAACCCTCGAGGCGCTGCTCAAGTCCGGCTACCCGGCCGGCCCTTACCACCTGCCCGATTCACTGCGCGGCTGGCGCCGCGAACGCCTGGGCCAGAAGCTGCTCGACGCGCTGGCCGGCGAGGAATGACCATGAAACGCATCTGCTCCATCTATAAAAGCCCGCGCAAGCGCGAGATGTACCTGTACACCCTCAAGGCCGATGGCCTGGCGCGCATCCCCGAGGGCCTGCTGGGGCTGTTCGGCACGCCGCAGCACACCTTCGACCTGGTGCTCACCCCCGAGCGCACCCTGGCCCGCGAAGACATCGCCAAGGTGCTCGAGAACCTCGAAGGGCAGGGCTACCACCTGCAGATGCCACCGCCTGAAGACGAGTACATCGAGCACCTGCCCGATGAGCTGCTACGGCGCAACGACCCGGTCTAGCCGCGGCGCGCGGATTTCACTGTAAGCGCCCGGCCATTTCGTTAGGCTGGGCGTTTTTCGTTGGCTATGTACAAGGCTTGATCCATGCGTGTGCTCATTGCCGAGCAAGACTTCGCCACCTACGCTCGCCTGCTCGACGGGCAGCACGCGGCGCTCGATATTCTCACCAGCGATGACTCGGCGGTGCTCGCCGAGCACGCCGCCCATTGCGACGTTTGGCTGGGCCAGCCCGACCTGCTCGCCTGCCTGCTGCGCCAGGGCCATCGCCCGAAGTGGCTGCAATCGACCTGGGCCGGCATCACCCTGCTGTTGGCCGACGGCTTGCCGCGTGATTACCGGCTGACCCGCGCGGTCGGCATTTTTGGCCAGGTGATGGCCGAATACGTGCTCACTTACCTCCTCAACCATGAGCGCAGCGTGCTGTCGCGGCTGGTCAGCCAGGTCGAGCGCAAGTGGGACAACCGCCAGCCGCCCAGCCTGCGCGGGCGCCGCGTGCTGCTGGTGGGGGTGGGCGACATCGGCCAGAGCGTGGCGCGGTTTCTGCTGCCGTTCGGCGTCGAGCTGTATGGGGTGGCCACCACGGCCCGCGAACTGGCGCCGTTCAAGGCCGTGGGCGGCCTCGATGCGCTCGGCGCGATGGTCGGCGAAGCCGATTACGTGATCAACCTGCTGCCCGACACGCCGCACACCGAAGACCTCTACAACGCCGAGCTGTTTGCCCGCTTCAACCCTGAAGCGTTGTTCATCAACGCCGGGCGCGGCAGCGCGGTGGTCGATGCCGACCTGGTCGAGGCACTGAAAAAGGGCCATGTGGCCGGCGCGGTGATCGACGTTTGCCGGCAAGAGCCGCTGCCCCAGCGCCACCCGTTCTGGACCGCCTGGGGCTTGCTGCTCACCGGCCACAGCGCCGGGCCGACCTCGCCGCCGCTGATGGCGGAGTTGTTCCTGCGCAACTGCGCGGCGTACCTGGCGGGGGAGCCCCTGCAGGGTGAAGTGGATTTCGCCAAGGGGTACTAGGGTGGGGGCGGGGGCCCCCCCCCCCGGGGGGCGGGGGGGGGGGCCCCCAACCCCAAAAAAACGGGATAAAAACCCCCCCCCCCCCAATAACCCCCCCCCGGCGGGGGGCGAGCCACCAAACACCCCCCGC
>NZ_JBIBKC010000005.1:81136-108077 GCF_042958985.1 Pseudomonas sp. NPDC007930
GGCCGGGCGCGGGGGGGGTGGGGGGGGGGGGGGGGGGCCGGGGGGGTTTGTGGTTGTGGGGGCGGGGTTTGTGGGGGGGGGGGGGGGCCCCCGCGCGGGGGGGGGGGGGCCCCGGGGCCCCTCAACCCTTACAACAGGGTGAAATTCCCCTCGGCGGCAATTTCCGCCACCGGCTTGCGTGGGCTCGGCACTTCACGGGCCTGAAGTTTCTCCGGCAGGCTGGCCTTGTCGCCCAGCTTGCCGATCGCCACCGCCGCGTGCAGCTCGTAGCCCTCGGGGATTTGCAGCTCTTTGCGGGTCAGCTCTTTGTCGAAGCCGGCCATGCCGTGGGTGTGCCAGCCGTCCAGGCTAGCCTGCAGGGCCAGGTGCGCCCAGGCCGAGCCGGTGTCGAAGGTGTGCCAAAGGGCCGGGCCTTCTTCGCTGGCGCCGGGGGCGGTGAAGGTGGTTTTCGAAATCACGATCACCAGCGCCGCGGCCTGTTGCGCCCAGCTGCGATTGAATTCGTTGAGCAGGCCGAGGAAGCGCTCCCAGTTCGGCGTGTCGCGGCGCGCGTAAAGAAAGCGCCAAGGCTGCGAGTTGTACGCCGACGGCGCCCAGCGCGCGGCTTCGAAAAAGCCCAGCAGGGCTTTTTCGCTGATGGCCTCGCCGCTGAACGCGCGTGGAGACCAGCGGTTGATGAATTGCTCGTGGATGGCGTAATCGGCGATGCGTGGGCTGTCGCTCATGGCGGCTTCCTTGTGGGGGGAGGAGGGTAACGTCGCCACGAGGCGTTCGTTCGAGCGGCTAAAGCTACTGCGATGCCCGGTCGATGACAAGTGAACAGTGCCGCCGTAGACTAGCGCGCCTCTTTACCCAGGACCCTGCCATGGCCGCGCCCGCCGAACCGTTCTGGCTGCATAAAAGCCTCGCGCAACTCTCCCCCCAGGAGTGGGAGTCGCTGTGCGATGGCTGTGGTTTGTGCTGCCTGCAAAAGCTCGAGGACGAAGACGACGGCAGCGTGTACTACACCCGCATCGCCTGCAAACTGCTGGACCTGAACACCTGCCAGTGCAGCGACTACCCGCGCCGGCGCGCCCACGTGCCCGACTGCATCGCCCTTACCGCCGAGCAGGCTGACCAGTTCAAATGGCTGCCGCCTACCTGTGGCTATCGCCTGGTGGCGGAAGGTCAAGACTTACCCGCCTGGCACCACCTGGTGTGCGGGGATCGCAACGAGGTGCACGCCCAGCGGATTTCCCAGGCCGGGCGCATGCTCAGTGAAACGGCAGTCGCCGAAGACGACTGGGAAGACCATTTGATCTTCCGCGCCGGCTAACCCTCAGGGTTTTTTCGGTGGCAGCGGGTCATCACCGGTCACCGTCAACCCTTCGGTGGCGGCCACGGCGCTGTCTTTCAGGCTTTGCAGTTCGGCCCCGGCGCGCTCGATAGTGCCGCGGATCTCGTCGAGGTCTTCACGGCCTTTCTCGAGGATGGCCTTGGTCTTGCTGTAGCCGGTGTAGCCCCGCACCAGCGCGGCGCCGCCGATGGCCACCTGCAGCAAGCCGAGCAGGCCGCCGCGGGCCACGCCCTTGCCCACCAGCACGGCGCCGGCGGCCAGCGAGCCGGCGCGCTCCCAACCGTGAACGTTCTGGGGGTGGGGCATCAACGGTACGGGGTCAATGGTACGGCGGGTCATGGCAGGCTCCTTGATTGCGGCTTATCTACCTGACCGGCCGTGGCTGGGGTTCGTTCCGTTCACGACACCTTTTGCCCGTCGGCCATGCGCAAGCGCTTGGACAACGCCACCGCCAGCGCGCGGATCACCTTGCACGCCACCCGCGGCGACTCGCTCATCATCTTGTCGAGCGAATCCTTGCCGAGGCTGACCATCTGGCACTCGGTGGCCGCCACGCAACTGGCCGAGCGGCGTTCGCCGTCGAGCACGGCCATTTCACCGAACGAACGGCCCTTGCGCAGCAGCGCCACTTCCACCTCGTTGTTGTCGAGGTCGAGCCGGCGCACCGACACGTTGCCGTGCTGGATGATGCACATGAAGGTGCCCGCGTCGCCTTCCTTGAAGATCACCTCGCCTTGCTGCATTTTCAGCAAGCTGAAGTAGCCCGCCGCCGCGGTGCAGTCTTCGGGCAGCAGGTTCTTGAACAACAGGCTGTCCATCAGAATGATGCGGATCTCGTTGTTCGTCGAGGTGGTGTTGGCCATGTTTGGGTTATTCCTCACAGATGATCGGCCAGCCCCAGGGCCTTTAACATGAACGCATATTCTAACGCGTCCTGGCGGATTCTTTCATATCGGCCCAAGGGTTGGCCATGGGCGCCTTCAGGGTCGATGGCGAGGAGGATCTCGCCGCCGCCGGTGGCCTGTTCGCGAAGTTTGGCCACCCATTTGGCCGGGTGCCAGTAAGGCACCACGGTGTCGCCCATGGCGCCGGTGGCCAGTAAAGGCGGGTAGGCTTGCGCGCGGGCGTTTTCATAGGGCGACCAGCCGGCGATCCAGGCATAGGCCTCGGCGCCGCGGGGGTCTCCCCATTCCTCGTATTCCAGTTCGGTCAGCCGCAGGGTAGGGTCGAGCATGGCGGTCAGTGGGTCGACGAACGGCTGCCGGGCAATCGCCGCGGCGAACAGCTCTGGGCGCTGGTTCAACGCCGCGCCCACCACCAGGCCGCCCGCGCTGTGGCCGTGGATGACCAGCCCCTGGGCGGTCGTCCAGCCCTGCTCGATCAGGTATTCGGAACAGGCGATGAAATCATCGATGGAGTGTTGTTTCAGCGCCCCGCGGCCGCCGGCATGCCAGGCTGGGCCGAGCGTGCCGCCGCCGCGCACGTGAGCGATTGCCAGGCTGAAGCCGCGATCGATCAGGCTCAGCCCAGCATGGGAAAAACTCGGCTCGAGGGCCACGCCGTAGGCCCCGTACACCTGCAGCAACAGCCGCTGTGGGCCGCGCTCGAGGTGGTCGCGGCGCATCACCAGGCTGATCGGGATGGCGGTGCCGTCGGCGGCAGTGGCCCAGAGGCGCCGGGTGGCGTAGCGCTCAGGGTCGAAGTTGCCCTGCACGGCCAGGGTTTTGAGTACCTGGCGTTCCGCGCTGGGCAGTGCCAGCCACTGGGTCTGGGGCGGCTGGGTAAATGACTCGAGCGCCAGCACTACGGCTGGGCTGTCGAAGGGCAGGGCAGCCCTGACCGCCAACTGGTAAGCCTGCTGGTCGCCGAAGCCAACGGTTTCGGCCGGGGTGCCGGCGCGATGGATTTCGACCTGCGGCAGGCCTTGGTTGCGCACGCTCAACACCAGCGCGCTGCGCTTCGGCGCCATGGCCTCGATGCTGACGCCCGCGCGGGGCGCTACCAGCGGCTGCCAGGGGCCCGCCAATGCCGGGCTGGCCTCGGCGCTGGCGCAATCGACCTGGCTGGTTACGCCCGCACCGCTGGCGCGGTGCAACCAGCACCACTGCTCGCCCCACAGGCCGTGGTCGAGCTCGCCCCGCGGGCTGCCGCCAGGGCCAGGCAGCGCTTGGAACTGCCCGCCTGGCGCATCGGCGGGCAGCACCCAGGTATCGCTGGCGTCGCTGGCAAGGCAGTGCAGCAGCAGCCAGTGGCCCGAGCTGCTGCGGCTGCAGCGCAGGCGATAGGCCGAGCGCTGCTCTTCGAAGACTTTCTCCGGTTGCGCCTCGCCCAGGCGGTAGCGGTACAGCTGTTGGCTGTGCTGGCCAGCGCCGAAGAGTAGGGTCTGGTTGTCGTTGGCCCACACCACCGTGCCGTCGAATGGCTCAGTGGGCAGCGAAACGGCGCTCTGCTCACCGGTGGCCATGTTCAGCACGAATAGGCCATCGCCACTGCCGGCCCACAGGCTGTAGGCCAGGTATTGGCCGCCGGGGCTTATGCTCAGGGCGCCGAAGGCGATGCGGCCATCGCCGGCGAGCAGGTTGGGGTCCAGCAGCAGCTGTTCGCCGGTGGGGTCAGGTTCCAGCAGGGCGCCGCCGGCCAGGGGTGGGCTGCGGTAGTAGCGGGAGTAGGTTTCGCCGGCGTGCTTGCGAAAGTAATACAGCCAATCGCCGAGCGGCGTGGGGGTGAACAGGTCGCTGTCCTGGTAGCGCGCGCTGATTTCGTCGAACAGCCGCTGCTGCAGTGCCGTGGTGCTGGCCAGGTACTGCTCAAGGTGGGCCTGCTCCTGGGCGAGAAAAGCCTCGGTGGCGGGGAGGGTAGGGGTTTGCAGCCAGGCGTAGGAATCCTGGCGGGTTTCGGCGGTGGGCATGCCGGCGGCTCCACAGGTAAGGGGGCCGCCAGCGTAGGCCCGGCTCGCCGGCGCGGGGGCTACCCGGTTACCTCACCTCGGCGGCGATGCCGAGCACCTTGAACAGGAACGCGTATTCCAGGGCCACATCCTTGAGCGCCTGGTAGCGCCCGCTCATGCCGCCGTGGCCGGCGCCCAGCTCGGTCTTGAGCAGCAGCAGGTTGTGGTCGGTGCGGGTGGCGCGCAGCCGCGCGACCCACTTGGCGGCCTCCCAATATTGCACGCGGCTGTCGTTGTAGCCGGCCACCACCAGCATCGCCGGGTAGCCCTGGGCGGTGACGTTTTCGTACGGCGCATAGGCCTTGATGCGCGCGTGCACGGCCGGCTCCTCGGGGTTGCCCCATTCGTCGTATTCGGTCACGGTCAGCGGCAGGTCGGGGTCGAGCATGGTGTTCAGGGTGTCGACGAACGGCACCTCGGCAATCGCCGCGGCGAACAGCGCCGGGCGCTGGTTGAGCACCGCGCCGATCAACAGCCCACCGGCGCTGCCGCCGCTGATCACCAGTTGCGCGGGGCGGGTCAGGCCCTCGGCGACCAGGTGCTCGGCGCAGGCGATGAAGTCGCTGAAGGTGTTCTGCTTGTGTTCCTGCTTGCCGGCCCGATACCAGGCCTCGCCCAGCTCGCCGCCGCCGCGCACATGGGCGATGGCGAAGGCGAAGCCGCGGTCGAGCAGGCTCAGCCGCGCGTGGGAGAACCACGGGTCGAGGTTGCTGCCATAGGCGCCGTAGCCATACAGGTACAGCGGCGCCGGCTGGCCCTGGGTGCGGCGGTGCATCACCAGGCTGATCGGTACCTGGGTGCCGTCGGCGGCGGTCGCCCACAGGCGCTGGCTGACGTAATCGTCGGCGTCGAAGCGGCCCAGCACCGGGGTTTGCTTGAGCACCCGCTGCTCGCCGCTGGCCAGCGCCAGCTCGCGGACCTGCGCCGGGCGGTTGAGGGCTTCATAGCGCAGGCGCATGTGCGGCCCGTCGAACTCGACGGTGTCCTGGATGTACAGGCTGTAGGCGGCATCGGGCAGTTGCACGCGGTAGGCCGGCGCGCCCTCGGGGCGCACCTCGATCACCGGCAGGCCGCCTTCGCGCAGGCTCAGCACGTAGGCGGCGTGGTTCAGGCTGACGCCGTCGAGCATCACCGTGGCGCTGTGGGGCACCAGTGCCTGCCAGTGCTCGCGAGTTGGCGCTTGGCCGTTGTCTGGCGTGTTGTACAGGGCGAAATTGATGCCGCTGGCGTTGCTGCGAATGAACCACTGCCATTGGCCATTCAGGCGGCCGTGGTCGAGGTCGTACTCGTGGCCTTCGGCCCGCGGCGCCACGCAGGCGAAGCGGCCTTGCGGGGTGGCGGCGTCGAGCACCCAGGCTTCGCTGGTGGTCTTGCTGCCCAGTTGCAGCACCAGTTGGCGCTCGGAGCTGGTGCGGTAGCAATGCAGGAAGAAGCGCCCGTCGAGCTCTTCGAACACCTGCTCGGGCTGGGCGTCGCCCAACCGGTAGCGGTGCAGGCGGAACGGCCGGTGGGTGTCGTCGAGGCTGGCGAAGAACAGCGTCTGGCTGTCGTTGGCCCAGGTCATGCTGCCGTCGCAGTCTTCGAAGGGCAGGGCGGTGATGGCGCCGCTGGCCAGTTCCTTGACGAACAACTGGTAGGTTTCATCGCCCGAGGTGTCGAGGCTGTAGGCCAGGCGCTGCTGATCGGGGCTGATGCTGAACGCGCCGAGCGACAAAAAGCCACCGCCGGCCAGGGCATTGGGGTCGAGCAGCAGTTGCTCGTCGGCCTCGTTCACCACAAGGCTGCCATCGGCTGGGCGTGGGTGGCGGTAGTGGCGGGCGTATTCGTCGCCGGCGGTGGTGCGCGTGTAGTACAGCCACGGGCCCCAGGGCGAGGGCAAGGAGAGGTCGGTTTCGCGGATGCGCCCGCGGATTTCTTCGAACAGCTGCTCGCGCAGGGCCTGTTCGTCGGCCAGTTGCGCCTCCAGGTAAGCGTTCTCGGCCTCGAGGTAGGCCAGTACGGGGGCGCTGTCGCGCTCTTGCAGCCAAGCGTAGGGGTCGGCGCCTTGGCCCAGGTGGGCAACAGGCGCGGAAGAGGTCGTCATGGCAGGCAGCGTCCTTCGGCAAAAGCCGTTATCATAGGCGCCAATTCGCCTGCCGTCGCTCGAATCCACATGACCGAAAACGATTACTTGATTGCCTGGGGCATCTACGCCTTTGCCGCGTTGGGGTGCTTGCTCGTCTGGTTCCGCGCCACCCGCTGGATGTGGCGCTGGCTGCGCGAGCCACTGCGCCTGCTGGCGGCGGTGGCGGTGTGCGTGCCTACCGCGGTCGACTCCTCCAGCGCCCGGCTGGCCCCGGCGATCGCCATCTCGGCGCTCGACATCCTCTTCAAAGACACCAGCCACCTGTGGGCCACGGTGCCGACCCTGGCGATGTACACCGCCATCGCCTTCGGCGTTTACCTGTTGTTCGCCCTGCTGCGCTGGCCGCTGGAGCGCAGGGGGCGCGCCGCCCAGGCCGAGCGCGAGGCCGCCCGTGCCGCCCAGGCCAAGCGCGATGCCGAGGAAGACGCCCGCGAGGCCAGTGCGCCGCGCCGCGCCCCTGAGCCGGCGCCGCGCGCGCAACCGGCCGGCCCCCGTGGCCGGGTCGAACCGCGTTTGTAAGCCGAGGCTGCCATGTGCGAACTGCTTGGCATGAGTGCCAACGTCCCGACCGATATCGTGTTCAGCTTCACCGGCCTGATGCAGCGCGGTGGCCGCACCGGCCCGCACCGCGACGGCTGGGGCATCGGCTTCTACGAAGGGCGCGGCCTGCGCCTGTTCCAGGACCCCGCCGCCAGTTGCGAGTCGCAGGTGGCGCAGTTGGTGCAGCGCTACCCGATCAAGAGCGAAATCGTCATCGGCCACATCCGCCAGGCCAACGTCGGGCGGGTCTGCCTGGCCAACACCCACCCCTTTGTGCGCGAGCTGTGGGGCCACAACTGGTGCTTCGCGCACAACGGCCAACTGGCCGACTTCGCCCCGCAGCCGGGCTTTTACCGGCCGGTGGGCGACACCGACAGCGAAGCGGCCTTCTGCGACCTGCTCAACCGGGTGCGCGCCGCGTTCCCGGAGCCGGCGCCGATCGAGGCGCTGCTGCCGGTACTGGTCGAGGCCTGCGCCGAATACCGCGGCAAGGGCGTATTCAACGCCTTGCTCAGCAATGGCCACTGGCTGTTTTGCTTTTGTTCGACCAAGCTGGTCTACATTACCCGCCGCGCACCGTTTGGCCCGGCCCGTTTGAAGGATGTCGACGTGGCGGTCGATTTCCAGGCTGAAACCACTCCGAACGATGTGGTTACGGTGATCACCACCGAGGCGCTCACCGACAACGAAGCCTGGCAGCGTTACGAGCCGGGCAGTTGGGCGCTGTGGCGCCAGGGCGAATGCGTGGCGCAGGGCACCACTGAAACCGCCGGTTAAGGAAACCCCATGCTGCGAAGTTATATGCGTTTGGTGATCTTCGCCCTCGGCCTGCTGCTGGGCGTGCAGTGGCCGGGGTTGTTGAATGACTACGCGGTGCGCGTGCAGGCCCACCTGACCGAGGCGACCAACGCCTTGCAGGGCTTCAGCGACACCGCCGGGAAGTTCTTCAATGGCGATTTGCAGGCGCTGGTGCAGCATTACCAGGGCAGCGATGACCCGGTGTTCCGCAGCGACGCCCAGAGCATCGCTACCCTGGTCACCCGCCAGGCCCAGTTGCAGGCCGAATGGCAGGCGCTGCAAGGGCCCTGGTACGCGCGCAGTTGGCACGTGGTCAGCGCGGCAGACCCGCAAATTCGCGATGAAACCCTTCAGGGCTACAACTACCAGGTGCCGCTGGCGCCCGAGGCGATCACCTGGGGCGTGGCCGTGGCCGTGCTGCTGGCGCTGGCGTTCGAATGGCTGATGATCGGCATTGGCTACACCTTCGGGATTCGCCGGCACAAGCCGATTCCCGAGAGTTGGCGGTAGGGCCCTTCGCCCGGCACAGCCGGAGTGCCGGACCACGGCCTCCCCCCAGATTTATGTAAGTACTTGATTTACTGGGCAACACAGAACCCGTGGGAGGCCGGCTGTGCCGGGCGATGGGCCAGTCAGGCCATGCGCTCAGTAAACCCCGCCATAGCCCCCGTCCACCAGTTTTTTGACGCCATCGCGCGTATCCCGCCCGATACAACCCCGCCCCCACCCCGCCAGCCCACGCCCCCAGCGCCTGTAACCATTTTGCGACACGCCCCGGCACGGCCCTTGCAAAAACCCTTTCGTCCAAACCGTTTCCTGACGCTTTTGCGCGAGAGAGCACGATGTCCCAAGCCGTCCCGATGAGCGATGCCCTTGCCCCCGCGGCTGCCCAGCCAGACCTCGAGCAGGCGTTCGCCCTGTTCAGCCAGGTCTCGGCGCAGCTGAGCGATTCATACAACCTGCTGGAAAGCCGCGTCAGCGAGCTCAAGGGCGAGTTGGCTGAAAGCAGCCGGCGCCGCCTCGAAGACCTCGCCGCCAAGGAACGCCTGGCCGGGCGCCTGCAAAGCCTGCTCGACGTGCTGCCGGCCGGGGTGGTCGTGCTCGATGCCCATGGCCGCATCGCTGAAGCCAACCCGGCCGCCCAGGCCCTGCTCGGCGAGCCGCTGGTCGGTGACCTGTGGCGCCAGGTGATCGCCCGCTGCTTCGCCCCGCGGCGCGACGACGGCCACGAGATTTCCCTGCGCGATGGCCGCCGGCTGTCGATCGCCACCCGTTCGCTGGAAGGCGAGCCGGGCCAGTTGGTGGTGCTCAACGACCTCACCGAAACCCGCCGCCTGCAAGACGAACTCGCCCGCCACGAGCGGCTGTCGTCGCTGGGGCGGATGGTCGCCTCGCTGGCGCATCAGATCCGCACGCCGCTGTCGGCGGCGATGCTCTACGCCGGCCACCTGCAGGAACAGGTGCTGCCGGTGGAAACCCAGCAACGCTTTGCCGGGCGCCTGAAAGAGCGCCTGCACGAGCTGGAGCATCAGGTGCGCGACATGCTGATTTTCGCCCGCGGCGAGTTGCCCATGCATGATCGGCTGTCGCCGGCCGACCTGTTCATGGCCCTGCGCCGCGCCGCCGCCACCCACGTCGAGGGCGCCGCGGTGCGCTGGCAGTGCGACGTGCAGGGGCACTTGCTCAACTGCAACCGTGACACCCTGGTCGGCGTGCTGCTCAACCTGATCGACAACGCCCTGCAGGCCAGTGGCCCCGGCGCGCGGCTGAAGGTGCACCTGTATCAGCGCGATAACACCCTGCGCCTGGCGGTCAGCGACCGCGGCACCGGCATCGAGCCGGCAGTGCTGGCGCGCCTCGGCGAGCCGTTCTTCACCACCAAGACCACCGGCACCGGCCTGGGCCTGGCGGTGGTCACCGCGGTGGCCCGCGCCCACGGCGGCGACCTGCAACTGCGTTCGCGGCTGGGCCGCGGCACCTGTGCCACGGTGATACTGCCCTTGGGCGAGGAGGCACCATGAGCCACAAGGTGCTGCTGGTCGAAGACGACCGCGCCCTGCGCGAAGCGCTGTGCGACACCCTGGCCCTGGGCGGGCATGCCTACCACGCCGTTGGCAGCGCTGAAGACGCCCTGCTGGCGGTGGCCGCCGAGCCCTTCAGCCTGGTGCTCAGCGACGTGAACATGCCCGGCATCGACGGCCACCAGTTGCTCGCCCGGCTGCGCGCCAGCCAGCCACAACTGCCGGTGGTGCTGATGACCGCCTTTGGCGCGGTAGACCGCGCGGTCGAGGCCATGCGCCAGGGCGCCGCCGATTACCTGGTCAAGCCGTTCGAGCCGGCCGCGCTGCTTGAAGCGGTCGCCCGCCATGGCCTGGGGCAACTGCCCAGCGCCGTGGCGGACGGCCCGGTCGCCCAAGAGCCGGCCAGCCTGCGCCTGTTGGAACTGGCCGCGCGGGTGGCGCGCAGTGAGTCCACCGTGCTGATTTGCGGTGAGTCCGGCACCGGCAAGGAAGTGCTGGCCCGCTACATTCACCAGCAGTCGGCCCGCGCCGGCCAGCCGTTTATCGCGATCAACTGCGCGGCGATCCCCGACAACATGCTCGAGGCCACCTTGTTCGGCCATGAAAAGGGCTCGTTCACTGGCGCCATCGCGTCCCAGCCGGGCAAGTTCGAGCAGGCCAACGGCGGCACCCTGTTGCTCGATGAAATCTCCGAGATGCCCCTGGGCCTGCAAGCCAAGTTGCTGCGTGTGTTGCAGGAACGCGAGGTAGAGCGGGTTGGCGCGCGCCGGGCGATCGCCCTGGACATCCGCGTGCTGGCCACCAGCAACCGCGACCTGACCGCCGAAGTGGCCGCCGGGCGTTTCCGCGAAGACCTCTACTATCGCTTGTCGGTGTTCCCGCTTGCCTGGCAACCGCTGCGCGAGCGCCCCGCGGATATCCTGCCACTGGCGGAAAAACTCCTGGCCAAGCACGCGGCAAAGATGAAACAAGGCCCTGCCCAGCTCGATGCCAGCGCCCGCGCCTGCCTTTTGGCGCATGCCTGGCCAGGTAACGTGCGCGAACTCGACAACGCCGTACAGCGCGCGTTGATCCTCCAGCAGGGCGGCGTGATCCGCGCGGAAGACTTCTGCCTCGCGGGTATTCCGCAGCCGCCGTTACGTGTTGAATTATTGACGCAGCCGGTTTCGGATCCCCAACCGTCGGATCGGTCGAAACCGACACCCCTCACTGGGGTCAGCCCTAGTGACGCCGCGCAAGGCCTGGAAACCGACCTGCGCCGGCGCGAGTTCGAGGTGATCATCCAGACCCTGCGCACGGAGCGCGGGCGTCGCAAAGAAGCCGCCGAGCGGCTGGGCATCAGCCCGCGCACCCTGCGCTACAAGCTGGCGCAGATGCGCGATGCCGGCATGGACGTAGACGCCTACCTGTACGCCAGTTGATTCGCGTATCGACTTGGTAGGCTTTGGCATTGCTCTTGCTACTTCACCAGTAACGAGCTGTTTCAGCGTCAATATTCTGCAAGGCCGGGAGATCAGCAGCATGAGCCAGGGTGTCGAATTCAACCGCTTGATGATGGATATGCGCTCCATGCAGATGGAAGCGATGGGCAGCGGCAAAGCCGCGGCCAAGAGCGCCGTGGAAGAAACCGCTGGCACCAGCAGCTTCGCTGACCTGCTCAGCGGCGCGGTGAACAAGGTCAATGACACCCAGCAGGCCGCCAACCAACTGGCCAACGCTTTCGAGATCGGCACCCAGGGTGTCGACCTCACCGACGTGATGATTTCGTCGCAGAAGGCCAGCGTGTCGTTCACCGCGATGACCCAGGTGCGCAACAAGCTGGTTCAGGCTTACCAAGACATCATGCAGATGCCGGTTTGAGGGCAGGTTAGGTCATGGCTGAAGCAACCGATAACGTCCCCGCCAAGAGTGCCGGCGCCGCTGGCAAATCGATGCCGGGCTTGGCGTTCCTGGAAAACATCTCGAAGATGCCGGTGCTGCGGCAGGTGGGCCTGTTGGTCGGCCTGGCGGCCAGCGTTGCGATCGGCTTCGCCGTGGTGTTGTGGTCGCAGCAGCCTGATTACCGCCCGTTGGTCACCAGCCTGGCCGGGATGGACGCCAAACAGGTGACGGACACCCTCAACGGCGCCAATATTCCGTACACCATTGAGCCGAACTCCGGCGCCCTGTTGGTCAAGGCCGACGACCTCGGCCGTGCCCGCCTGCAACTGGCCCAGGCCGGCGTGACCCAGGGCGACGGCAACGTCGGCTATGAGATTCTCGACAAAGACCAAGGCCTGGGCACCAGCCAGTTCATGGAAGCGGCGCGCTACCGCCGCGGCCTGGAAGGCGAGCTCAGCCGGACGATTTCCGCCCTCAACGGGGTCAAGGCCGCGCGCGTGCACCTGGCCATCCCGAAAAGCTCGGTGTTCGTGCGCGACGACCGCAAGCCCACCGCCTCGGTGCTGGTCGAAATGTACGGCGGCCGCACTCTGGACCCTGGCCAGGTGATGGCGATCGTCAACCTGGTGGCGACCAGCGTGCCGGAGATGGACAAGAACGGCGTGACCGTGGTCGACCAGAAGGGCACCTTGCTCTCCGACATGGCCGACAGCTCCGAGCTGTCGATGGCCGGCAAGCAATTCGATTACACCCGGCGCATGGAGTCGATGCTCAGCCAACGCGTGCAGACCATCCTGCAACCGGTGCTGGGTAACGACCGCTTCAAGGCGCAGGTGTCGGCCAACGTCGACTTCACCGCGGTCGAGTCTACGTCCGAGCAGTTCAACCCTGACCAACCGGCGCTGCGCAGCGAGCAGTCGACCAGCGAGCAACGTTCGGCCGGCACCCCCAACGGTGGCGTGCCTGGTGCCCTGAGCAACCAGCCGCCCGGCCCGAGTTCGGCGCCGCAACGCACCGGTGGCGCCGCCGCGGCCAACCAGCCGCAGGCCATCCCGCCGGGCCAGCCGCTGCTCGACGCCAACGGCCAGCAGATCATGGACCCGGCCACCGGCCAGCCGATGCTGGCGCCGTTCCCGGCGGACAAACGCTCGCAGTCGACCCGTAACTATGAGCTGGACCGTTCGATCAGCCACACCCGCCAGCAGCAGGGCCGTTTGACCCGCCTGTCGGTGGCGGTGGTGGTCGACGACCAGGCCAAGCTTGACCCGGCCAACGGCCAGATGACCCACCAGCCGTGGAGCGCCGATGACCTGGCGCGCTTTACCCGCCTGGTGCAAGACGCCGTGGGCTACGACGCCAGCCGTGGCGACAGCGTGACGGTGATCAACGCACCGTTCAGCGCCGACCAGGGCGAAGTGATCGCCGAGCCGGCCTTCTACCAGCAACCGTGGTTCTGGGACGTGGTCAAGCAAGTGCTGGGCGTGCTGTTCATCCTGGTGCTGGTGTTCGGCGTGCTGCGCCCGGTGCTCAACAACATCACCGGCGGTGGCAAATCCCGCCAGCTGGCCCTGGCCGATGGCGAGGGTGGCAGCGGTGGCGGCGCCGGCGGTATGGGCGCCGGCATGGGCGGGGGCAGTTTCGAAGGTGGGCTGGCCGATGATCGGGTCAGCCTGGGCGGGCCGCAGAGCATTCTGTTGCCAAGCCCAAGCGAGGGCTATGACGCCCAACTCAATGCAATCAAGAGTTTGGTGGCCGAAGACCCGGGCCGTGTCGCGCAGGTCGTGAAAGAATGGATCAACGCAGATGAGTGATAACCGTGCACTGGCCGCGCCCAAGCTGACCAAGGTCGACAAGGCTGCCATCCTGTTGCTGTCGCTGGGCGAAACCGATGCCGCGCAAGTGCTGCGGCACATGGGCCCGAAAGAAGTGCAGCGCGTGGGTGTGGCCATGGCGCAGATGCGCAACGTTCACCGCGAGCAGGTCGAGCAGGTGATGACCGAGTTCGTCACCAGCGTGGGCGACCAGACCAGCCTGGGCGTGGGCTCCGATGGCTATATTCGCAAAATGCTCACCCAGGCCCTGGGTGAAGACAAAGCCAACGGCTTGATCGACCGCATCCTGCTCGGTGGCAACACCAGCGGCCTCGACAGCCTGAAATGGATGGAACCGCGCGCCGTGGCGGATGTGATCCGCTACGAGCACCCGCAAATTCAAGCGATCGTGGTGGCGTACCTGGACCCGGACCAAGCCGGCGAGGTGCTCGGGCACTTTGACCATAAGGCCCGTTTGGACATCATTTTGCGGGTATCGTCTTTGAACACCGTGCAACCGGCGGCGCTCAAAGAGCTCAACACCATTCTCGAGAAACAGTTCGCCGGCAACTCGACCACCGCCCGTACCAGCCTGGGCGGCGTGAAGCGCGCGGCCGACATCATGAACTTCCTCGACAGCTCGGTCGAAGGCCAGCTGATGGACTCGATCCGCGAGATCGACGGCGACCTTTCCGGGCAGATCGAAGACCTCATGTTCGTCTTCAACAACCTGCGCGACGTCGACGACCGGGGCATTCAGGCGCTGCTGCGCGAGGTGTCTTCCGACGTGCTGGTGGTGGCCCTGAAGGGCGCCGACGAAGGCGTGCGCGAGAAGATCTTCAAGAACATGTCCAAGCGTGCCTCGGAACTGCTGCGCGACGACCTCGAGGCCAAGGGGCCGGTGCGGGTCAGCGAAGTGGAAACCGCGCAGAAGGAAATCCTCACCATCGCCCGGCGCATGGCCGAGGCTGGCGAAATCGTGCTGGGCGGCAAAGGCGGCGAAGAGATGATCTAAACCGCGCTACCCTTGTCTTAACTATTCACGATTCAAGCAACGCCGGCACTTCCCTCGGGAGGGCGCCGGCGTTGCGCCAAGCCGACGGATGAGCGCATGAGCCAAGCGAGCAAGCAGCCACCTAATGCCACCGACCTGATCCGTGCCCGCGACGTGGCCGGGGCGGACCTGTGGCGGCTGCCCAGCTTCGACCCGGAACGCCCGGAGCCTGAGCCGGAGCTGATACCCGAGCCGGAAATCGAAGAGGTGCCGCTGGACGAAGTGCAGCCGCTGACCCTCGAGGAGGTCGAGGCGATTCGCCAGGAGGCCTACAACGAAGGCTTCGCCCAAGGCGAGCGGGATGGCTTCCACAGCGCCCAGGTGCGTGCCCGCCAGGAGGCCGACGCCGCCCTGAAGGCGCGGCTGGAGCCGCTGGAGATGATCATGGCCAACCTGATGGCGCCGATCGCTGAGCAAGACAACCAGATCGAGCGCTCGCTGGTCGAGCTGGTCGGCCATGTGGCCCGCGAAGTGGTGCAGCGTGAATTGAAGATGGAATCGGCGCAAATCGAGCGGGTGCTGCACGAGGCCCTGAAGCTGCTGCCGATGGGTGCCAACAACATCCGGATTTTCGTCAACCCGCAGGACTTCACCCAGATCAAGGCCCTGCGCGAACGCCACGAAGAAACCTGGCGCATCCTCGAAGACCCAGCCCTGCTGCCCGGCGGCTGCCGGGTCGAGACCGAACACAGCCGCATCGACGCCACCGTCGAAACCCGCATTACCCAGGCCTTGGCGCAGTTGTTCGACCAATTGCACGAACAGGGCATGAACCCCACCACGGCCGACATTCACCTCGAGCTGGAGCCCACCGATGCGCCTTGAGCGCACCAGTTTCGGCAAGCGCCTGGGCACCTACGCCCCGGCCATCGCCCTGCCGCGCCAGCCGGTGGTGGAGGGCCGCCTGCTGCGCATGGTCGGCCTCACCCTGGAGGCCGAAGGCCTGCGCGCAGCCATGGGCACTCGCTGCCTGGTGATCAACGACGACAGCTACCAGCCCTCGCAGGTGGAAGCCGAGGTGATGGGCTTCTCGGGCGGCAAGGTGTTCCTGATGCCGGTCGGCAGCCTGGCCGGGATCGCCCCCGGCGCGCGCGTGGTACCGCTGGCCGACACCGGCCGGCTGCCGATGGGCATGACCATGCTCGGCCGCGTGCTCGACGGCGCCGGCCGCGCGCTGGACGGCAAGGGCGGCATGAAAGCCGAAGACTGGGTGCCGCTCGACGGCCCGACCATCAACCCGCTAAACCGCGACCCGATCAGCCAGCCGCTGAACGTGGGCATTCGCTGCATCAACGGTTTGTTGACGGTCGGCCGCGGCCAGCGCCTGGGCCTGTTCGCCGGTACCGGGGTGGGCAAGAGCGTGCTGCTGGGGATGATGACCCGCTTCACCGAGGCCGACATCATCGTGGTCGGGCTGATCGGTGAACGGGGCCGCGAGGTGAAGGAATTCATCGAGCACATTCTCGGCGCCGAGGGCCTGAAGCGCTCGGTGGTGGTCGCCTCGCCGGCCGACGACGCGCCGCTGATGCGCCTGCGCGCGGCCATGTACTGCACGCGTATTGCCGAGTACTTCCGTGACAAGGGTAAGAACGTACTGCTGCTGATGGACTCGCTGACCCGCTACGCCCAGGCCCAGCGCGAAATCGCCCTGGCCATCGGCGAGCCGCCGGCGACCAAGGGCTACCCGCCGTCGGTGTTCGCCAAACTGCCCAAGCTGGTCGAGCGGGCCGGTAACGGCGAAGCCGGCGGCGGCTCGATTACCGCGTTCTACACGGTGTTGTCCGAAGGTGACGACCAGCAAGACCCGATCGCCGACTCTGCCCGTGGGGTGCTCGACGGCCACATCGTGCTGTCGCGGCGCCTGGCCGAAGAGGGCCATTACCCGGCCATCGACATCGAGGCTTCGATCAGCCGGGTGATGCCGGCGGTGGTCAGCCCACAGCACCTGAGCCAGGCCCAGCAGTTCAAGCAATTGTGGTCGCGCTACCAGCAAAGCCGCGACTTGATCAGCGTGGGCGCTTACGTGGCCGGCGGCGACCGGGAAACCGACCTGGCGATCACCCTGCACCCCAAGCTGGTTCACTTTTTGCGCCAGGGCCTGACCGAAACCGACAACCTGCCGGAAAGCGAAGCCCGGCTGGCGGGGATCTTCAAGCCCGCCGTGGCGCCGGGGTAAGCCGCGATGGCGACCAGCCGGGCAGCGCGTTTGGCGCCAGTGGTGGAAATGGCCGAGAAGGTCGAGCGTTCGGCCGCCCAACGCTTGGGCTACCTGCAAGGCCAGGTACGCCTGGCCGAGGCCAAGCTGCAAGAGCTGGAGCAGTTCCGCGCCAACTACCAGGCGCAATGGATCAAGAACGGCACCCAGGGGGTGTCGGGGCAGTGGCTGATGAATTACCACCGGTTTCTGAGCCAGATCGAAACCGCCGTGGGCCAGCAACGCAAGAGCTTGAACTGGCACCAGAACAACCTGAATTCAGCGCGCGGCATCTGGCAGAAGGCCTACGCGCGGGTCGAGGGGCTGCGCAAACTGGTCGATCGCTACATCAGCGAAGCGCGCCTGCTCGAAGATAAACGCGAACAGCGCTTACTCGATGAACTTTCCCAGCGCCTGCCGCGGTCTGAGGGGTACTGAGGCAATGAAATAGCGCGGGCGAGTTGCCTGCCATTGCCCTTGGTGCTACATACTTTTCGGCAGTCGCCAAACAGAAAAAGGATGCTTCCATGGCTGTGTCATCTGAACTTTCCCAGGACGGGACATCTACGCTGACGATCACCATCAGCGGGCGCTTCGACTTTGGCGCCCACCAGGATTTTCGCCAGGCGTACGAGCGTTTCGGTAAAGAACCCAAAACCTATGTGGTCGACCTCGGCGGGGCCACCTACCTGGACAGCTCCGCGCTGGGCATGCTGTTGCTGTTGCGCGACCACGCCGGCGGCGATGCGGCGAAGGTCAAGCTGGTCAATGCCAGCACCGACGTGCGCAAGATCCTGGCGATCTCCAACTTCGACAAGCTGTTCGACATTTAACCCGCGCGGATGGCCACTTCCGAGCGCCCGGCGCTGACGGTGCTGATTGCCGACGACAACATGAGTGACCGCATGCTGCTGGCGGCGATCGTCCGCCGCCAGGGGCACCACGTGCTGCAGGCCGGCAATGGCGCCGAAGCGGTGAAGGTGTTCGAGCAGGTGCGCCCGCAACTGGTATTGCTCGACGCGATGATGCCGGTGATGGACGGCTTCGAGGCGGCGCGGCGGATCAAAGCCATGGCCGGCGACGAGTTGGTGCCGATCATTTTTCTCACCTCGCTGGCCGAAGAAGAAGCGCTGGTGCAGTGCGTCGAGGCCGGCGGCGATGACTTTCTCGCCAAGCCCTACAACCAGGTGGTGCTCGGCGCCAAGATCAAGGCCATGGAGCGCGTGCGCCGGCTGCAGGCCACTGTGCTCGAACAGCGCGACCTGCTGGCGCGCCACCACGGCCACCTGCTCAACGAGCAACGGGTGGCCAAGGCGGTGTTTGACCAAGTGGCCCACTCCGGCTGCCTGAACGCCGCCAACATTCGCTATTTGCAGTCGCCCTATGCGTTGTTCAACGGTGACCTGCTGCTGGCCGCCTACACCCCTTCGGGCGACATGCACGTGATGCTCGGTGACTTCACCGGCCATGGCCTGCCGGCGGCGGTCGGCGCCATGCCCCTGGCCGAGGTGTTCTACGGCATGGCCGCCAAGGGCTACGGCTTGGCCGAAACCCTGCGGGAGATGAACGCCAAGCTCAAGCGCATCTTGCCGGTCGACATGTTCTGCTGCGCCACGCTGCTCAACGTAAGCCCCCGGCGCAAGGTGCTGGAAGTGTGGAACGGCGGCATGCCCGATGCGTACCTGCTGCCGCTCAGCGGCCCGCGCCTGCCCCTGGCCTCGCGGCATCTGCCGCTGGGCATCCTGCCGCGGCCGGCCTTCGACGCCACCATCGAAACCTTTGCCTTCAACCCCGGCGACCGGGTGTTCATGCTCTCCGACGGGATCATCGACACCGCCAACCCACAGGAGGAGATGTTCGGCGCCGAGCGTTTGCAAGGGGTGTTCGACCGTAACACCGACCCGCACCGCCTGCTGGAAGACATCCGCGAGGCGGTGGCGGATTTTCGCGGGGAATCCCACGACGACGCCAGCATGGTGCAGATCGAGGCCAACGCCCCGGGCACCGCGCCAGCCTCGGGGCTGATCTTCTCCGACAGCGGCCAGCTAGCGCCGATGGATTGGTCGGTCTGCTTTGAATTTCGTGGGCAAACCCTCAGCCGCTACAACCCGCTGCCGTTCCTGCTGCAGCTGCTGCTGGAGGTGCAAGGCCTGCGCGACCAGAGCGGCGCGCTGTACACCGTGCTCACCGAGCTATACTCCAATGCCCTCGAGCACGGTGTGCTGGGCCTGGACTCGGCCCTCAAGCGGGATGCCGAGGGCTTTGCCCAGTATTACAGCCTGCGCCAGCAACGCTTGGAGGCGCTGCAGGCCGGGCAGGTCAGTGTGGGGCTGGAAATCCAGCCGGAGGAGGGCGGCGGTGGCCGCTTGCGGATCACCGTCAGCGACAGCGGCCACGGTTTCGATGTGGCGGCGCGTGCGCCTTCGGGCGAGCAGGCCTATGCTGGGCGAGGTATCAACCTGATCCGCGAGCTGAGCCGCCACGCGGAATGGGCCGACGACGGACGTAGCGCGCGCGTGGAATTCACCTGGGCAGCTCAGGCATAATCCGCCGCGATCATGGAGGACCACCCGTGGCTAATGAACATCTCGATTACAAGGTGCTGAGCGCCTTGAAAGAAGTGATGGAGGATGAGTATCCGCTGTTGCTCGATACCTTCCTGGAAGACTCCGCCACTCGCGTGGCCCACTTGCGCGAGGCCCGCGACGCCCGCGACCTGGGCCAGGCGGCGCACAGCTTCAAGGGCAGCAGCGCCAACATGGGCGCGGTGCAACTGGCCGAACTGTGCCGTGAGCTCGAACAGCGCGCCTTCCACGGCCCGCTGCAGGGTATCGAAGACCTCGTCAGCCGTATCGACCTTGAGTTCGGCACAGTGCGGCAACTGTTCATAGACGAGCGGCAGCGCTGCACCAGTTGAGGCTGGCCCGCTAATTGCTAACTCCGTTGCATCTGTCATTCCTCCAGCGCAACGGGGACGCCTTCATGCCTGTCGCTTCGAACACACTGCTGCAACTGGGCTCGGCCACCAGTGCCACCAGCACCGCCGGCCAGGCTTCGGCCAAAACCACAGACGTCAGCAATGACGCGGGCCCCAGCTTCTCCGACGTGTACAGCAGCCAGCAGGCCAGCGCGACCGCCAGCCAAGCCAGCAAGGTGGCCGCGCGCCGCTCGGACGCCTCCCAGGCCGCTGACAATAAACCGGCGAGCAGTGACAAAACCGATACCAGCAAGGCCAAGGTTGCCGATAGCGGCAAGAACTTGCCGGCCAGCAAAACCTCGGCCAAGGCGGATGACAAGGTCGCCAAGGCGAATGATAAAACCGCCAAGGACGACGACAAGGTATCCAGCGCCGATACGTCCGAGGACGACGATGGCGACAGCGTCGCCAGCACTGACCCGGCCGCCAGCCAGGCGCAGCCGGTAGACCCACTGCTCGCGCCGGAGCCGGCGCCAGCGCCGGTGGCGGCCGCGCCGCAACAGCCCGACCCGCAGGCACTGGCCCAGCAAGCCGCGCAAACCCTGCCGGTGGCACCGCCGCCGCTGGCACAAGCCGCGCCGGCCACGGCGCCAGCGGCCAACGACGACAGCCAGAGCGAAGACTTCGACCCGGCGGCAGACCCGCTCGAGGGCATGCCGATGGTGCGCATGGCCCTGGAGCAGAACGCCAAGGCCCAGGGCACCACCTCGGCCCACGCGCAGCCCACGGACGCCAAGGGCAAGGCCGAGGCCAGCCAGCAGCCAAGCTTTGCCGACAACCTCACGGCCATCGTCGAGCCGCAGGTGCCGGCCCAGGGCGCCGGTAAAGAAGGCGAAGCGTCGCTGGCCTCCAGCAGTGATGACAGCAGCGCCCCGCTGACCCCGGGCGTGGCCGCCAGCACCACCCGCGCCGATGATTTCGCCAGCCGCATGCAAACCCTGGCCACCGCCAGCGCCGCCGCGGACAAATCCACCGCCGCGGCCCAGGCGCAACCGCTGCAGATGGCCCAGAGCGGCTGGAGCGAGGGGTTGGTGAACCGGGTGATGTACCTGTCGAGCCAGAACCTGAAATCCGCTGAAATCCAGCTGCACCCGCTGGAGCTGGGCCGCTTGGACATCCGCGTCGACGTGACCGCCGACCAGCAGACCCAGGTGACCTTCACCAGCACCCACCCGGCGGTGCGCGAAGCCCTGGACAACCAGCAAGGCCGGTTGCGCGACATGCTCCAACAGCAGGGCCTGAGCAACGTTGATGTCAGCGTGGGCGACCAGTCGCGCCAGCAACAACAACAGCAGCAACAGCAACAGCAGCAGATGTTCGCCAACGGCCGCGCTGGCGGCAGCGGCACGGCGAACGGGCAGGGCACCGACGGCAGCGCCGACACCGGCGCGATCGAGGAAGTCAGCCAGCCGCAGGTGGTGATTGGCAGCAGCATCGTCGACTACTACGCCTGACGATCAGGGCCCTTCGCCCGGCACAGCCGGAGTGCCGGACCACGGCCTCCCACCAGATTTGTGTAAGTACTTGATTTACGAGGCTACATAGAACCCGTGGGAGGCCGGCTGTGCCGGGGCGATGGGCCCTGAAGCTCATGCACAAAATCAGCCTGCCACCGAGAACACCCCCTCCGCAAAAACTGGCACAACCCTTGCTCCTGTCCCAATATCTCCTGTAAACCCTCGATACAGCGACGGAATATTGGCATGGCGAAGAAAGAAGCAGCACCGGCGGCCGAAGGCGCGGCACCGGCCAAGAAGGGCAAGCTCAAGTTCATCATCCTCATCGTGGTTGCCTTGCTGGTGGTCGTGGGCGGCTCGATCGGGGGAACCTGGTTCTTCCTGCACAAGTCCCAGAACAAGGACGCCGCCAAGCCCGCTGACGCGCCGGCCGCGGCCACCGCCAAGCCGGTGGCGCTGTATGAGGCACTGCAGCCGGCCTTCGTGGTCAACCTCAACCAGCAAGGGCGCCAGCGCTACCTGCAGGTCAGCATTACCCTGATGAGCCACGACCCCGAAGGCATGGCCGCGCTCAAGGAGCACATGCCGGTGATCCGCAACAACCTGGTGCTACTGTTATCCGGGCAGGACTTCAACCAACTGGCCAGCCCGGTCGGTACTGAAATGCTGCGCCAGAAAGCCACCGCCAGCGTGCAGGAAGTGGCCCAGAAAGAACTCGGCAAGCTGGTGGTCGACCAGCTTCTGTTCACCAACTTCGTGTTGCAATAGGAAGCCCGCATGGCCGTTCAGGACCTGCTCTCCCAGGATGAGATCGACGCCCTGCTGCACGGCGTCGACGATGGCCTGGTGCAAACCGATAACCCGGTCGAGCCGGGTAGCGTCAAAACCTATGACCTGACCAGCCAGGACCGCATCGTGCGTGGGCGTATGCCCACCCTCGAGATGATCAACGAGCGTTTTGCCCGCTACACCCGCATCAGCATGTTCAACCTGCTGCGCCGCTCGGCGGACGTGGCGGTAGGCGGCGTGCAGGTGATGAAGTTCGGCGAATACGTGCACTCGCTGTACGTGCCCACCAGCCTGAACCTGGTCAAGGTCAAGCCGCTGCGCGGCACCGCGCTGTTCATTCTCGACGCCAAGCTGGTGTTCAAGCTGGTCGACAACTTCTTTGGCGGCGATGGCCGCCACGCCAAGATCGAAGGCCGGGAGTTCACCCCCACCGAGCTGCGCGTGGTGCGCATGGTGCTCGACCAGTGCTTCATTGACTTAAAAGAAGCCTGGCAGGCGATCATGGAAGTGAACTTCGAGTACATCAACTCGGAGGTCAACCCGGCCATGGCCAACATCGTCGGGCCCAGCGAGGCGATCGTGGTGTCGACCTTCCACATTGAACTGGACGGCGGTGGCGGCGACCTGCACGTAACCATGCCGTACTCGATGGTCGAGCCGGTGCGCGAGATGCTCGATGCGGGCTTCCAGTCCGACCTCGACGACCAGGACGAACGTTGGGTCAAGGCCCTGCGCGAAGACGTGCTCGACGTAGCAGTGCCGCTGTCGGCCACCGTGGCGCGGCGCCAGCTCAAGCTGCGCGACATCCTGCACATGCAGCCGGGCGACGTGATCCCGGTCGAGCTGCCCGAAGAACTGGTGATGCGCGCCAATGGCGTGCCCTCGTTCAAGGCGCGGCTGGGCGCGCACAAGGGCAACCTGGCCCTGCAAATTACCACGCCGATCGAGCGCCGCTGACGGCGCCTCGGCACTGAATACGCAGATTTGAGGAACCATGATGGCTGATGATAAAGACACCGTGTCTGCCGAAGACCAGGCGCTGGCCGATGAGTGGGCCGCGGCCCTGAGCGAATCCGGCGATGGCCAGGGCGACATCGACGCCTTGCTGGCCGCCGACGCCGCCCAGCAACCGAAAGGCTCGCGCCTGCCGATGGAAGAGTTCGGCACCCCGCCGAAAAACACCAACGACAACATGGGCCTGGAAGGCCCGAACCTGGATGTGATCCTCGACATCCCGGTGATGATCTCCATGGAAGTGGGCAGCACCGAAATCAGCATCCGCAACCTGCTGCAGCTCAACCAGGGCTCGGTGATCGAACTCGACCGCCTGGCCGGCGAGCCGCTCGATGTGCTGGTCAACGGCACGCTGATCGCCCACGGCGAAGTGGTGGTGGTGAACGAGAAGTTCGGTATCCGCCTCACCGACGTGATCAGCCCCACCGAACGCATCAAGAAGCTGCGCTGATGGGCCGCTGGCTGATAGCGCTGATGGCGCTGCCGGGCCTGGCCTGGGCCGCCGAACCGGCCGCCCAGGCGGCCAAGGAGCCGTCGCTGATCGGCGGCGGCATGGGCGGGCAACTGCTGCAAACGGTGTTGGGCCTGCTGGTGGTGCTGGCGGTGATCGTCGGCCTGGCCTGGGTGCTCAAGCGCATGCAGCAGGCCTCGCCGCGCGGTGGCCGGCAGGTCATCGACCTGGTCGGCTCGCGGGCGCTGGGCCCGCGCGACCGGCTGGTGCTGGTGCAGGTGGGCGACGAGCAGATTCTGCTCGGGCTGACCCCGGGGCGGATCACTCCGCTGCACGTGATGGCCAAGCCGGTGGCCGTGCCCGAGAAGGCCGAAACGGTGCCTCCTGAATTCGCCCAGCGGCTGATGGAACTGCTCGGCAAGGACCAAAAGGATAAGAAGTGATGCGGCTGTTGCGCGGGCTGTTGTTCTTGGGCGTGTTCCTGGCCGCGCCGCTGGCGTGGGCGGCCGACCCCTTGCAGGTGCCGGCCATTACCCTGAGCACCGGGGCCAACGGCCAGCAGGAGTATTCGGTCAGCCTGCAGATTCTGCTGATCATGACCGCGCTGAGCTTCATCCCGGCGTTCGTCATGCTGATGACCAGCTTCACCCGGATCATCATCGTGTTTTCCATCCTGCGCCAGGCCCTGGGCCTGCAGCAAACGCCGTCGAACCAGCTGCTCACCGGCATGGCCTTGTTCCTGACGATGTTCATCATGGCGCCGGTGTTCGACCGGGTGAACAGCGAGGCCCTGCAGCCGTACCTGGCCAACCAGCTGAGCGCCCAGGATGCACTGGCCCGCGCCGAAGTGCCGGTGAAAACCTTCATGCTCACGCAAACCCGCACCAGTGACCTCGACCTGTTCATGCGCCTGAGCAAGCGCACCGACATCCCCAGCCCGGATGCCGCGCCGCTGACCATCGTGGTGCCGGCGTTCGTCACCAGCGAGCTGAAAACCGCCTTCCAGATCGGCTTCATGATCTTCATCCCGTTCCTGATCATCGACCTGGTCGTGGCCAGTGTGCTGATGGCCATGGGCATGATGATGCTGTCGCCGTTGATCATCTCGTTGCCGTTCAAGCTGATGCTGTTCGTGCTGGTCGATGGCTGGGCGCTGATCATCGGCACCCTGGCCAGCAGCTTCGGCGGCGTGTGACCCTATCGCGAGGTGCCTGAATGACTCCGGAAATCGCAACCGACCTGTTTCGCAGCGCGCTCTGGCTGACCACCCTGATGGTCGCGGTGATGGTCCTGCCGTCGCTGCTGGTGGGGTTGATCGTGGCCATGTTCCAGGCGGCCACGCAGATCAACGAACAAACCCTGAGCTTCTTGCCGCGGATGATCGTGATGTTGATCACGCTGATCGTGCTCGGCCCGTGGATGGTCCGTGAATTCATGGACTACATCCTCGAGCTTTACCACAACATCCCGCAGTTGATCGGCTAGCGTGCTCGCCCTCAGCGATGCCCAGATCGGCGCCTGGGTCGCCAGCTTCGTGCTGCCGTTGTTTCGCGTGGCCGCCTTGCTGATGACCTTGCCGCTGTTCGGCGCGACCATGGTGTCGTCGCGCATCCGCCTGTACATGGCGCTGGCGATCACCGTGGTGATCACCCCGGCGCTGCCGCCAATGCCGCAGATCGACGCCATCAGCCTGCGTGCCGGCTTGCTGTGCGCCGAGCAGATCATCATCGGCGCGCTGATGGGCCTGGCGATCCACATGCTGTTCCAGACGTTCGTGGTTGCCGGGCAGGTGGTGGCGATCCAGATGGGCATGGCCTTCGCCTCGATGATCGACCCGGCCAACGGCGTCAACGTGGCGACGGTGAGCCAGTTCTTCAACATGCTGGTCACGCTGTTGTTCCTGTCGATGAACGGCCACCTGGTGGTGTTCGAGGTGCTGGTCGAAAGCTTCACCACCTTGCCGGTGGGCGGCGGTGTGCTCACCGGGCAGTTCTGGGACCTGGCCAACCGCCTGACCTGGGTGCTCGCCGCGGCGATCCTGCTGGTGCTGCCGGCGATCACCGCGCTGCTGGTGGTGAACATCGCCCTGGGGGTGATGACCCGCGCCGCGCCGCAGCTCAATATCTTCTCCGTCGGCATGCCGGTGACCATCGTGCTGGGCATGGTGATCCTCTGGATCAACATGGCCGACATCCTCAACCACTATCAGGCACTGGCCACCGAAGCCCTGCAATGGCTCCGGCAGCTGGTGCGGGCCAGGTGACGCGTAATGGCCGAAAGCGAAAGCGGGCAAGACAAAACAGAAGCGCCCACAGACAAACGCAAGAAGGAATCCCGCGAGCAGGGGCAGATCGCCCGCTCCCGTGACCTCAACACCTTCATCATCATGATGGCTGGGGTCGGCGGGCTGCTGGCTTTTGGCGGCGGCATGGCGACCATGCTGATGGAGGTGATGCGGCAAAGCTTCACCCTCTCGCCCGACGTGCTGCTCGACACCAACCAGATGGCGATTTTCCTCTACCGCGCGGCGCGCATGGCCATCCAGGCCACCCAGCCGGTGATGATCGTGTTGCTGCTGGCGGCGATCATCGGCCCGATCTGCCTGGGCGGCTGGCTGTTCGCCGCGGGCTCGCTGGCGCCGAAGTTCAGCCGCATGAACCCGGCCTCGGGGCTCAAGCGGATGTTCTCGATGCACTCGGCCAGCGAGCTGCTGAAATCCCTGGGCAAGTTCGGCATCACCCTGGCGGTAGCGGTGTACGTGCTCAACAAAGACCGCAACGACTTGCTGGCGATCGCCAACGAGCCGCTCGAGCGGGCCATCGTGCATGCCTTGCAGGTGGTGGGCTGGAGCAGCCTGTGGATGGCCCTGGGCTTGATCATCGTGGCCAGCATCGACGTGCCGATCCAGCTGTATCAGAGCCGGCAGAAGCTGATGATGACCAAGCAGGAGGTCAAGGACGAATACAAGCAGACCGAGGGCAAGCCGGAGGTAAAAGGGCGCATCCGGCAGATGCAGCGGGAGATTTCCCAGCGGCGGATGATGGCCAATGTGCCCAAGGCCGACGTGGTGATCACCAACCCGACCCACTACGCGGTGGCGCTCAAGTACGACGCCGACGCCGGCGGCGCGCCGATGCTGCTGGCCAAGGGCACCGACATGACCGCGCTGAAGATCCGCGAAATCGCCCAGGCCAACAACATCCAGGTGATGGAGTCGCCGGCGCTGGCGCGGTCGATCTACTACTCCACCGAGCTTGACCAGCAGATCCCGGCCGGGCTCTACATGGCCGTGGCCCAGGTGTTGGCCTACGTGTACCAGATCCGCCAGTACCGCGCCGGCCAGGGCAAACGCCCACAGGCGCCGAAGGATGTGCCCATCCCGCCAGATTTGCGCCGCGATGAAGAGGGCAAGCCCGCCGAGTGAGCCTGGCTAAAGGACTAGATTGTGCTTGATTTCCAGGACAATACACATCGGGCGGGAGGCCGGCTGTGCCGGGCGATGGGCCCTGAAGCTCATGCACGAAATCAGCAGAGCTTACAGATTGA